>DATLBB010000105.1:0-5378 GCA_035527155.1 Sedimentisphaerales bacterium
CGGGCAGCACAATTGCTCGTCGACATCGACCACCAGCCCCTTGGTAAAAGTCCTCTCTGGGTGCTCGATGAACAGGGCAATCATCTCGGCCAGCTCATAACCAACTACAGCCGGCATCACCACCTGCTGGATTGGACAGGTGACGGCTTAAACGAAATTATGGTCGCTCACAATGGCGGTATCTATAATTATAAGGGCAAACGTATCGGCGTCTTCGTTACGCCTAAGCCAACTAAAAACGGGCCCTCTGCCGATGAGAGCGCCTCCGAGAGAAGCATCCTCACCGGCGACATGACAGGGGACGGTGTCCCTGATGTGGCCTTAGCAACAACAGAAGCAGTGTATATTTTCAAAAACGAAAAAGGGCTTAAAGCCGACAGGCCCGTCCCTCTTGGAACCGGACTCAATTTCACCCTGTATTAACGTGAGGACTCGAACTCGTGTCGATGAATATCCTGTGATGAAAAGGTAGAATATATACCCATGCAGAAAATCATTTCAGTTTCCGGTATTCTAATAATCCTGTTTGTAATAGCCAGCTATGCCGTTGCTGTTGATTCTCCGCAGTGGTGGAGAGATAACCGGGCAATGTATGCCTCATTCGACCTTTCAGGAGCGGGCGGGCCACTGATGAAGTTCCCAAGTGAAGACATCAAGAAAAAACTGGGAACATTCCGCAATCTGCCCATCCTTTTGCAGGACGCCCGAAAACTGGGTTGCAACTGTGTATATCTTGTAAGTTACTGGGAGCCTAATTATGAGGGCAATAAGGGTGACTATGAAATACGCACCGACCTCGGTGGGCAGGAAGCTTTCAAGGCAGGAATTGAAAAGATTCATTCGATGGGCGGCAAGATTATACTGTATATGGAAGCGTTTATTATCACAAGGACAAGCAAAGTGGGACGGCGGCATGGTATGGACTGGTGCATGAAGGACGCTAAGGGCAATCCCGAAACATATTACGGCAGGCCCAGATTCTTTCTTATGTGGCCCGGGGAAGGTTCCGGCTGGACGGATTATATATGCGGCGTGGCAGAAAGACTGGTCAGCCTTTATGGAGTGGACGGCTTTCACCTGGACTCATACGGCTGCCAATGGGACTTGAAGGACAGCGACCGCAAACACACCGGCTCTTTTAACGAAGGCGCAATCAACCTCGTGCGGACAATGAGGAAGCGAATTCAGAAGATAAATCCGGATGCGATAATAATGCTTGAATGCTGCGAGCGCACAGAGCTTCTGGATGTTTGTGATGGCGGACAAATCGAGTCCGGAGCATGGCTATATTCGCCCGTGAAGGTCCTAAATGAGAAACCGTGGGTAACACAGCGCAAGTATAAGGCCTTTACATCCCACTATTCGATGGAGGAGATGGACAAAATTCTCGAAATGGGTTACAACTTTTCGCTGTCGCCATGGTGGTTTGAAAACAACACGACTGAGAAGGACTTCGAGAGAATGCGCGACCGCATGAAAAAAACCAATGACTGGATAAAGCGAATGCGTATTCTGTGGAACTGGGACAACCTGCTGTATATCAACAAAATGCCGAGACCGTCCAATGTCGACTTGTTTCAGCTCCGACGTGACCTGGATATGCGCAAGTACGCCAAACCCAAACCGCGATACTATGACACTTACGCCTATTGGGAGGCCGTAAAAGTATATGAACCTCTCGTAAAAAGGCTATTAAACAGCGGCAAACCAATAAAGACACAGGAGCAATATTTACGTGGAAAACTTGGACGCCCAAAACAGGTGTCAATTCATCACGAAAAGCTGGATTTATGCGAGCAGTTGGAGTATCATTCCGGAGAATGTTTGGAAAGTTTTGCCTTGTCGGCACGTGGAAAAATTGGTTCAGTTTTACAGAAAGATAAAAGGAGAAGATTATGTCGCGTAGATTATTTGCTATCGTATGCCTTGCAATATTGACGTTACCATCTGGCTGCGGAGAGGTCGTTACAAACAACAAACAGACCAAAGCAGGATTCATACGAATCTTCAATGGCACGGACCTGACAGGCTGGGAGACGAGCGGCGGTGCCAAATGGGTGGTCAAGGATGGGGCGATTGTGGGCACCCAGGGCGATAACTATGCTCACGGCGACCTGTTCACTAAAGATACGTACAAAGATTTTCTGCTGACTGCTACTTATAGAGTTGAGTGGCCGTGCAATACCGGCGTTTGGTTTCGCTACCAGTCACCGTCGAAAGCATACCAGGCTGACATCCTTGAGTACAAGAATCCCGTGTGCTATTCCGGTTCGCTGTATTGTCCCGGGAAAATGTTCATCGCAATGAATACGGACAAGACATTAGTGGACCGGGACGGCTGGAATACAATGAAGGTTCGTGCTGAGGGTGACCATATTCAGATTTGGCTGAATGGCCGACAGGTCGCTGACGTACACGACGATGCGACTGATTCGGGCAAAATCGGCTTTCAGGTGCACCCCGGAGAGGAGTTCGGCCCAATGAAAATCATCGTCCGCGAGATGCTGCTCAAGCCACTTTAAGTTATTAGCATCATCGTACCAAAAAGGACGAAAAGGACCTCAACACAATCATGTTGAAGATTCCGCCGAAGCCTCATCCTGAATGTATTCTTTTGGTTTATACCAACGTGCCACTGGTATGAAAATAAGTGTGGTTACCAGCATGGCTATCGCAAAGAACCAATAGTAGCTGGCTCCCGGCAGTTTGCTTGTACCATCTTCATTCTGGATAAAAGCATTAACTAACGCAGTAAAGGCATTTCCGAGCGAAATCGATAGGAGAAAGACTGCCATAATGAAGGACTTCATCTTCTTTGGTGCCTGGGTGTATGAGAACTCAAGGCAGGTAATCGAGACCATCACTTCAGCAGAGGTCAAAATCAGATAAGCAAGAATCAACCACAAAATATTGGGGCTTGCGCCAGCAGTTATGCGTGTCTCTATCAAGGCTGGAACAACAAAAGACAAGGCTGCCATAAAAAGCCCAATACCGACCTTGCGAAGTGCCGTTAGAGGAAACACTTTGTTTATCGCCGGGTAAATAACGTATGAAAACACGGGAATCAGGAGCATTATCATCAATGGGTTGGCGGCCACAATCTGCGTGGGTTTCAACTCGAAGAACAGCAAATGACGGTTCATCTTCTCCGCCAGGAGCATCCAGGACGAATCAATCTGGTCAAACAAGGCCCAGAATGGAGCCACTAATACATAAATGATAGAGAGCTTTGCCAGAGCTTTGAGTCCTTCGCCGCTGAAGCATTCCTTAACGAATTTGATGCCCCCGCGTGGGATGTGTACGAACTTTTTGCGGCCGGCCCAAAACGCGATTGTGGCCAAGAGCATAAAACCGCAGGGGACACCGAACGCGACTGTCGGGCCGTAGCGGTCCAGCAATACGGGCACGAAAAAAGTCGAAAGAAACGCGCCCAGGTTTATGGCAAAATAGAACCAATGGTAAACCTTTGTCAGAAGATGCTCATTTGTTTTCCCGAACTGGTCCCCCACATTTGCCGAGACACAGGGTTTTATTATGCCCGACCCTACGGCGATG
This sequence comes from Sedimentisphaerales bacterium, assembly GCA_035527155.1. Lineage (GTDB taxonomy): Bacteria > Planctomycetota > Phycisphaerae > Sedimentisphaerales > Anaerobacaceae > CS2-K091. The sequence goes on from DATLBB010000105.1 coordinate 3,556, forward strand.
AGGACCAGGCCCACGCCGAGACCCAACCGCGTGTGGTCAAGGGTAAGAGCAAGGAATCCGAAACAGTATATGACCGAAAAGAAAAGAATGGTTCTGTATTTAGCCAGCCAGATGTCTGACAGCAGAGCACCGATAAGGGGCATAAAGTAGACGGCTGAGACGAAAAGGTGAAACCAGAATTTGCTTTGCTCCGGGCTCATGGGGCCGAGCTGACCACTGACACTTTTTAGCAGGTGGGTCATGAAGAAAACCAGGATACATCTCATACCATAAAAGCTGAAGCGCTCAGATGCCTCATTTGTGAGGATGTACGGAATGCCTGCGGGCATTTTTTTCGATGGAACCGGTGCGGTCAGGTACTTACTCTTTACCATAATAAGTCACACCTCTTCTTTTACTCAGAGAAATATTCTCTGTCGAATTTCGTGACAACAATTCTGTAGTTCCTTGTCTTCACAATCGTAGTATAATACCCGCATTGCCGCTCGGTATCAAAGAAGAATTGTGAAAAATACCAACGTCTTTGAAAATTCTATTTCTGAAAAGGCTGGTTATCCAGAACACACTTGATTTCAATATTTACAGGTGATAATATTGCTGCGAAAGAACGTATATTTGAAAGGAGTATAAAGCTATGAAAATTTTATCAAATCCTGTTATGATGCTGGCGTTAAGTGTTATTGTTTTCGGTTGTGCACCTAACGAAAAGGAGAAGGAAAGAGAGTTGGAAAAGTTCATTACTGCGCATGTGCAAAAAATCAAACCTATGGAGAAAGCATCGAATCTTGCCTGGTGGAACGCCGCACTTAGCGGTAAATCCGAGGATTATGATAAAGTCAGCAAGCTGACACTTAAGATTCGTCAAGTCTACAGCGACCGCCAAGAGTTCGCTTTCCTTAAAGACCTGAAAAAAACCGGACAAGTAAAGGATACGGTGCTGGCCCGACAATTGGATGTACTACACAACGCCTATCTGAAGAACCAGATAGAACCCGAGCTGTTAAAAGAAATCGTTGATTTGGGCACAGAAATTGAAAAGAACTTCAGTACCTTTCGCGGCACCATTGAAGGAAAGAAAGTAACCGATAATGAGATTAAGGAAATCCTGAAAACAGAAACGGATTCGGCCAGGAGAGAAAAAGCGTGGCTGGCCAGCAAACAGGTAGGGGCCGAGGTCGCAAATGATATCATCCGGCTGGTCAGGTTACGAAATAAAGCAGCCCGAAAGCTCGGCTTTGACAATTATCATACTATGTTTCTTACCACTGTTGAGCAGGATGTCAAAGAACTGGATCAGATTTTCAATGAGCTGTACGAACTGACCAATGAGCCTTTTGCCAAATTAAAAGCTGATTTGGACCGGATGTTGGCGGCCAAGTGCGGCGTTACCGTTACGGAACTTATGCCCTGGCATTACCACGACCCATTCTTTCAGGAAACCCCTATGGTATACGAGCTTGATTTAGACACCTATTATAAAGATAAAGATGTCAGGGAATTGGGAGCGAGCTTTTATGCCGGCATCGGGCTGCCTGTGGAATCTGTGCTTGCCAACAGCGACCTGTACGAGCGCGAGGGTAAGAATCCGCATGCTTTTTGCACGGATATAGATAAAGAAGGTGACGTACGTGTCCTATGTAATCTCAAGAATAATGAGGCATGGATGGAGACTCTGCTGCACGAACTGGGACATGCTGTCTATAATAAATACTGCAAACAAACAGTGCCTCACCTTCTCAGAGAGCCGGCGCACGCTTTTACAACAGAAGCCATCGCAATGTTTTTCGGTCGATTGAGCCGCAATCCCACCTGGATGCAGCAAA
>DATLBB010000106.1:0-34394 GCA_035527155.1 Sedimentisphaerales bacterium
AGCTGGGTCGGCGAGGATTTGTACCTGAAAGGACGGGAGGTTATAAGCCATCGACAGGGCCCAAGTGAGCATACTCTGGTTTTTTACGATGTGTTTTCAATGTCAATCGGGGCCAATGAGTTTTTCAGCGACGGTGCCGTAGTATGGCTGAAACGAGAAAGAGCCGGAATTCAAAAGGTAAACGTGTATCTGGAGGGCAATATATCGGTCAAAAAAGGCAAAGGGGCCAGAACCGTCGATTTGAGCGAGACGATAATAGAAAAAGAGAAGTCGATGGTGGTTCGGTTTGAAGTGAGGGGGGAAGTTTTTGTGACGGCGGGAAAAAGAGAGGTCGCCGACGCTCGCGGACTTGAGCTTTATGCAAAGGCGCTTGCTGCGGTCGAATCCATTGAGCGAAAGCTGGAGGCGGGTGTGCCGGAGCCTAAATTGCCGAAAGAGATAATACAGCCGGAAAGACCGCCTGAAGTAGGGGCGGTTCGCGAACCGCCCGTACAAGCTGTGAAGCCGGAAGAGAAGGAGCCGCGTTTCCGGTATCCGGTTGATATAGGACCTGTGGGCGAAGCTGTGCTGAAGATAGAGTCGACTCAGACAGCAGAGGGTGAAAATATTGCGACGATAATGGGCAGGTTCAGTCTGGAGCAGAAACAGGATGAAGAAGGCGGCTCGCTTGGATTGCAGGCCGATAACGCGGTTATATGGTATATCAAGGGGGCTGCTGCCCGCGGTCCGGGGGGCGAGTCAAAAGATGTGATTGGCGAAAATGTGCGGGCGATTTATTTGTCGGGGGACGTTGTGATGACTTCCAAGCGGCGGACGATTCGGGCTGAGGAGATTTACTACGACTTCGAAGAGAAGAAGGCGCTTGCGATAAATGCGGTGATGAAGAACTTCGATGTGTCCCGAGGGATTCCGATTTATGTCAGGGCGGCGGAGCTTCGGCAATTGGCAGAAAATAAATTCGCTGCCGAGGAAATGACTATGACCAGCAGTGAATTTTATCTGCCACAGGTTTCCTTTAACGCATCAAGTGTGATTATCACCGATACGACCGGTGTTGATGAGCGGGCGGGGAAGGTCTCCGACAGCAGTTATGATGCGCAGATGCGTGATGTGCGTTTTAAGGTGGGGAAGAGGACGGTTTTCTACTGGCCGTTTGTGCGCAGCAACCTGCAAAGGCCCGATATTGCGCTCAAAAGCGCACGTGTTGGTCATGATAACACGTGGGGAACGTCGATTGAGACACGATGGTACCTGTCTCGGCTGCTGGGATTGCGTGAACCGGAGGGGACGAAGAGCACTCTTGCTTTTGACTATTTCGACAAGCGCGGCATCGGTATCGGAGCCGAGATTGATTATGAAAGAGAGGACCATTTCGGCAGGCTTTTAGGTTATGTTATCAATGACATGGGCGAGGACCGGCTTGGGCGGCACCGCACGCGAAGAGACCTTGAGCCGCCGCGTGAGCTTCGCGGGCGGTTCCTCTGGCAGCACAGGCATTTTCTACCTCACAACTGGCAGCTTACCAGCGAGGTCAGTTACGCGTCGGATGAGAATTTCATAGAAGGGTTTTATCGCAGTGAGTTTAATGTCGGCAAGGAGCAGGAAACACTGGTCCATTTGAAGCGCATCGAGGACAACTGGGGCCTTTCCTTTTTGGGCAAGGCCAGGATAAACGATTTTCGCGATAAGCTGGAAGAATTGCCGAGTGCGGAGTTTCACTGGACGGGCCAGTCGCTTTTTGACGATAAATTGACATTGTACAGCGACAGTCAGGTCAGCCGATTCCGTCAGCGTTTGGCTTCGGACAGCACATCGTTGTTGTCGGAGAAGTTCTTTACGTTTATGTCGGAGCGTGCCGAGCTCGATATGCCGATGATGTGGGACTTCGCAAAGGTTGTGCCGTTCGTGGCAGGAACGGTTGCTTATGAAGACGGCAGCGGGTTCTATAGTGATATCGATGCGCGAGCAGCGGGGAGAGAAGATACTGTCTGGATTGGTGAAGCAGGTGCTCGTGTTTTCCCTCGTCCACTGTGGAAGGTTTATCCTGGTGTCGACTCTCGACTCTGGGACTTGAAAGGCCTGCGGCATGTTATAGAGCCGCACGTGACGGCTGTGGGATATACTGAGAGCGATTCGGCCGCTGAACAGCGGGACATTTTGAGCGTAGGTATATCTCAGCGGCTGCAAACGAAGCGTGGACCTGCTGATAATCAGCGGACCACTGATTGGATGCGGCTGGATATGGACATTACGTGGGTGAATAATTCGGATGACGCATCGGCGGGAGCAGACAGGTTCATCTGGAACAAGCCGTTTGTTCCGCTGGTGAACACGTTCAGCACTGTGTTGTACCCACTGGATAGACTGGATAGATATGATAGGCGCAGCGGCGGTATATTCGGGCCGAGGCGCAATTACTTCAGCGCCGACTATATCTGGCGTGTGAGCGATACGACTGCGATATTGAGTGATATGAATTTTGATATGCAAAGCGGCGTTGTTCAGCAGTTAAATGTTGGTTTTTCGCGTCTGCGTTGGCCTAATTTGAGTTATTATATAGGCAGCAGATATTTGAAGCGGATTGATAATAACTATGGCGAGGAGGGCTCGAATGCGTTTATTTTTGCGGCCAGCTATGTGCTTGACCCGCGATATACGGTCATCTTTTCGCAGGAGTATGATTTTGACTACGGTGCGAATGTACGAAGCGATATAACACTTATAAGGCGGTATCACCGTGTGTATTGGGGTCTTACGTTCAGGGTGGATGAGTCGATGGACCAAAGTTCAGTTGTATTTAGTATCTGGCCTGAGGGAGTGCCGGAGATGGGGATTGGGAATAGCAGATATATGGGCATGGGTGGTCCGATGCGTTATTAAGTGTGATGTGTGAATCCCTTCGACTCTGCTCAGGGTAAACTATGAAGAGTATTTCGAACGAGATGGAAAAAAATTTAAGGAGAGTACTATGCCGTTGGTTAATACGAAAAAGATGTTCGAGATGGCTTACAAGAATGGCTATGCGGTCGGTGCGTTCAATGTAAACAATATGGAAATCACGCAGGGTATTATAGATGCAGTAGCAGAAGAGAAGGCGCCTCTTATCCTGCAGGTGTCCAGGGGCGGACGTGAGTATGCGAGCCTTAGCTATTTGAAGGCCATCATTGATGTGGTGGTTGAGGAAAATCCGGACATCCCAATCGCAATAAACCTGGATCATGGGGACACCCTTGAGACGTGTAAACAATTCGTGGATGCGGGCTTTACTTCAGTGATGATAGATGCTTCGAAACAGCCGTTGGAGGAAAACATTAAAGTCACGAAACAGGTGGTTGAGTATGCGCACCCCAGGGACGTGGTTGTTGAGGCTGAGCTGGGCCAGTTAGGCGGAATCGAAGAGGATGTTGTTGGAGTAGACGATGTGAGCAAGCACGTGGCGGACCCCGACCAGGTCCAGGAATTCGTTGAGAAAAGTGGCTGCGACTCGTTAGCTATCGCCTGCGGGACAAGCCATGGCGCCTACAAGTTCAAAACGGAGCCAAAGATTGCATTCGACGTGATAGAAGAGATTCAGAAAAGGCTGCCGGGTTTTCCCCTGGTAATGCATGGTTCAAGCAGCGTCCTGAGGGAATTCGTGGACCTCATCAACAAATACGGCGGCCAGATGCCCAATGCAATGGGTGTTCCAGAGGAGATGGTCAGCAAGGCGGCAAAACTGGGTATGTGCAAGGTCAATATCGATACTGACCTGCGGCTGGCACTGACGGCTAAAATCAGGCAGGTTTTTGCCGAGACACCTGCTGAGTTTGACCCGCGTAAATACCTTGGGCCGGGTAGAGAAGCTATTAAGGCGATGGTCAAGCACAAGCTGCACGTTGTAGGTTGTGCCGGGAAAGCGGCTGAGTGTATGTGAAATTAACAGGAAAAAAATTAACCACGGAGAGCGCTCCCCGCTTGGGCGGGGAAACGCTCGCGCAGAGAGAACAATAATCGATTTGTTCGGCGAGCTCGCGCGACTCAGGGGTGAAGGGAGATTAGAGATTTGCGTACTAAAAATATGTATTTGATTGGCTTAGGCTGGTTGGCCGCGTTTTTTTCGTGTGCGTTTGCGGTTTGGTCAGCCTCCGTTGAATTTCCAAAAGCCGAATCAACGCCGTTAGAAGTTGTTGTCGAAGATGCTTCGGCCACGCTTGGTGGGTGGGACCCCATTCGCAGTGAAGACCCTTTGGGGACCTACTTATTTCTAACCGGGTCAACAGAAGCCAATGTTGTTGAAGTTCCAAAATCTGGTTCAACGGAATCCGGCATTGTCGATACGGCTTGTGAGCTGATTTACCAGGGCAAGTTCGACGTTGCCAACCAGGTGATAGTCGAACGTTCCCGGCTTGGTCGGTTGGCCAAGATTATCGAGGAATACACGGACATAAATCAGCGGCGTCAGTCGGCCCGGGAAGCCGCGTACAAAGAGCAGATAGCTGAGCTGGAAAAGTTTCAAGCGGGGACGGACAGAGACACAAACGATGTTAATGATGTTCTGAAGGTGCTTGGGTTTATTGCCAAGGCCCGCGAGTTTGCGGATGAGGCACAGAGAGAACAACTTTTTTCTGAGTCGTTTGTAAAGCAGGTTTTTGAAAGGGCGAAGAGTAAGGCTGATGAATTCGAGTCAAAGGGCAAATGGCTTGACGCATACACGAGCTGCTACTCCTGGCTGCAGGCAATCGAGCCAAACAATGAGGTTTATTCGGACCATGCCGATGAGCTTTTGGATAAGGCCACTATTGTGGCGTCTTTTCAAGACAGCCCGTGTGAGAGCCGCTCGGAGCGTTATGCCGGCGTGAAGAAAGAGATGTTTGTTCGTGCGATTGATTCCCTGAAACGTTATTACGTCAGCATTATCGATTATCGGCAGATGACGACGAAGGCTATCACGCGATGCCGGTTGCTGGGTGAGGTGGTGGCGTTATCATTTTCTGACATAGAGAGTAGCTTGAGTGCGGTCCCTCCGGACGTGCCTTCCGAGGAGCCGTTTTTGCCGCCTGGCAGTGACGAGCTTTCGGCCTGGTCGGCGGGTCTGGCGGCGATTTTAGATGAAGTTAAGCAGTCGCCGACGGGTGTGGATAGAGATAAGTTTATAGATGTTTTTGAGAAGGTTCTGGCATTGAACACGGTAACTGCTCAATTACCGCGGCGGGTATTGATTGCACAGTTCGCAGAAGCCGCCTTGTCTGCACTTGACCGTTATACCGTAATAGTTTGGCCGAGGCAGGTGTCGGATTTTGAAAAACTGATGACCAACCAATTTACGGGTATCGGCATAGAGATTACGAAGCGAAAGGGGCTATTGACGGTAGCGAGTCTTCTGCCCGATACGCCGGCGTATAACTCCGGTCTCGATGCAGGTGACGTGATAGAGGTGGTGGACGGTATTGAAACGAAAGATATGTCTCTGGGCTGTGCGATTCGGACGATTACGGGTCCTGCCGGTACCAAGGTGACATTGACGATAAGAAGGTCCGGCGAAGAAAAAACAAGGGACATAATCATAACCAGGGCCAGGATAATTGTTCCGACAATCCGCGGCTGGCAGAGGACCCCGGCTGGCAAATGGCTGTATATGATCGATGAGGAGGACAAAATCGGTTATGTGCGGGTTACCAGCTTTTCAGGGGAGACCGCCCCGGCATTAGAACAAGTGCTGACTGAGCTTGAGGCGGAAGGGCTAAAGGGACTGATTTTGGATTTGCGATTCAATACCGGGGGTCTTTTAGAATCGGCAGTTGCGGTAACGGACAAATTCATCGAAGAAGGATTGATAGTGAGCACTCGTCCTCGCGGTCTGTGGACTTATATATCGGCGCACAAGAGACAAGCACATCTCGGTTACCCTCTCGTTGTGCTTATAAATTCCTACTCGGCGAGCGCTTCGGAGATAGTGGCGGGCGCATTGGCGGACGAGCGACATAAGCGGGCGATCCTGGTCGGCGAAAGGACGCACGGCAAAGGCAGCGTGCAGGGGATAACAGACCATCCGGGAGGAGGTGCGAAGCTGAAATATACGATGGCGTATTACCATTTACCCTCTGGCCAGAGAGTTGAAAGCCAGGATACGATGAAAAAGGAAGGCAGACAGGATTGGGGCGTCGGACCAGATGTTGAAGTCAAATTGAGAAACGATGAAATTAGAAGAATGAGCGAGGTGCAGCGGGATAATGACGTGCTGTTTCAGGCGAACCACAGCAAAAGCGGTGCAGCGCTGAAGAAGTATATGGTCGAAGAGACCCTTGCGGCTGACCCGCAGTTGGCGGTTGGTGTGTTGGTTATTCGGAGCAAATTGATTCAAGCCGGCTCCGGCGTTTCGGGTGCAAATAAGTCTAAAGGTTTCAGCTTAGGGAGTGTGTGGAATTGACAAACACGGAAGATACGGGAAGAGATTCTTCACGGAGCCGACCCTCGAGCGAAGCGAAGGGCTCAGAACGTCGGGGCCGATTTGAGCGGCAAAGGCAGGAGAAGCTGAGACGGATTAGGGAATTAGGCATCGAGCCTTACGGGGGTAGATACGATGGGGCTGAATTAGCTGAGGACATCAAGCAGAGGCCCTGTTTGCGCGAGGCTGAGAATGGAGGAATTGTCGATGGGGAGCCGGGCAGGGCCAAATGTGCCGGCAGGATTGTGCTGCTGAGGGACATTGGAAAGCTGATTTTTATTACCCTTCGTGACTGGAGCGGGACAATCCAGGTTGGTTTGAGCAAAAAACTTCTCGGTCCCGGCGCGTCAGGGTGGCCGCTTGCCAAATTGCTTGAGCTTGGAGATGTAATCGGTGCGGCCGGTCAATTGGGTAAGACCAAGACCGGCGAGATTACTATATGGACCGAAACAATAACTTTATTGAGCAAATCGCTTTTACCTCCACCGGAGAAATTTCACGGATTGAGCGATGTTGACCTGCGGTACAGGCAGAGATATGTGGATTTGTGGGCGAATCCGGAAGTGATGGAGCGGTTCAGGAAACGCGGCGCTATCGTGGCTGCGATTCGTGAATTTCTGCATGCTCGCGGCTTTCAAGAAGTTGAGACGCCAATGATGCAACGGAAAGCTGGTGGGGCGGCAGCCAAGCCTTTTGTGACGCACGCAAATAGCCTGGATTTGGATTTATTTTTGCGAATTGCTCCGGAGCTGTTTCTGAAAAGACTGCTTGTGGGGGGGATGGAAAAGGTCTTTGAGATAAACCGCAATTTCCGCAACGAGGGATTGAGCAGAGCGCACAACCCGGAGTTTACAATGCTGGAATTGTATCAGGCCTACGCCGATTACAACGTGATGATGGATTTGACCGAGGAGATGATTTGTTCGTTAGTGGAAGAATACTGCATCGGCAGGCAGGTCCAATTCGGGGACGTGACAATCGATTATAGTCGGCCCTGGCGTCGGGTGCGATATGCGGAGCTTCTAAAAGAATACAGCGGCTGCGAAATTGGTGACATCGCTGCTATCCGGGCAAGGGCAAGAGAGCTTGAATTGGATGAAGCAGGTATGGACGATGCGGTGGTTATCAATGAAGTTTTCGAAGCTACGGTCGAGGACAATCTCGTTGCCCCGACTTTTGTGTTTGATTATCCGGCGGCCCTGTGTCCCTTGACCAGACGCAAGAGAGACGACCCGGAATACGCTGAGCGTTTTGAGCTGTATATAGCGGGGATGGAGCTGGCCAATGCGTATACGGAGCTAAATGACCCGGAGGTCCAGGAGGAGAACTTCCAAATCCAGCTTCGCGGCCAGGAGGAGTCGATGGCGACGATGGATGAAGATTTTATAACGGCGTTGAAATACGGTATGCCGCCGGCAGGGGGGCTGGGTATCGGAATTGACAGGTTGGTAATGGTCTTGACCGGCGCTACAAGTATTCGTGACGTGGTGCTGTTTCCACTTCTGAGACCTGCGAGGGATTAGCTGCGGAGAAAGTAGACCCCACGTAAAACGTGGGGCTAAATACTAACGCCTAAATACTAACGACTAATGCAATGTTGAAATTATTTTTGTGGCTGCGATACCTTCGTAAGAAAAAGATTGTATTTTTGAGCATTGCTGCGGTAGCGCTGTCTTCTGCCCTGTTGATAGTTGTTTCCAGTCTGTTCACCAGCTTTATCAATGCGTTCGAGCAAAGCGCAGTCGAAGCAATGGGTGATATTGTTCTTGACCCGCCTATTAGGTTTGCAAAATATCAACTGTTTATCGAGCGCCTTGAGCAAGTTGGGCAGGTAAAAGCTGCAACAGCGACGCTATCGGGTCAAGGGCTCTTACATCTGCCCCAAGGTAATGTGCGAGCCGTTAAATTACTGGGGATTGAGCCGGAATCACGAGCGGAAGTAACGGGTTTTAAGCAATTCCTATATACACAAAAGGACTTACCACAAGTACCATCCCTGGAGGTCCCGGGTTCGCCTGAGAGTGTTGGTGGATTTGTGGGCATCGGGGTGGTGGCGGAGCCGGATGAAAAAACAGATGAATATGATTTTGCTGCAGTTGAGAAGATGGTCGGCCGTCAGGTTGTTCTTACTACAGGGGCAGTATTAAGAGCACAAGAAAATGAGAGCACAGGAGCACAATTTACGAGAAAGACGGTAAAACTTACAATTGTCGATATTGTTTTCACCGGTGTTTATGAGCTTGATAAAAGTTATGTGTACCTGCCGATAGAACGGCTGCAAAAGATTTTATACCCAAATGAAGATGGTCAAGTTGCCGACCAAATTCAAATTAAAGTTGCCAGTGATGCCGGGACCGATTCTGCGCTGGCACAGATTCGTGGTGTGTGGGGTGATTTCGCCGACAAGCAGCTTGACTGGAGCCCATACCTTATAAATGAGACTACTATCATAACAGCCAAAGAGATGCAAAGTCCGCTTGTTGCTGCATTCAAAAAGCAAATGGGGATTCTGTTATTGATATTTGGTGTGGTGAGTTTCACTGTAGTTCTGCTGGTTTTCTGCATACTTTATATGATTGTGACCATTAAGCAAAAGGATATCGCCATAATAAAAAGCTGCGGGGCAACAAACAGTTCAGTGGCGTTGATTTTTGTCAGTTTTGGCGCTTTTGTCGGAATAGTCGGCTCCGGGATGGGTGCAATAATGGGCTATATTGTAACAAGGAATATTAATACTATTGAAGAGTGGATAAGGATAATCTTCGGATTGAAACTTTGGAAGAGCAGCGTGTATATGTTTAGCAAGATACCCAATGAGGTTAACTGGGATTCCGCTTTGCCTATTATATTGTCGGCAGTTGTAGCTGCGAGCTTAGGAGCATTGATACCGGCAATTATTGCTGTAAAAACAAGGCCGATCAATATTTTAAGGTATGAATAAATAGTTCCATAAATGTATAAAATCATTTTGCCATTTCGTTACTTGTTCAAGAGGCGCATCAGCTATCTGGCGTTTTTGGCAGTTGCGCTCTGCGTTTTTATCGTTGTCATAGTGATGACCGTAGTGACAGGGCTGGTGACTGATTTCAAGCAGAAGAATCATGAGTTTGTTGGCGACTGTGTTATAGGCACCGAATCGCTGGTGGGCTTTGCGTACTATGAAGATTTTATAAAGACACTGGAGCAGGAAGATTTTGTTGAAGGCATATCGGCTGTGATAAAAAGCTTCGCCCTGGTCAGTCCCAGAGGGACAGAGGACAATATCGGTGTTGAGATTATGGGTATTGACCCGGTCAGGCATAGTCAAGCTACCGGTTTTGGCAGGACGTTGTATTATCATAAAAATAATTTATCGAAAGTATTTAAGCCGGCCTATGATCCTAATCTTCCTGGTTGTGTGATAGGGATTGACCTGAGGCTGGCGCGTGATGCGAAAGGCAGGTATGCTTATGAAACCATCCCTGCGAGGATAGCTCTTGCTGTAAGCTGCATTCCTCTGACCACAAAAGGCGCGCCTGCTAAAGCCGGTACAGGATTGGTCAATACAGCGACTTTCTATTACAGCGACATTTCGCACAGCGGATTGGCCAGAGTGGACAGCTCAATGATCTATTTGCCGTTTGACCAAGCTCAGATGCTATGTGGAATGGACGGGCCCGTCAAAAGAACAAACACTATCCATGTAAAGTTTAAGCCGAATGTGAAACTTGAGGAAGGTTGTGAAAAAATTGGTTTGCTGTGGCAGAAGTTTGTGGAAGAAAAAAGCGGCGACAAAAGAGCGGGCTTATTAGAGAAGGTGAGCGTGCAAAGCTGGAAAGGATACCGGCGTGCCTTTATTGCGCCAATGGAGAAGGAACAAACAATGCTGACCGTGATGTTTGCTCTTGTTGGGATTACAACTGTTTTCATAGTTTTTGTTGTTTTTTATATGATAATCAGCCACAAGAGTAAAGACATAGGTATCTTAAAGAGCATAGGTGTTTCCAAGGGAAATATCATCGAATTATTTTCGAGATTTGCTTTTTTAGTGGGTCTTTTAGGCTCGGTCGTTGGGCTGTTTGCCGGCTGGTTGTTTTTGCTTAAAATAAACCAGATAGAAGATTGGCTGTTCGCGCGTTTTGGATTTCAGTTGTGGGACAGGACGATATACGCTATCGGTGACATTCCCAACAGGATAGATTTAAAAGTTTTGGGTGTAATAATAGTTTCGGCGATAGCTGCCTGTTTGTTAGGAGCGTTTGTACCAAGCTGGCAGGCGGCGAAGCAGGAGCCGGTTAAGACATTGCAGGTGAGCCAATTATGAGCAGGGACGATTTTATATTAAAAGCTGAGGCGATTTATAAATCCTATCGGATGGGCGCGACAGAGGTTAAAGTGCTCAAAGGGATAGATTTTTCGGTCGATAAGGGTGAGTTTGTTGCGATAGTCGGGGCTTCGGGCAGCGGTAAAAGTACCCTGCTGCATATATTAGGTGCGTTGGATAAGCCTGATAAAGGTGTTGTGGCGTTTGCAGGACGGGATTTGAGCCGGTATAGCGGCGGCGAATTGAGTAGGTTCCGCAACAAAATGGTTGGGTTTGTTTTTCAGTTTTATCATTTATTGGACGAATTAAGTGTACTGGAAAACGTTTATCTGCCGACGATGGTTTCCAAGGGAGTGTTCGGGTGGTTTGAGTGTCGCGGACGGGCCAGGAGACGGGCCAGAGAATTGCTCGAACAGCTTGGTTTGGCCGAAAGAGCCAATCATAAACCGTATCAGTTGTCGGGCGGAGAGAGGCAGCGGGTTGCCATCGGCAGGGCGTTGATGAATGAACCGAACATTCTTTTGGCGGATGAGCCGACAGGAAATCTTGACTCTGCGACAGGAAATGGTATTTTAGAGGTTTTTGAAAGATTGAATCGGGCCGGCCAGACGATTGTGATGGTGAGCCACGACGAACGAGTTGCACAGCGGGCTGGGCGGATAGTAATATTGGCTGACGGTAAAATCCGTCGTGCGTGAAATCCTTCGACTCGGCCCAGGATAAACTGTGATGGGTGTTTCGAAAAGATAAATACGCACAATACAACATGAGACATGAAGTTATGGGACTAAAAATTTGGCTTGACGGCAAACTTGTTGATGAGGCGGATGCTAAGATATCTGTTTTCGACCACGGTCTTCTTTACGGCGACGGTGTTTTTGAGGGTATTCGTGTTTATAACAGCAGGATATTTGAGCTGGAGGCACATATAAGGAGGCTTTATGAATCGGCGAAGGTGATCCGCCTTGTGATGCCGATGAGTAAAGACAAACTTATCGGGGCAGTTGAAAAAACCACCGAAGCTAACGGCGTTATTGACGGTTATATCCGATTGGTGGTAACGCGCGGAGTGGGGACTTTGGGGCTGAATCCTTTCATCTGTGAGAATGGCAGATTGTTTATCATAGCGGACAACATTCAGCTTTATCCGGAGGAGCTTTATGAAAAAGGGATGAAGGTAGTCAGTGCAACGACGGTCCGCAATCATCCGCAGGCGATTCCGCCTCAGATCAAGAGCTTGAATTATCTCAATAACATCCTGGCCAAGATTGAAGCTCTGGACAATGACGTGCCCGAAGCAGTTATGTATAACCACGAAGGATATGTTGCCGAAGCGACAGGTGACAACGTTTTTATTGTAAAAAACGGCGTGGTTTATACGCCTCCAGTTTCTGCTGGTTCGCTGGAAGGGATAACGCGAGGTATAGTTATTAAACTGGCGAAGGAAGAAAAGCTTGAAGTAGTTGAAAAAAATCTTACGAGGTTTGATTTATATGTTTGCGATGAATTTTTCCTTACGGGAACGGCTGCCGAGGTGATAGGTATTGTCGGTATTGACGGCAGAATTATCGGAGAAGGCAAGCCCGGGCCTGTTACGCGTCTTCTGAGGAAAAAGTTCTTCCAATACGCCCACGGAAAGAAGTCGTGAGTGTTGAGTTTTTAGTTGTAACTCAACACTCAAAGTCCAAAGTTCAAAACTGATATGCAGTTACCATCACATAGCGACCCTTCTCTGCGTTCGAGGGCAGGCACATCCGGTGGTCTGCCGCAGAGTACGATCCCTTCTTTCAGGCTCATCGATAACGAATTGGGCCAGGTAAAAAGATTGATTGATGAGCAATTGGCCGAGGCCCGTGAGCCGGTTAGCCGATTACTCGGATGTGCAAATATCCACGGCGGCAAGATGATTCGGCCTGGACTTGTTTTATTGTCGTATCACGCAGTGCGTGACGGGTCGTTTGGAAAAGGAACGACCGCGAAGAAATCTGAGGACGCAGAGAAAAGCCCAAAATTGAGAAAATCTGCGACCTCCGGGGACTCGGCGGCGAGTGAAAATATACGCAATACGCAATACGATGCTATCCGTGTTGCAGGGATTGTTGAGCTAATTCACAATGCCACGCTGTTGCACGATGATGTTATGGACGGAGGGCAAAAGAGAAGAGGGCAGCCTACGGTAAATAGTCTTTGGGGTAATGAGTCCGCTGTGCTGTTAGGCGATTTCTTATTAGGCAAGGCCTTCAGGATATGCGCCGATTTGGACCCGGAAGTCACTAATATAATTGCCGGTACGTCAGTTCGAATCTGCGAAGGTGAATTGAGACAGGTAACTGAGAAGCGGAATTGGCAATTGAGCGAATCAGACTATATCGACATAATCACCGAAAAAAGTGCAGCTCTTTTTAGTAGCTGCTGCTTGCTTGGCGGGCTTTTGGCGGGTGCAAACGAGACGCAAACCCAGTCGCTGGCCTGTTTCGGTCTAAATGCCGGCATTGCGTTTCAAATTACCGATGATTTACTGGACATAATCGGCGATGAAAGCAAAACGGGCAAAACGCTCGGCAGCGATATTGATAAAAACAAGCTGACTTTAGCTGTGATACATTTACTAAGAGCATTGGACGAGAGAGAAAAAAGTGCGGTGATAAATTCGTATCTGGAGGGTGATGCGATGTGCGAGAAGGAGAGCCTGGCAGAGATGTTAGTGCGTTTCGGTAGTTTGGAATATACGCGCATCCGGACACAGGAATTTGTTACAAAAGCGCTGGGTGCATTGGCCGAGTTGAAAGAAGGCAGGGCCAAAGATGCGCTGATTGAGACAGCTAAATTTATCGGGCGGCGAGCGGTTTAGAGGCGTTTTGTTTGATACGCTGCAATAATAAACAAACAGAGAAGGCCGGTTTTCCGTAACCGGCCTTCTCTGTTGACATAGAAACTAACTGGTTTTAGAAGTTGTACTTTAGACTCAAGCTGACCCAGGTTTCATTATCATCATTGACCGAATCTTCCATCGATGCCTGGTAATAAAGTCCGGGACAGAAAGTAAGATTGTTGCCGAGGTCAATCTCTGTTGAGACACCAAAGAGAAAGTGTGACCAGTCGTGTTCTACAGTTCCATTTGCTGCATATCCGGCGCCAACGCCATCGTTGTAGACAAGGTCCGCGGAGAGATGTAGAACTTGCTCTGGTATTTCCGGTGCCAGCTCGGGGACGGTCAGGTCATAGCCAAGTCCGAAGATTTGTATCCAGCCGCCATTTTCGCTACGGGCGGACCCACTTTCGGATGGCCACATACAGACGACGGTGTAGCTCGGAACGATGCCTGCAGGGCAGAGCTTTGGCCAGGAAAGAGATGCAAAGAATTCCTGGAAATTTCTTTCCGTTTTGGGTTCGTCGGGGTAGGTATAATATGTCCAGCCAATCGCGTAGTTGGTTGCATAAGTTTCGTCTTCATAGATATCGTTGCCGTAATATAAGGTGAGGTCTACCTCCTCGGCGTTTTCGAATTTGCTTCCGTTTGCCCTTGACCAAAAGACCTTTAGGCCAAGTCCGGTGCCATAAAGGTCGAGGTCGATACTCGGCTGGATTGCGCTGTGGTTATCATTGTAGACATCGAAACCTCGCCAGATGTACCTGCTCGAATAGGTCACATCAAAGGTTCCACTTATCCCGCCTTCCTGGGCCTGAACCGCAGCGCCCACAGTCAACAAGATTACAACAGTTAGCAAAATTGTTTTTTTCTTCATACTCGTCTCCTTAAAAGACCTTTACTACCACTTCCTATTGTTATACGAAGACTTCTATACAGCATAAGATTAAATGGCATACCAGCTTCTTAAGAAGTCTATCGGTATGTGGGTGCAAATCAAATAAAAAAAAGGTATTTTTGGATTTTTTTTTTGCAGGGAGTGTTTTGGGGAAAACAGGTCGAAAGAGTGTGTATAGAAGCCTGTTGAAATAAATTTCGACAGTTTTGTGTTTCTTGCATATAATATGCCCGATGTGTGATGAGAAGGGCAAAAAAAGTTTGTTTAGCCGGCCTGAAGAGGCAAATATCGACTCAGCGGCGCCTCTGGCGGTTCGGATGAGACCGAGAAAGCTCGATGAGTTTATCGGGCAGAGACAGTTCCTTGGTCCGGACAGGCTGCTGACAAGGATGCTGGAGGCCGACAGGCTCAGCAGTCTGATATTCTACGGCCCACCGGGGGTGGGCAAGACATCCTTAGCGACAGTGATTGCGAATTACACGAAGGCCAGGTTCTATTATCTCAGTGCCCCGGCGGCCAGCGTGAAAGACATTCGCCAGATAATCGCAGGCGCCAGAGACAGGCTGTCGGCCAGCGGCAGGCGAACCGCACTTTTTATCAATGAAATCCACCGTTTCAACCGTGCTCAGCAGGATGTTTTGCTGGATGATGTCGAATCCGGGATTTTAATCCTGATAGGTGCAACTACGGAAAATCCGTATTTCTCGGTCAATTCGCCGTTGATTTCACGCAGCACTGTGTTTCATTTTGAGCCGCTCAGCGAAGAGGATATTTTAGAGCTGCTGAAGACTGCTATTGCCGATGCCGAACGAGGACTGGGTAAATTTGACATCGAGGCGGATGAGAAGGCGCTGAAATTTCTGGCGGTTATGAGCGACGGTGATGCTCGCAGGGCACTGACAGCTTTAGAGGTGGGGGTGTTGTCGACAGCTGCTCGGCAGGGCGGGAAAACAATTAAATTTAATCTGAAAGTTGCGGAAGAGTCGATACAACAAAAGGCGCTCGACTACGACGGCACAGGAGATACACACTACGACCTGGCAAGCGCTTTTCAGAAGAGTATGCGGGGCAGCGACCCTGATGCCACGGTTTATTGGCTTGCCCGGATGATAGCAGGGGGGGAGGAAACGCGTTTTATCGCCCGGCGGATTGCGGTTTGTGCGGCAGAAGACGTTGGAAATGCCGACCCAATGGCGACGGTTTTGGCTGCCGCCGCGGTTCAGATATCGGAGTTTGTCGGGCTGCCGGAAGCACAATTGGCCCTGGCACAGGCGGCTATATATGTTGCCTGTGCGCCGAAATCAAATGCGGCGGCATCAGCGGTTTGGAAAGCAATGGCCGACGTGAAACGTGAGCCGATTAAACCAGTGCCACAACATCTTAAGGACAGTCATTACCCGGCTGCGAAAAAGATGGGTTTTGGGACCGATTACAGGTATCCACATAGTTTTAAGGATGGTTTTGTGGTCCAGGAGTACCTGCCAGGGACATTGAAGGATAAATATTACGTGCCAAAAGAGATTGGAGATGAAAAAAATATTAAGCGTTATTTACAAAAGCTGCAGAGCTTGATACAAAATAGCAAACCTGTCAAGAAGAGCACTGGAAAGAAGGACAACTAAATGGATAAAAAGCAGTTGCGTGTGAGGTTGCA
Organism: Sedimentisphaerales bacterium; assembly: GCA_035527155.1. Lineage (GTDB taxonomy): Bacteria > Planctomycetota > Phycisphaerae > Sedimentisphaerales > Anaerobacaceae > CS2-K091. Next base: position 16,149 of record DATLBB010000106.1, read on the forward strand.
GAAGTGCCTGCTTGAGATGAGGGAGGATGAGAGGAGCGAAAAAAGCCAAAAAGCATGCCGGAACCTGGTTTCGACGGCGCAATTTCAAGGAGCCTCAACGCTTATGATATATTTATCACTGCCGCATGAGGTGGATACTTCCGAGGTAATACTTTATGCCTGGCAGCACGGCAAGATAGTGGTGGTGCCGAAGATTTCGTGGCATCAAAGGCGTATGATACCGGTACAGATAAACTCGCTGGAGACCGGCTTTTCGACCGAAGTTGCAGGTCTTCGAAATCCAATAACAGGGCTGCCGATGCCGATGGAGGAGATTGATTTAGTCGTTGCGCCGGCGTTAGGATTCGACAGGAAGGGCAACCGTCTTGGACGGGGCGGCGCCTTTTACGACAGGTTTTTCGCTAACGAGCAGCTTAATGCACCAAGATGCGGCTTTGCTTTCGCAGAGCAGGTGGTTGACTCGATACCGGTCATAGAGCTTGATGAGCCGGTAGATTTTTTAGTGACGGATAAGGAAATATTATATTTTAATTCCGATAGACGATATCGGGAACAGGGAGAATAAGATGGCTCGTTATCCTTCCAGATTACACGGGTGGCAAAGAGGCCACACCCTAAAATGGGTATATGGTATTTCAGCTTTGTTTATTGTCGCCGGGGTGATTAGTTTTATTTATGGTCGTCCTTTCGGCACAAACGAAGAAGAAGCTCCTGTAGATTTGGCCAACATCAATATTGAGAATAAAAAAGAGCCTTCAACGGTTGTGGTACAGGATACAACACCAAAACATATTGTAGAGCCGAATTTGTCAAAAATCATGCCTCAGGCCACATCCGAACCCAATCCCAGGGTGGCTGAGCTTATTGACGAAGCCATGGCGCTGGTGAATGGGAAACCAGCCAGGATTATAGAAGCTCGTGACAGACTTAATGAGACATTGTTAATTCCGATGAATAACTTGCAGCGAGCTGTTATTAAGCAAAAGCTTTCTGAACTTGCCGATAAATGGCTGTTTAGCAGGACCGTATTTCCACAGGATAGGTTTTGCAGTAATTATCAAATCAAGTCGGGTGACAAGCTTATGGCAATCGGCAAGCAGCATAAAGTTCCGTGGGAGATTCTTCAGGAGGTCAATAAAATCGGCCGTCCCGAGCTGGTGAAGGCAGGAGCGATGATAAAAGTCATCCACGGCCCGTTCCATGTCAGGATATATCGTTCAACTTTCACGATGGATTTGTATCTTCAGCACATCTTCGTTCGGAGTTTTGGTGTGGGTCTTGGCAGGGAAGGCAGGGAAACGCCGGCGGGGCGGTGGCGTGTTAAGCAGGGCGGTAAGCTGATAAAGCCGCCCTGGGCTGACCCTGATACGGGTAAACTTCTGCACTATGGGGACCCGGGCTATGCTTTGGGCTCGAGGTGGATAGCGCTGGAAGGTATCAACGGAGAAGCTAAAGACAGGACCGGCTTTGGCATTCACGGCACCAAGGAGCCGGAAACAATCGGCACGAACAGTTCAAGAGGGTGTATCCGCCTGCACAATGGTGATGTGATACTGGTGTATAACTTATTGGTGCCGGGATATTCGCGAGTGGAAGTAGTAGAGTAAGGGCCCATTTTTCGATTTATTGCGGTCCTGTGCAGGTTGGTTTTGGAACCGGCAAAATGTGAGCCGTAGAAGACAACGGAGTGCTTTTTGGCTGTATCAATGAACCAAAGGATGGTTTCAGGCGGAGGAAGCCCATTAGAAGTAAATCGTCTCGGGCGTCTGCCCGGCTATCAACAGGGACTTTCAAGGAGGCGAAGCGGGGGCGTGACATTTTGGGCGTGGACGGCTTCCATAGCCGTGCATCTGATGGTGCTGACGGCGTTTGGATTTATTAAATTCTCCCCCTGCCGGCGACAAGCAGGGGCCGAAACTCAACTACGAGATGTTCCCATTCCAACGGCTACAGTAAACCGGATAAAAAAGCTCATTGAAGCTGCGCCGATAATCCCCAAGCCAAAGATAAAAGAGCCAACCAGAGTGGAATTTACAGGCAGGGAGAATGCGGCTGCGCATAAGCCGGGGGTGGGGCGAATTTTTAAGGCTGCAAAGCCGGGCGACCAGGCTTTGAGGGATTTGGCAAAACCTTCCGTCCGGCAGGATGTTTGTGTTTTGCCGGACAGTGAGCTTTTGCGGCCCAGGATTGAATTTTTCGGCAGTTTCACCGACCAGCGTAAAGTCTGCTTCCTTGTAGATTGTTCGGGAAGTATGCAGGGAGTATTTGGCCGGGTCCAGAGAAACCTTAAAAAATCTATCGGGAGTCTGCAGGCGGACCAGTATTTTTACATTATCTTTTTCGGCGGGGACAAACTGTTTGAATCCGGCAGTGGACGATTGCTTCGAGCGGGAGAAAAGGCAAAGTCGGCTGCGTATGGTTTTATCGATTCTATCCGGCCGGCCGGGCGAACTAACGCGCCGGCGGCACTGGAGCGGGCGGTGCAAATTCGTGACGGGCGGGGGATTAGCCCTTCGGTTATTTATTTTCTAACAGACGGTTTCGAACTGACAATTGAAGATACGCATATATTTTCGCAGAAAGCGGCGAACCTGCTGAAGCGATTTGCGCCGATTACAAGAATCAATACGATAGGCTTTTGGCCGCAGAGCGATGACCGTGAAATGCTGGAGGTGATAGCAAGACAAAGCGGCGGCGAATTTGTCTTAATCACCGACTGAAACGGTAAGCCGGTCGGGCGGTTGGCCGACTAATCGTCTGAAAGGATAGCAACGATGCGTAAGAGCTTTTTGTTAAAGGTGTTGTTTTTGGTCATTGCGCTGGCCGTTGTAATAGCGGTGATAGTTGGCACGATGCGTAACAGCTTTGGCGGTGATGCAGTTGGAGGCGGTCGAACACAAACGTTCTTTGAGCAATTCGTGATAGCCGGCGGTCCGATTGTGTGGTTTGTGCTTTTGCCGATGTCACTTATTACGGTTTATTTAGCAGTGGAGCACAGCCTTAGCATTCGCCGGACAAAACTTGTGCCGGGCGGCATAGGCGACAGGATTGTAGCCATAATACGGCGGTACGGCCCCGGACACTTGGAGGCACGAATATCCGAGCAGAATGATTTTGTTAGTGTCGCGGCTGTGAAAGCTCTCGGCCAGGGCAGGGGGGATTGGCTGCGGATGCGAAGCCTGCTTGCCGAATCGCTGCAGGAACAGGCGTGGGGGCTTTTGCGCAGGATTGAATGGGTTAACCTGATTGGCAATGTTTCGCCGATGGTTGGGCTTTTCGGCACGGTTTTCGGAATGATAAAGCTATTCAACGCCATTGTTCTGGCAGGTGGCCAGCCGCAGCCGGCGCAATTGGCCGAGGGGATTTCGGTTGCACTGGTTACAACGTTTTGGGGCCTGTTTATTGCAATACCGGCGATGGCTATACACGGCGTGTTTCGCAACCGAATCGAGACGCTGGTAAACGATGCGGTAGTGGAAGCGGAGAATATTGTGCCCGAAATAAGGCGGAGCCTGAAGCCCGTTAGAAGTAGTTCCAGCAAGTCGGAGCGCCCACTTTCGGTGCAGACTTCTAACGGGGTGGAGAAGCAGAAGCCGGCGGAAACTCAGCGTGCGGCGGCGGCAAAACAGGCAATTCAGACATTGCCGGCAAAGCCCGGCAGGACCACCGTCGAGTCCCTGCGCCCTCTAAAATAAGATAAGAGAAAGACTTATGTCTTTTAGAGCTATCAGTCATTTGCACAGTGGCGGCAGGTCGGTTTCATTCAATATGACGCCGATTATAGATATTGTTTTTTTGCTTATCATATTTTTCCTGGTAGTTTGTCAGTTCATCGAAGCGGAGAATTTTCCGGTGGCCGTTCCGGACGGCTGCGAGTTTGCCTCGCCCACTTCTGAACTTGGCGCCCCGGCGACTACCATTACCGTTATGAAGAATGCTGAAGGTGAAGTTGACTTTGCAGTTGGAGCGGAAAAAATCACGGCATCCGAGGGCCCCGATTTAGCAGAACAAATTGCCCGCCTGGTGGATATCAGCTTAGAAGAATTGCCCCCTGACCGGAGGGTTGTTACTTTGCGTATTGACAGGGAGGTTTGTTTTGCCGAGGCCCAATACGCGCTGGCGGCTATTGCTCAAAGCAGCGCGACGGATGTTCAATTGGCGGCGCTGAAGAGTAAACGTAACGGCCTGGAGTAGAGTAATCTTGCAGTTTGGGTCTCGGTCAGGAAACCTTATGCGGATTCTTTTTTTGCTTTCGCTTTCTGCCTTGCGGTGGAGAGTTTGGCTTTGCCTTCGACAATGTCGCGGGTAATTACGTATTTTGCGCCCCTTGGCTCTTCCGGCAGTAGGTACATCAAATCGACCATCAGCTCCTCGGCAATCGCGCGCAATGCCCTTGCACCGGTGTCACGCTCGAGAGCCTTTTGTGCCAGTGCTTGCAGGGCATCATCTGTAAATTCAAGCTCGGCATTTTCCATCTCAAAAAATTTCTGATACTGCCTGCTGAGCGCATTTTTCGGCTTGGTCAGTATATCAATAAGTGCATTCTCATCGAGAGCCGAGAGAGTGGTAATTACGGGAAGTCTTCCGACCATTTCCGGAATCATTCCGTACTCAATGAGGTCTTCCGGTATGGTCTGCCTGATTATTTCGCTGTACTCGATTTTTTCATCAGTTCTGCCGGCCAGTTCCGAATTGAAGCCGATCATCTTTTTGCCGAGTCGCTTCTTGATGATATTTTCCAGGCCCACGAAGGTCCCGCCGCATATAAAGAGTATCTGTATGGTGTCAATTTGTATGTAGGATTGTTCCGGGTGCTTTCTTCCTCCCTGCGGCGGTATGTTGGCAATAGTTCCTTCGAGCATCTTTAGCAGTGCCTGCTGGACACCTTCGCCGGAGACGTCACGTGTAATCGAAATGTTTTGTGTGGTTTTGCCGACCTTATCTATTTCATCGATGTAGACGATTCCCCGCTGGGCGGCTTCTATATCGTAGTCGGCGGCCTGCACCAATCGGAGCAGGAAGTTTTCGACGTCTTCGCCGACGTATCCGGCTTCGGTAACAGTTGTTGCATCACATATTGCGAATGGGACCTGCAGTTTGCGGGCGAGAGTGCGGGCGAGCAGTGTTTTTCCGGAACCGGTCGGGCCGATTAAGAGAACGTTGGACTTGTCTATTTCGACGTCGTTGTCATCGCTATCGCTGTGCAGGAGCCTTTTATAGTGGTTGTGCACCGCGACGGAGAGATATTTTTTGGCGTGTTCCTGGCTGATTACATATTGGTCGAGATATTCTGTTATTTCTCTGGGCCTGGGAATTTCTTTGAATGCAATTGTCGGCCTGCTGAGATGTTTGCGGTCTTGCTGAATGATGTTGTGGCACAGCTCGACACATTCCGGACAGATAAAGACGTTGTTTGGGCCTTCTATGAATGGCTCAACCTGACTCCCGGCCCGGCCGCAGAAGCTGCAGATGGTCTTGGTTTTTTTATTGTTCGAGCGCTTGGCCATTGTTCTCTTCCAATATTAAATTAAATTTGGCTTTAGTTGTATCGGATAAATTATAGCTCATCATAGCTATATTATGCAAGTTATTTACTGCTCGCAATACCTTATTTCGGCGGGACTTTGTTTGCAAGACGCGGCGGGAAGAGAAATTTTGCGATTTGTTCGGGCGCAATGTCTCGGTGGGCGACGACTGAACAAGCTTTGGTGAAACCGAGGGCAAAATACGGTTGTATTTGCGGAAATAAAAGGTTTGCAGATTTTATCTGGCGGCTTTATAATTGCCGGCTCTGCGTTTTATGAAAGGACCGATAGATGAAGTATGATATAGCTGATTTATCATTGGCACCGGAGGGCAAGAGGCGGATTTTGTGGGCAGATAATGATATGCCTGCCCTGGCGGCGATCCGCAGGCGATTTGCGAAGAGCAAGCCGTTAAAGGGCAAAAACGTTTCGGCCTGTTTGCATATAACTGCTGAGACGGCCAATCTTGCGAGGACGCTGAAAGCGAGCGGAGCGAATGCCGTTCTCTGCGCATCCAATCCGCTGAGTACACAGGACGATGTGGCGGCGTCACTGGTGAAGGATTTTAAGATACCGGTCTTTGCCATCTGTGGGGAAAATCGCGCGACCTATTACAAACACATCCATGCGGCAATCGACCATAAGCCGGTTATTACATTTGACGACGGCGCTGATTTGGTGAATGAGCTTCATACAAGCAGAAAGAAAGAGGCCCACCGGATTATTGCGAGTATGGAAGAGACCACGACGGGTGTTATTCGTCTGCGGGCGATGGCAAATGCAGGCAAGTTAAAGTTTCCGGTTATTGCGGTAAACGACGCCGCGACCAAGCACCTGTTCGACAACCGCTACGGCACGGGCCAGTCAACGGTTGACGGTATTATTCGAGCGACTGATTTTCTGATGGCCGGTAAGAGGGTTGTCGCGGCGGGGTACGGCTGGTGCGGACGAGGCTTTGCTATGCGAGCGAGAGGGATGGGGGCGATCGTTATTGTTACCGAAGTTGACGCAGTCAAGGCTCTTGAGGCGGCTATGGATGGTTTTGAGGTTATGCCGATGGCGCAGGCGGCAAAGGTCGGTGAGCTGTTCGTGACGCTTACAGGTGATAAAAACGTTATCCGGGCTGAGCACTTTCGTGCGATGAAGGACAGAGCGGTTGTTGCGAACAGCGGGCACTTCAACGTTGAGATAGACATACCGGCGCTGAAAAAACTCAGCAAGAAGGTCAACCGTAATGTGCGCAACCATGTCGATGAATATATCCTGAAGAATAACAAGCGAATTTATCTTCTGGCTGAAGGGCGATTAATCAACCTTGCAGCGGCTGAGGGCCATCCTGCAAGTGTGATGGATATGAGCTTTGCGACGCAGGCGTTAGAGGCCGAATATGTGATGAAAAAGCAGGGTAAGCTTGCCGTTGCGGTCCACGATGTCCCTATTGAGATAGAGCGGCGAGTAAGCAGGCTCAAACTGAAATCAATGTTGATTGGGATAGACAAACTTACGGCTGAACAAGTCGAGTATCTCGCCAGCAGTGGTGAAGGAACATAGCTCGATACTCGATGCTCGAGTCTCGAAGGTAGGCTTATGGATAATGAGCAGATGGGAAAGAGGCCCAAAGTTGTCTCGAAGTCTTTTATGGCTGTTGGTCCTACGCTGCACTACAGCCATGAAAATGTTTTGAAGTGTTGGCTGCTTGCTGTTGTTGCCTTTAGTGTGAGCTGCCTTTTCTGGTCGAAGATAGTGACCGGCTCATTCTGGTCGTTCAACCTCCACAGTCTCAGTTTTTCAGAATTTTGGCGTTTGGGCCAGTCTATTATAACCGGTACGAGCAGGGGGGTGAGCATATTTGAATATCCCTGGCAGATTCTTGTTTTAGGGCTGCTTATGGGCATTTTGGCAATTGTGCCGGTGTTGATATCGCAGCTTATGAGCTTTAGCTACAGTTTGCTTTTTATATTGGCGGTGTTTTTTTTGGCTGATTTGCCGGGCTTTGCGATTTGCCTTTTGGTCAGTTGCGTAGCGGCGGCGTGTCGTCCGCTTCGTTTTCGCTCCCGCATTATAGCGGTAGCGTTATGCACTGCGCCACAGCTTCTTTACTGGGGATACTTCGGCGGCGCCTGGAAGTTGGAACCTATTAAATTAGGATTTTCTTTTGCGCCCTGGATTTGTGCCTGGCTTGTTGGGTTGGCAATAGCAGGATTGGTTCTTGGCATAGGTCATTTTACGCGTTATCGGCCTGGCCTGGTCTGGGTGTTTACATCCATGTTCCTTTTGTTGGCTATCGTGACTTTTGAAATAAGAATCGGCTTTGATGAATTAGACTATCAGCTCTACGTGGCAAAGAATGATCCGGAACAGGCGGTCGAATTTCACGAGCACAACATAACAGAAGCGTTTGACAAGACGCTTGCAGACCCTGCTGTCAAAAAATACTTAGCAGGTTTCTTTTATCCTACTGAGTCGATACAGCGGCGTGCAGAGTTGAAAAGAGAAATCCAGACTCAGTTGAGTTATGACCGCTGGCCGAGCTGGTTTATAGTAACTCCGGAGCTGAATTTTCCAGCCAAAAAACGAGAGCTTTTCGAGCAGTACGATTCATTTATATCTCGGCGTTCCCAAAGTCCTCGGATGCCTATAGCGCTTTACTACAAAGCGCTTCTGAGTGAATATCGGCCGGTCTATAACATCCCTGGCCGAGAAGAAATATTGCGTTTTTATAACGATTATCCACATCGTGATTCTTTGCCTATATGGCATCGTCTTTATGAGCAGTTTCCTGAAAGTAGTGAGTCGCTTGAAGCGCGATGTCGGATTGCACATGATTGGGCCGGTCGGGGTGAGTTCGAGCAGGCCGAGAAGCTTCTCGTGGAGACACAAGTTAAGCTTCGCGAACGGTTGAAACTACTCGAAGAAGACCAAACACAGAGTGAGACTTTCTTTAGTCCGTTTCGTCCGTTAGCCGATTCGGCAATGACGGGCTTTAAGTTGACAGAGCTGCAAAGAAGATTAAATCAGTTGCGTAATCTTATAAGTTCGGAAAATCGAGCGGACGAGCCGGACGCAGAGAAACGTTTGGCGAGATTTGTGATGTTAAACCCGCACAACACAGATTTTCCCTGGCACCTCGACGAGCTGCTCAAACAGATGGGCGACAAGGACCCACTCCGTGACAATATTTTGCTGTCTAAGGCGAAACTTATCGCTGATGAACAACTTCGTGCTGAAAAATTAGCCCAGCTCCACCGAGAGTTCCAGAATACCGATGGTGGAATGCAGGCATTATACGAACTTGGGCTTTTGAACAGACGTCGGTGGAGTCAGCAGAACGACTCAAATTTGGAGCTGAAGAAGAAGCTTTTAGTCGAGACGCGAGCAACTCTGACGAGTTTTACAGAAAAGTATCCGGCCAGCATTTTTACTGAGCAGGCCAAAAAGATTCTGGAAGACCTGCCGGCAGCTGATTAGCTTTGACGCGGTTAGTCTGGCGGGATTGTGGTTGACTTTTCTGGAAATTATGCTATGATAGTGATTGATAATTGGGTGTTTTTTTGCGTTTTTAATGCGTTTTTATCACAAGATAATAGCTAAACTGAAGAGGCGGGAGCTTCTATATGCCAGTTTCTTCTGGTTCGAAGGCGCGTAAGATTCTGCTGATAGGCGATGTTAGCAGAGCGTTTTTAGATGCTGAGGCTGTCAGAGAGCCGGCCTGCCAAGTTACTACCAATATGGCTGACGCAATCGAGGCTGCATCGAAGAACAGCTTTGCATCTGTCGCTATCGTGATGTCCGGGTTGTCATCTAAATTAAGTCCGGCTCTGAAGGCCTTAAGAGATAATTGCGGGGCGAAGATTATTCTTCTGGCACAGATGTGGGAAGAGCCGATAGCGATGCGACTCGTTGGCTCGGCGTCTAATGGAACAACTGTGGCAGATGATTATTTGATTTGTCCAATCTATTTTTCTTCTCTGGCATCTCATATCTCGTATCTCGAAGGGCGTACTGCTGCTTCACAAGGTGTGTCTATTCACGCAGAGCCGGTTGCTCCTGTGGGTGTTGACCATACGATAGAAATGAAAATAAGACACCTTGAAAAATTGGCTACAGAGGATGATTTGACGGGCCTGAAGAACAGAAGATATATATTGGAGTTTTCCAGGCAAATTATAGAGCGTTCCAGGAAGGAAAACGGGCGGGTGACACTTCTCATTTTTGATATTGACAACTTCAAACACTACAACGATGTTTACGGTCATTCGGCCGGGGACGAAATTCTAAGGCAGGCTGCTGTTTTAATGCGGCGCTGCTGCCGCGGGCAGGACGTTGTCGGCAGGATTGGCGGTGATGAATTCGCGGTTGTTTTCTGGGACGAGCCGCAGGCTAAATCGGCTGTGATGCCGGCTGAGGGTGGGGAGAGGCGCTCGGCAATGGCAGAACACCCTAAAGAGGTGGTATCCGTTGCAAAGCGGTTCCAGAAAGAATTGGAAAAAACAGAATTTCATTTGTTAGGCCCGGAGGGCAAAGGGCTTCTGACAATAAGTGGCGGCCTGGCGAGTCTGGGCCGCGGTTGCTCGACAGTACAGGAGCTTTTTCAGCAGGCAGACAGGGCACTGTTGGAGGCAAAACGCAGCGGCAAAAACAGAATCTACCTTGTCGGCAGGCCTGAAGGCAACATCGCTGATGTGGAGTAATTTCATATTGTGTAAATCGCTGCTGCTCAGTTGGAAGCCGAATAATATCAGATGGTTGCAGCAGCCTTATTTTCCCGCAAGACACGGGGGAATTTATGCCTCGTGGATTCAACTAAAGCCCCTGAGTCGGCCTTTTGTGGCGTGCGTTTGGGCGAATAGCTTACAAATAAGGCCGCCTTGGAAAATTGTGGGAAAATAAAAACAAATCATTGAAAAAATCAGTGAAGAAGGTAAAATACTATTTGATTCACAAGTTATGTGTTGGAATGCAATTTAGAGGAAAGGGTTTCAAGTATGTCTATTAGTAATCTCAAAGAAATGTCCCTTGCAGCGGGGGCCGTGGCAGTGACCGCCGGGACGGCGGGTGCCGCGAAGAAAAAAGCTGTGGATGAGCTGATTGCCAATATCAAGGACAAAAGTGACAAGGTGCGGGCAGATGGCTTGCTCAACGCCGGTGGAGTCGGAGCGCCGGCGGTCAAGCCCCTGGCTAAGGTGATGGACGATGATGACTTTGAAGTTGGTCGTGCGGGGAAGCGTGCGTTGTGGAAGATTGTCCGCCACGCCGGCCGGTCCAGAGCCAGGGATGAGAGAAGGGCGGTCGCTGCTGAGCTGACTGGGTTGCTGGGCGATGACCAGCCGACATCAGTGCGACGCGAGGTGCTGTGGATGCTCTCGGAGATTGGTCAAAGGAGGTCCGTCGAAGCGATTGCTTCTTTGTTATCAAACAAGGAGCTGCGCGAGGACGCCCGGATGGTGCTGCAGCGGATTCCCGGCAGGCAGTCCCTTGCGGCGCTCAAGGGCGGATTGAAAAGTGCGCCCAAGGACTTCAAGCTCAACATCGCGCAGTCGCTGCGACAGCGGGGCGTGGAGGTTCCCGGTCTTGCCTGCGTGAAGCTGGTGCCTACAAAGAAAACGAACGTCAAGCCGGTGAAGTAAGGTGATGCGGCGCAAAGCAAGTATCAAGAATGTTGTTTGGCACCTTACTTAATGTACCGGAATTAAAACAGAAAGGCGATAGAACTATGAAACGAACGAATCAACTCAACAGGCGTGAATTCTTAGCTGGTGCCGCTGCAGGCGCTGCGGCAGTGAGCTTTCCATACCTGGTTCCGTCCGGTGCGCTGGCAGCGCGGGGCAGAGGCGGGGCGAATGAACGATTGACAATGGCCCATATTGGTGTCGGCGGGATGGGTGGATACCATTTGCGCGATATGGTGAAAAGGCGCGACAGGGGCGAGGTCAATATTGCGGCGGTCTGCGATGTGGATGAGAACCGGCTGGCCGGGGCCGCGAAAACAGTGGGTGCGGGCGTGCAGCCTTACCGTGATTACCGTTACATTCTCGAACGCAAAGACATCGACGCGGTGGTCATTGCGACGCCGGATCACTGGCACGCTGTTCAGATGGTCCACGCGGCTGAGTGCGGCAAGCACATCTACGTGGAGAAGCCAGCCTGCTGTACAATCGATGAAGGCAAGGCGATGGTTGCTGCGGCCAAGAAGAACAAGGTATCGGTCCAGGTCGGCTCGCAGGGACGTTCCCAGCCGGAAGCATACTCGGCTCACGCGTACATTGCCAACGGTATGCTGGGAACCGTCCGGAAGGTAACGTGCTGGCACTACGCGAGTCCCGTGGACAATAATCCGGTTCCGGACAGTGACCCGCCGGCCGAGCTTGATTGGGATCTGTGGTTAGGTCCGATGCGATGGCGGCCATACAACAAGAGATATTGTCATGGTGTGTTCCGGTGGATAATGGAATCCGGCGGCGGACAGATTCGCGACCGCGGCGCCCATGTGATGAGCAACGCCATATACTTTATGGACGCCGACAATACCGGCCCGGTTACCGTCGAGGCAACAGGGATTCTGCCTACGAAGGGATTGTGGGACACAGCCATCGACATGAAGGTGGTCTACACCTTCAAGGATCCCGACTGGCAGCTAATCTGGAACCAGCCGGGCGAGAAGATACCCTACTTCGACCAGGAAAAGAGAAAGCGGCTGGGAATCCGCGACTCGTACGGCGCCGTCTACCACGGCGACAAGGACAAGCTGGTCGTCTGGGTCGGCGACGATCAGGTCTTCACCGAACTAAAGGCGGTGAACTACAAGATTCCGGCCGGCGGCAAGCAGGTCTATAAGAGTCCCGGCCACAAAGAGGACTGGTTCCAGGGCATCAAGACGGGTAAAAAGACCATTATGAACATCGAGGCCGCCGTGGCCACGGCCAACCTGTGCAACCTGGGTAACATGTCGCTGATTCTTGGCCGGAAGCTCCGCTGGGACCCGGTCAAGCAGGAGATAATCGGTGATGAGCAGGCCCGAAGGATGATGGGCCGACCGCAACGGCACCCGTATCATCTGTAGAGTTTCCCGATGTATCGGATAAAACCGTAGTACGGGTCACTTGGTGTTGAGGCGGTATTCGTACATTGTGTATCCAACCTCCCGGCAGGCCTGGACGGTCTCAGGGTAAGGTCTGTCGCAAATGTCGATGAAGCCGATCTGGTAGTTCTCGCCATCTCCTCGGCCGGTTGTGGCCTGGTCTTTATACTGAAACCAGTGCGTGCCGACGATATAGGGATTTCTCAGTGCCCCCTGGACATAACTTTTGTACTTGTCGGCGCGGTCCTGCTGGTTGGCGGTTTTCCTTAGTCCTGTGTGGAACATGCCGCGGTCAAGGGCCCCGAAGTGGAACTCCCCGATGATTACCGGCATGTCGATGTCGTCCGGCAGACGATGGTTTTCCACGCTGTAACTATAACGGTTGTAGCTGACGATGTCGCAGAATTTTGTTGCAGCGCGGGCGGCACGGTCGTTGACCCAGGCGAAGCGGCAGCCCATATAGAGCTGATTCGGGGCGATTTTTTTGACCTCCTCGCGGATAATCTCGAAATAAGCCTCAGCGGTCCTGGTATAGAAAGCGGTCAGGTCATCGTGAGCTTTCTTTTTGTCCGGCGCTTGTGTAGATTGCAGCAAAGCGTCCCAGCTTGTGTGGTCAGTTCCCCATGCGGTGTTGAGCTTATCGATTGTCTTGTACTTGGCTTTTAGGTCTTCAATGAAGACTTTCTTGGCTGGCTGATCGACAGGAGAGATAAGAGCGGCTACGGCAAGGGAGGTCTCGTCGCCCCAGGAAAGCTCGTTGTGCACGAAGTAGCCGATGCACCATGGGTCGCTGGCTGAGGCACTTTTTTCTCTTTCCAATCGCCGGCGCAGCGCGTCGCGGAAGCTTGGGTCAAAGACATCGTAAAACTTGCCCCAATAGCCTTGCGAGCCTTCCAAGTTCCTGGCACTGTAGCTGATTGTGGCCACATAAGGCGTCTTACGCATCAGGTAGATTTTGGCGTCCGACCAGTTTGCGATGGTGTTGAGGCCCCAGCTTTTCAGGCGTCGGTGGGTTATCGCAGCAAAGTCCTGCTCCCAGGTCGGGCCGTACTTCTGCAGGAAGTTGGCCTGGCTGAAGTCATAGGTTCTATACGGTGAATGGTCTTTGTAATAGCCGTGCGGTGCCCAGCTTCCCCTGCTGTAGAATGTTGAAAACAGTGAGTCGGCTTTAGGCAGGTTGCTATAGTAGTGTTCACGGTCGGTGATGGGTGTGGCATTTGCACTTTGGACGCAGTCAATTCCGTGCGACCAGAAAAGTCGGCCCTGCGGGTCGATGAGCCACCACTTGCCTTTGTACTTTTGCACGCGGAAGAAACCGGTGGCTTTTAGTTTCGGCCCGTCGGTCCAGCCGCCATACTTGTTGCGGTCGGGCGGACTGGGATTGACAGTAAGGTCTTTTTCCTCAGCTTTGTCATGGGCTTTTAGCTCTTCGAGAGAGTGCGTTTTGCCTGGCCAGTCCTTGTGGATGTATTGGCCGAACTCGTCAATGAAGGGAAAGAAAGTTTTCGCATCGAGAATCTTGACGCGGCCGCCTGCACGGATGTTGTCAATCTCGAAGACGTGGTCAGTGCCGGGCTTAGTAACGAACACGAGCAACTGGTTGACATTTGAAGCATCGAGCTTGCCTTGTTGAGCAGGTGCTCGGCGCATACCAATCAATTCAACCGGTTCAGAGAGTTGATATGTGGTGGGATAGAGACGTACCATTAGTGTTTCTGATTTATTCGGATTAAGGCTGACGCTTTCAGTTACGCAGTTGTTACTGCCATCGGCACCGGGATTATCAACCCGGCAGTAGACTGTGACCGGTTTGGTGTCGATGTTTTTGATATCAACGGTAATATACTCGTATTTCGACAGGTCCCACTTGCCCGCCGGCGCTTTGAGTGTAATGCCGGGCCAATTCTGTTTGGTGCCTGTTTCAATACGCAGCGTGCTATCTTGCGAAAGGTTTACTTTGGCATCAGTAGATATTACTTTGCTGACATCAAAGCCCTTATCGAAATTAAAAAGGACCAGCGAAGGAGGTTGCTGTCCGGCTTGGAGAGGAAGTGCCGACAAAAGAAACCAAAGTGAAATCAAAGACATAAAAGCTACGGTATAGTGGATCTTGTTCATTTTCTACTCCTCATGTTATCTGTATAATGAGTTCAGTATAATCTTGTATGCGAATTCGTTTTTTCGTGTCTTAAATGTTGCGAGATTTCGTTTCACTTCGAATTCGACCGTTCGTATATTTTTGCCGTCTTCGTCGATGGCGGTGGCTGATGTAACTTGTGTGTCTTTTGTACCAGTCAGTTTATCAACGCGTAGTGTAATCGTGAAAGGATCGAGGTCAGGCAACGGAGTGATCTCAATCATATTACCCTTCAACCGGCAGCGGAAGGCACCTTGGGTTACGACAGGGCCAAAGTCAATCGGAGTTCCACTGACGTTCCACCGGAGTGGGAATTGCGGTTTCGGTTTGTGCTTGATGAGTCGAATGTTGGTGACGTTTTCGCCTGTTCCTTCAGCTACTAATTTGCCGAGGTGATAGCGTGAGCTGCCGTCGTCATCGCCGAGGAGTTCATAGCGTCTTCCGGTGGAGGGGTCCCATAGGCCGATTGTGATGTCGTATTCGCCGGGGCCATAGGTTTTTGGGATTTCCGCAATCCAGTTGGCGCCTGTTGTTACGCGGTCCTCCCATCTGCTTGTACCGGGAACATGATTGCCACCGCTCTGGAATGCTATCTTGTCGGCCCGTTTGGATTTTGGGCTGCTGAAGTGAGTGAAGATTTGCAGGTTCTTCGGTGCAGGCTGCTGAGCATCCCAGTCCACAATTAGCTTGAATCTGTGATTGCCGAGATATTCGACACGGTCTGCTACCGGGTGGATTGCCAGAGTTGCGTCTTGACCGAATCCGCGCGCGTTGAAGTAGTGTTGAGAAAGTGTGTGTGATTGTTCGACAATTATACCGTTTATTTTTTCGATGCTCGATTCGATTTGGCCATTCTTTGCAAAGTATCCATATTGTGGAAGCGTTTTACCAGCCACCCGCCAGTCTTTATCGCTGCGATTGACGTAAACCTTCGCGCCGGACTTCCATCTGATAAGCTGTCTTTGTATGTCCCCACCTACGAATTGTACATCCTCAATCTGGTCGAGCGCAATGCTTCTGATGAAATCCTGCGCGAGCCAATACTTACGGACAGCACCTCGGCCGAATCCACCCCTGTCAATCATAAGGGCGT
The DNA here is from genome assembly GCA_035527155.1 of Sedimentisphaerales bacterium. Taxonomy (GTDB): domain Bacteria; phylum Planctomycetota; class Phycisphaerae; order Sedimentisphaerales; family Anaerobacaceae; genus CS2-K091. The sequence continues at coordinate 31,982 of DATLBB010000106.1, forward strand.
GGCCTTCGAGAATTTCGGCGCTGATATAGTCATCGCTTTCGAGAATTCTTCGGTCACTCTGTGCTTGCTTGAGTTTGTAACGTGAGGGATAGCCGACCCCGTGCAAGCTGAACTTATCGTGCAGCACCGCGTCGAACCACGGCACACGCTCCCAATTCCTGCAGGAGATTCGGATATGGGGCCATCCCTTTTCGGGTGAGAGCGTCATGTGCTGACAATCGGAGCCGTCGAGGTATCCGATGAGCTGGTCGTGTCCGGCCTCGGACGTAGCGGGGGCGTTGTCACCCAGATAATCTCGTATCCAGGCGAAGGCCTCGCCCCAGCATTTGCGGGTTTCGAGCATAGAGTGGAAGTTTCCGTATCTATCGTAGAAGTCGAAGCACGGCAGCGCAGTGAAGACGTCAATGAAATAATGCGTAGGTTTGAGGTTCGGCTTGATGAGCTTTAGATTGCGTTTGACGAAAGGCATAATGCGGTCCGGCCGCCATCGGTAGCTCTGGGCGTCGCGTCCTTCATTGAGCCAGGCCTTGATGGGTTCGCCCTGTTCGGTGAAGCAGATGTGGTTATAGCTATAATCGGTGGCGTCGGGATAAAAATCGATGTAATTATCGTGTAAGCCCCACGGTATATCCTGCTCGGCACAGACCTTTGCAATCTGCTGCATATCTTCGACTGTACCAAGCGACGGCAAGGGTGGGTAAATGTCCGGCAAACGGTAATCATAGCCCCATCGCTGCCAGACGTGTACAGTCAGCAGTGAATCGGTCAGACCATAAGCTGTCATTTGCTTCATTGTCTCGGCGATTTCGGCATAGCGTCCGCCCCAGATATCGAAGACAAATCGACCTGCCTTACGCTTTAGCCCGGCCGCCGGCTTTTTGTCGAACAAGGGACGGTACTTTCTGGCACAATCAAAAGCGCCCTTGATACTCGGTACGAACGTTAGCGTTGCATCAAGGTGTGTGTGAAGCGCGTATATCCTTTGGTCCGGGTCCACTTCCAGGTAGTCCGGTGGATTATCGCAGGCTGTCAGAAGCGAGATGCCTTTCTCGAAATCAAATCCGACGTGGCTTGTCGACAGGTTGTGTCCGCCGAAGTCTGCCCTGAAGGCCTTCGGCTCAACGATGCAGTATCCATGGCCGTAGTAAACGCGAGGGGCCTTCTGGTCGGCCTGGCCCAGGGCTATATCGGTAATCCGCTTTGGACATTTCAGCTTTATGCGCAAGCTAGTCTTGTCTTGCCAAAGCTCTGCGGTCAGGTCAAATTCCTCGTCTGCGAGCGAAAGGTAATGTTTGATAGTTAGTTTTCCGGACAACCTGTCCTTTTTTGTTTCAACCTTTCGCACAGTGAGTAGCGACGGCCCACGTCCGACCGTGTTCCGGAGGACCGAAGTGTGTAAGCCGTCAAATACCACGCATCGGGCGTCATCGCCGAAGGCAATGGCGGAATCAGCCAAACCTTTGTTGCCTAAGACAATCGCCGCCACGTAATTATCCTCAAGCTTGAAGACAAATTCGTTGTCGCTGGAAACTTTTTGCGATTTGACGATGCTCCTGGCACGCTTGCGGAGCTCTTCTCGCTGGACTTCGGTGGGCTGTGGGGGCAGAGTTCCCGCGACGACCATCGGCTCGCCCCAGTAGGACGAATCACAGGTGGTATCGCGTTTTGGCCCCGGATGGCTTTCCAATCGCAGCAGTATTTTTTTGCCGGCGAACTTGCTCAAGTCGGCTTGGCCCTCCAGCCATATTTTGCTGTCGGTGTGACGCTCGAAAAGTTTCTCGTTACCGGCCCATACACGAAACGTTACGCCGTCGCTGGGGGGTTCGGCTTCTGTGTGGTCGCGTATGGCGTTGGCAAAAGTTAGCTTGAGCGGCGTAATATCCGGGAGTTTGAGCAAGTATTCGGCGAAGATGGTTCCGCCCTTAGGTTTCCATGGAGGGTGCATGTGAATGGCGTTCTTTGTCCCGCCGCGAGAAACGCTGAGGTTTGAAAATGTAGCCGAAGACTCAGAGGATGAACCCTTCCAGCCAACGGGCATATAGACCAGAGGCTTATCGTAATAACACCACGTTACACGATGCGACTGCAATTGGCAAAGCGGCAAGGCACAATTGGCCGGGACGATGTTCACCGGCATTTCATGCGGTTCTTGGGATGAGCGGATCGCCTTCTCAAAATTTGATTGAAATATTTGGACGGCATGCGCTGTCACCGTCTGTTCCTGGTGCTTAAAAGTGGCGTAAACGTGAACGGGATATAGCGCAGAAAATGCGCCCTTTCCAGCAGCTATTCGAAAAGTAGCTTCTGCTTCGGTGCCGGGCGCAACTGCAAGGCGTTTTTCCGTTTCACCGACTGCGTACCATTCGTCCACAAGGTCTGCCATACGCAACCGGACCTGTAACGGAGAGTCTCC
>DATLBB010000107.1:0-8245 GCA_035527155.1 Sedimentisphaerales bacterium
TATTTTAACAAAGGGATATGAAAATAAAGCCCGTTTTCAGGCTAAGGCAAAACAAACCCAATTCAAACCCAAACAAACCCAATTTCACCCCTCCCCAAACACCTCCACACCCCGTTCCTATTCCGCTTGCTTCTATCCACAAAACAGACTAATATCGCAGTCTCAAGGCCATGAAAATTTGATCGAACTCTACGATAACGAGGTTACGAAAGGAGACATGAATGGATCGTCGAGATTTTCATAAACACAGTATATTGCTTGGAATTGGCGCTCTGAGTGGCTGCTCGGAAGCCAATATGACAAAGACCAGCAATCCTCTGGGAAAGTATTACAAGGAACCCGTGAAAAAATTGCCTGTAAGGAAATTCGACGTGGTCGTAGCAGGTGCCGGCACGGCTGGTGTAGTCGCGGCCCTCACCGCAGCCCGCCAAGGTGCGAAAACAGCATTGATAGAGGCAAAAGGTTATCCTGGCGGAACAGTAACGGAAGGTGGCACTGCTCTCCATAGCTTCTATAACATTTGGAAGGCTTTCCCCGGAGTAAAAAAGCGTCAGGTCGTGCGAGGGATTCCTCAGGAGATTATCGATCGCCTTGCTAAAGTCGGCGGCACGTCGGGCCACGCCGAGATGTCCAAAGGTTACGACTTCGACTCAATATGCACCGCGATTGACACCGAACTCTACAAACTTGTAACATTCGAAATGCTTGCAGAAGCGGGTGTATTTATATGCGTCAATACCCTTCTGGTGGGAGCTATTATGGACGGCTCCCGGATTAAGGGCGTGATAACAGAAAGCCGCTCCGGAAGGGAGGCGTTCTACGCCAAATCATTCGTGGACTGCACCGCGTACGGCGACCTCGCTGCTTACGCCGGCGCCAAATACACCGAGCCAAACGATTACGCGGTATGTAATAGTATCGGCGTCGCCAATGTCAGCATGGACAAATACTACGAATTTCTCAAATCGCACGATGCAATTTATCAACAGGCCGAAGGCCGGCGCAGCGGAAAAGAGGGGCAATTCGTTCGGCTGCAGGGCAAAAACGTCAATCTTCCCGAGGGCTTCAGACGGCAGGCAAGCAGGCTCGGCATGTCAACCGTCACGACCACCGTGCACGACAACTACTTTATGTTCATCAAGCTCAATCTCAAAATGCCTGTCAGTCCTACCAACAGAGATGAAGTGGCGAAAGCGGAATTAGAGCTCAGAAAGCGCCAGCTAAAGGCCGTCGAGCTGTTTAGAGAATATGTCCCCGGCTGTGAAAAGGCATTTATCGCCAGGACGAGCCCGTCGCTCAATATCAGGCGAGGCAGACTGATTACCTGCGACTATGATATCTCACATGAGGATGTCATCGAAGGCAGACACTGTGATGATGAAATAATGGTGTATGGCTTTCACGACATGGCACCGCGTTACCAGGTAAAAAATGGCGGCACATACGGAATCCCGTACCGTGCGCTGCGTGTGGCGGGAATCGATAACCTGTTGGTTGCCGGCATGATGATAACATCGGACCACAGGGCCCACATGTCCACAAGAAACACGGTAAGCTGTATGGGACAGGGGCAGGCCACAGGCACTGCTGCCGCTCTTTGCGCCGCCAAAAATTGTGGCTCCCGCGAGCTTCGATACGCTGATTTAAGAGATACTCTCGTAAGAAACAACGTATATTTTGAAAGTTAAAATATAACTGCGCAAACTCGTCTGCTTGAGAATAGAGCCTGATTCGGGCTTCGACAACGAGGTGCTGAATGTATCCGCATTAAAAACATTACTGACTCGTATCAGTAAATGTACACAACGGGGAACCGGGAGGGCTTTGGCTTATTTCCCGGCTTTCATCAATTCCAGGGTCGCCTCACCAAAAGCCCTGCCAATCTTCGAAAAGGTAATCGCGCTTCCGAGGTAGTGATAGCCAAAGTCCGAACCTACCTTTTCCCACTCATCTGTGTGCTCTCGCCAATTCTTGAAAAGGACAGCAGCCTTTCGGTCCCAGAAAACGTCAGTCTTAACGACTTTTACATTACCCTTGAATTCCGGGATTGCCTCTATTGACGCCTGGGCATCCTTAATATTCTGCATTTTTGCACTGGCGCCGTCAGGGCCGTTCTGCCCCATCTGGCCGATGACAAAAGGCAGATTGGGGGCTTTCAAATCCTTCCGCACGTCGCGGATGAAGTTGGCCATATGTCTGCCGTAGTTGGCCAGGAAATCCGGGTTGAACATGTCATTCCAGCCCTGGAACCAAACGAAGCCGGCAAACTCATAGCCTTGTCCCCTGTACTCCGGGAAACGAGTTTTCAGTTCTTGAAGGGTCGTACTGATTTCCTTCATCATTTCCCGGTAGTATTTGCCATACATGTCCTTCACATCATCAATGCTGATTTCAGGCCTGTTCCGCTTCTTGTTGCGCTCATTGGTTTGTTGGAGAATCTGTTTCAGTTTCTCTTCGCTCGGCAGGCCCGAACTGGGAGGCCGAAAATCCTGGCCTATACTCCTGCCGCCCCAGGCCGTCTTTATGATGAGAACTTGTTCTTCAAAATGGTCCCCCACCGTGTTACCAAACTCCAGCTCCGGACCGATACGTCCGGGAGAACCGAAGCCAACAGTGAGATTACCCCGCCTGTTGAGATAGTTGATCCACACGTCATCGCGCACTACCCATTCTCCGTCTTTCTTGAGGTGTTTGAAAAATTCCCTGGTCTCAGGCTGGTTAACTTGGTACTCCAGCAATTCGACCTTCGCCTTGCCTTCCATATTGGACTGACCGGCCAATATGAAGACTTTTACCTTTTTTGAAGTATCCACTCCAAAGGTCAGTGAACTCGACAAACAGACTCCCAAAACCAGGCATCCAAGAGTGGCCAATCTACATTTCATGATTTCTCTGCCTCCATTCTTTGATTTGTAGTATTTACGCTGCCTCACCTGCGGGGCAGCAAAACCAAGCATATAGTTTAATCAAACAAGATTGGAAATGTCAACCTAAAAAATAGGAGCATAAGATGAGCATTTGTTCGGAGTGAATTTGACAATTCTCTCTACTCCCACTCCACCAACTTCAGACCTAAACCGCGATACGCCGTAAGCTTCATCTCAATAACAGGTCTTTATAGTCGGCACAGAACTTCTTTCTTTTACATCCTCTGCAATGTTCACCCCTCCAGATTTTGTCGAACTGTTCCATAATCTTACCGACAATTTCCTTCTCATCAGTAATAATACCAGCTTCAAAATTTCTTTTGTCGGCACTCTTTGCCCCCACACCTGCACCGGTAAGATTTGCACTTCCTGTGTATGCGAATTCACCATCAATTATCGCAAATTTTAGATGGACCCTCGGACATAAAATTCTTTCGATACCATTTATCAGGTTCGGATATCTGTCAAAATCCCTTCTAAAAGCCTGTCCCGGCTCTTTTGCATGAAGTAACCTTATCTCAACATGCTTTGCCACTAAGTCGGAAAGCACTTCCAAAAATGGCACCATTTTCCCTTCCTTATCTACGTGAAGGTCCTTCAGATCGGCAGTTGCCAGCCAGAGAAACCTCTTGGCCCTGGGGATATGTTCACAAATAACTTTTTCATATATCTTTCTATCTGTAATAAATTCAAGCATAGTAATTAAATCCAAAACCGGTTAAGAAAATCTTCAACGTAATCTCATAATAGCAATCTACCTGTTCTTGCTTGCCTCTACAATGCTTTTCTCATCCTCAGCCGGCCCATAGAAGAAATGGTTGGCTATGATCTAATCCGGCGGCATTGATACATCATCAGTGGGCAGTGCATTCGGCGTAAACGGTCATCCCATTTCACGAGTTATTTTATCTTTGACATTCCACCCGGAATATGAAAGATAGACTGCTGATGAGCATATAAAATGTAATAGAAGGAGCACAACAATGAAAAAAGGTTGTATGATTTCTTCTTTTCTTATCTTTGTTGTTTCGTCCGTTGCTTTTTGTTCAACAACTGACTCCCGCAAACAACCGTGGCTGGGAATACATATCCTTATGACCACGAAGAACAAAACCGAACAGCTTACTGAAGTGGTCAGCGACCTTGCTGAAATGGGAGTCAATTCCATCATAGCGGAAATCAACTACGGATATGAATACCTGTCGCATCCGGAACTAAGATCCGGAAATCCAATCGGCAAGAAACAGATCAAAATGCTGGCAGCCGAATGCAGAGAAAATAACATTCGTCTAATTCCACAGTTCCAGTGCCTTGGGCATCAGTCATGGAAGGCATCCACATCTCCCTTGCTTACCAAATATCCACAGTTTGATGAGTCGCCGGGCAAGTATCCGAAAAATGAAGGAATCTATTGTCGAAGCTGGTGTTCTCTGCATCCAGAGGTCAATCCAATCATATTCGACCTTATGGATGAATTAATCATGGCCTTCGAGGCCGATGCTTTGCACGTTGGAATGGATGAAGTGTTCCTGGTTGGAGACAATTCTTGTCCTCGCTGTAAGGGCAAAGAGAAAGCAAAACTGTTCGCCAAGGCAATAAACGACTATCACAGGCACATCGTCGGAAAACATAAGATAGAAATGCTCATGTGGGGAGACCGCTTGATTGATGCCGGCAAGCTCAATTACAGCAAATGGGAAGCCAGCGCCAACAACACAGCACCAGCCGTTGACCTTGTCCCAAAAGACATCATCATCTGTGACTGGCACTACGGCCGAAGAGATGCCTACGAATCTATTCCGATGTTTTTGCAAAAAGGATTTCGAGTCTGGCCTGCAAGTTGGCGAAATCCCGAGGCGGCAAAAGCCTTAATCGACTATTCTCGAACGTTCAAAAGCCCTAAAATGGTCGGACACCTGAACACGACCTGGGGCGCGGTTCCAATTAAGAAACTAACGAGCTTCGAGCCCTTGAAGTATTCGACAGGTAAATTTGGCTCAAAGGATAACAACGCCGCCCCGTAGCATCCCTGCTCCCTCCTTCTCAAAACACCTCACCGGCATTACTGTGCTGAGCCTGTGCCGGACTACCTCCCTACTCCATTTCCAGCTCCACAAATCTTTGGCCTAACTTGAGAAAGATTAATTCATCCTATCCTAATCCTTCCCCTTGATAACCTTTATGATACTCTTACCAAGGGCATCACCGATGAGAAAATAACTCTCCGCATTGCCACACCAGTGGTGGCCATGATTTACATTAGGTGACTGTTGAGGCTCACGCCGGAAGTTGTGGGTAATAACAAATGCAGCGTTCTCTATCTGTTCGGCACCCTTCTTCTGGGCCTTTCTAAAAGCCGCCATATTGCCGCTGGCCTTAGGCCCTCCATTGCCGAGTTCCCCAATAACAACGGGCAGATTAGGCGACTTGAATTCTTTACGCAAGTCTTTGACCAGGTTGATTAGATTCTTGTCATATTCCGGTATCGCCTTGGGCTCGCACATATCGTTCCAGCCCTGCATCCAGACAAAGCCCGCAATCTCATACCCCCGGCCGGCCAGGTCAGGAAAATTCTTTTCCATGTTATCGAGGGCCTTATGAATATCTTCCAGCATCAGCTTGTAAAACCGCCCAACCGTTCCACCTGAGCTGGGCGGCCGGAAATCCTTAAAGAGACTCTTGCCACCCCACGCGGTCTTTATGAGCAGCACCGGCTCGGCGTAATAATCGCCCACTACATGACCGAACTGAAGCTCAGGACCAATATGGCTTGTACCGCCATAACCTGTGTATCCGATGGTAAGTCCGCCGCTTCGGTCTCCGAACGTTATCTTGACATCATCACGAACAATCCATTCGCCTTTTTCGTTCTTAAGGTGCTTATATAGGTGGGCCTTTTTCGGAACTTTCATAGTATTGACAAGATTTCCCTTGCCGCCGTTGTAGTACCGCGGATGGTCCATAGAAACAACGCCCTGGCCTTCCATATTTGATTGGCCCGCAAGGAGAAACACTTTAACTGGTTTCCTGGATCCCTTTGGTTTCTCAGCATAGATGTTACTCAATAAACAGAGGGCTATGGCTATAAGTGATACATTCTTCATAAAAACTCCTTTATACCTGAGTGACCTGTCCAATCCAATAAAGATTACAATAATTTCCGCTAAGAATCAAGAACAAGATAACAACCAGGCCAGGAAGTACGACATCAACATTCATTCACATCCGAGTCCTGCTCCCACCTCCCGGACAACCTCTCCAAAATCTCTCTGCCGACCTTTGCTCACCCTACAAAATCCTTTGCAAAATGAAGACTATTCCCATACTATCTCTAAATAGGCGACCAAATGGTCCTTGTGTCCTGATGCATGTAGAGGTTCGAATCCTCTCGCCCACAGGTTTTGACAGGGTGAATTTGGAGAAAACAAAATGAGATGCAGCAAACTTATAGTGATTAATTGCATATCAGTTATCACCTTATGTAGCTCATGCAGCTCTGTCTTTCGCGGCCCCACCTCTAAGCCGACCACCGCGATATTGGGAGCATTCAATAAAGAGGTGATGATGCTGGAGAAGCAACTAACAGACAAACAGCAGCAGAGGATTGAGGGAATGAGATTCGTAACCGGCAGGTTGCACGGCAAATCTGTCGTCGTAGCCTGGACCGGCATAGGGAAAGTCAACGCCGCTATGACAACCACATTGCTGATAGAGCACTTCAGGCCGAGCGAAGTAATCTTCTCAGGCATCGCGGGAGGCGTAAATCCGCAGCTTCAGCCGGGAGACATAGTCATAGCCGCCGAAACCGCTCATCACGATATGGGAATACTTCAAGAGGATGGCTTTTACAATAGAGGTGTCATAAATCCTCTCGATGGCCACCGAAATCCTGTTTATCTGCCTGCGGATGAGCGTCTCTTAAAGTTGGCCGAAAAAGCCGCCGAACAGGTCGAACTTGAAACGATAAAGACCACCGTCGGAGTAAGGTCGCCTAAGATTATAAAGGGCATCATTGTTACAGGAGACGTGTTCGTCGCATCGCCTGCAAAGTGTGCTGAGTTGCGCGAAAAGCTCAACGCCGATGCAGTCGAGATGGAAGGCGCAGCGGTAGCTCAAATCTGCTATCAAAGGCAGATTCCGCATCTTGTCGTGCGCAGTATCAGTGACAAAGCCGATGAAACAGCCAGAGAAGATTCTATGATGTTCCAGGAAATGGCTGCAAAAAACTCTTCCACCCTGATTACTAAGATAGCCGAGCTTTTAGCTTCAGAACTTCCTGTTGAAAAAACCGTGAAAAGTCGGTAATCTAAAACTTACAAGATAGCACTTTTGAAAATATAAGCGACGGTATATCCTCGGCATCATCAGGGCATCATAGTAAGGAGATGTGGAGAAAAAAGTTAAGGGATTAAAATGGTCAGTGAATTTTTCCAGCTCAAAGAAAAACAGACAAGCGTCAGAATCGAATTCGTGGCTGGAGTGACAACATTTCTTACAATGGCGTACATTATTTTCGTCAATCCGGCCATTCTAAGTGATGCAGGAATGGACAAAGAGGCGTTGATAGCTGTTACCTGCATGGTTACCGCCTTGGCCACTCTCATCGTAGGGGTATTTGCCAATGCACCCATAGCGATGGCGCCGGGGATGGGTCTTAATGCCTTTTTTGCCTATTTGGTTGTTTCCGGGAAAATGGACTGGAAGACGGCCTTGGGCGTGGTATTTCTCTCCGGATTGTTGTTCTTGATATTGACTCTATTGGGGCTGAGAAAAAAGATTGTCGAAGCGATACCGCCTTCTCTTATTTCAGCAATCGCTGTCGGCATCGGACTGTTTATCACCTTCATAGGTCTGGTTAAATTGGGAGTAGTTGTCGGTGATGAGCACACGCTTGTAAAAGCCGGCCCTATAACGACAACAGTTCTCATAGGGCTTTTGGGACTGTTAATAATGCTCTTTTTTGAAATGAAAAAAATAAGCGGCGGCCTTGTCGTCGGAATTCTCGCTGCAACCGCTTTGGCAGTCATATTCGACGAAAAAACCACACTGCCACAAAAAGTTATCACATTGCACCTGAATATAAAAGCCGTTTCTTTTCAATTGAATGTCCTTGGTGCTTTGAAATGGAGTTTCTTTGGAAGCATTTTTACCTTGATGTTTATGGACATGTTTGACAGCGTCGGAACGTTGGCGGCCTGCTGTCACCAGGCAAATATGGTTGATGAAAACAACAAAATAAAGGGGCTGGACAGGTTATTGGGAATCGACGCCATAGCAACTATGATAGGCGCCCTATTGGGTACATCGACCACCACTTC
>DATLBB010000108.1:0-3192 GCA_035527155.1 Sedimentisphaerales bacterium
GTTTTCCTTGCTAAAAGCCGGTGCGGCTCGATTTTTCGAATTTGCTCAGCGATTGAATACAAACTCTGCCGCGTCTGGGCCAGCAATTGTTTTACCGAACTTTCCAGTCGGATGCACAGCTCATCAGATTGTTGTTCTGCGCTGTGCAGCAGGAACTTGAGCTGGGAAACCAGCCTATTTTTGAGATTCTCTACGTGCTGCAAAACTTCCTGCATGTCCGGTACGGCGACAACTCCGGCTTTTGTCGGCGTCGATGCTCTGGCGTCAGCAGCAAAATCGGCGATTGTGGTGTCAACTTCGTGACCAACCGCACTAATAACAGGTATTTCGGAATCGAAAATCGCCCTGGCCAGGATTTCTTCGTTGAAGGCCCACAAGTCCTCTAACGACCCGCCGCCTCGGCCGACAATCAGAATATCGAGTTTGAGTTCTTTGTTACGTCTGTTTACATCTCCGATTGCCGCTGCGATTTCTACCGCTGCCCCTTCACCCTGGACGGGCACAGGATAGAGAAACAATTTTGCAGGCGGCCAGCGGTTTTGAATACTGTCTTTAATATCGTGAACCGCTGCACCCGATTCGCTTGTCAATATCCCGATTCTTTGCGGATAAGCCGGCAGTGGTTTTTTATGGACCTCGTCAAAGAGACCTTCTTCTTGAAGTTTTTTGACCATTTGCTCGAAGGCCAATTGAAGTGCGCCGACGCCGGCCGGCTGCATTGATTCAACATAGAACTGATATTTGCCGTGTGGCGAATAGAGGTCGATATAACCTTTGGCAATTACGGCCAGTCCGTTTTCCGGCTCGAATTTGATCCTATCGAGTTTGCTTCTCCAGCAAACACAGGGCAACAGGGCGTTTTCATCCTTGAGGTCAAAATACGCGTGTCCGCTGCGGGCAATGCTCCAGTTTGTTATCTCACCGGTAATGGCCAAACGCGAAGGCAGATTATTTTCGAAAATCTCTTTTATTAGAGAATTAATCTGGCTGACCGTATATATCTTGGTTCTTTTCTGCATATCAGAAGCAATTATAAGCGCAAAATCCCCCATCATCAATTTGCAATTTGCTATACGCCTGCACAATGCCTCGATTTGGTAAAAACTACACAAATCCTTCATTCGGGCCACACTTCTTCTCCTCATCATACCTTCCGAAAGTTGAAATTGAATTTAGCTACGATAGCAGCGAGCTAATTCGCTGTTCTCTAAACTCAGATTCTTGAACCATCAGGATTGTGGAAAGGCCGATAATGAGCACTATTGTGTATGTGCAACCTGTTTCGAGGGCGCCTTCGCCGCCGAAACTATAAACAAAACGAGCAATCCCTTGCTCGCAGTCATAAATGCACCTTTACTGATATTGCCCATATTGCCATCACGACGAGCGCCGATGAGAATATAGGCAAGTTTTCCCTTGACTTTGCCCCCCTCTCCATATATAATGATATTTAAGAATAAATGTGCAAAAATACGCACCATACTCAGAAACTAAAGATTTTGTCTGTACGAATGCAGATTCGGAGGCGCGTGCAAAAGGTTCAGGGGGCAAAAGAAATGGGGAGGATGCATCTATCCGCTGTTTTCCTGGTGGCCTTGGTCCTCATACTAAGCTTACCGGTTGATTCGTTACGCGCTGTCGTGGTTCATCAATTGGAGATATTTACTGACAACGGCAGTTATTATGACAGTCCGGATATGGATTTGTATGTGGAAGTTGCTGATAGAGAAAGCCACGTTGATTTCACATTCCATAATGAAAGCCTGATATATTGTTCTATTGCAAGAATTTATTTTCAGAGTGGGACGTTCCTGGGCCCCGTCGAAATCATTGAGGGTCCCGGAACATCCTTTAGTGGTTCACCAACCCCGCATAATTTACCGGGCCGTAATCTACTTGAACCATCATTTATCGCAACGTATGAAGTCTCTATGGACAGTGACCCACCTGTGCCTAAAAACGGCATAAACCCCGGTGAATGGCTTATGGCTACTTTTGAATTAATCAATGACGGTACATTTCTCAACGTGGTTGATGAATTTAACACCGATGTTTTGCGGGTTGGCGCACATGTTATTGGTTTTCCCGATGGGTCAAGCGAATCCGCCGTCACAGTAGCGCCTGAGCCTACTACACTGTCTTTACTTGGCTTGGGTGCATTGGCTTTATTAAGAAAACGCAGAGCATAGATTTTGTGATTTTGTTTAAGAATTGAAAGGCTGTGAGCTTTCTCACAGCCTTTTTCATTTGCCGCCCTTAGCGAAAGTTCCACAAGCTTTTTTGGTGTCTTCTTTTTATCATCAACATACCTACGGAAGTTAGAATCGAATTTAACTACCAACCCTGCAACCTAACTTCTTTATTTGCATAGACTTATATTTTTGTGGCTCGCGGATTGCGGAGCGATGGAGCAAATTAGTTCGGCTTTAGCTTCAAAAACCAGCTTTGAGCCAAAATCCGCTTAAGACTCAAGGCCGATGATGCGTTTTGTGCCAAATAATAGGGTTTTGAGGGAAAAATTACCTATTTTTCGGAAAAAATGAAAAAAAATTAAAAAATTTTACATTTTTTTCATTTTTTTTATTGACTTCATTGTAGCAAACCAAGTAAAATGCAATTGGAAGAAGTTTTAAAATAACGGCTTAAGAGTTTCTCTCGTGTGAGAGAACCCGTTCAAAATGTATGGAGAGTGTATGGAAACAAAGGAGGAGACCGTGAGAACGCACGTGTCACTGTCAATTATTGTATGTGTATGTATTTTTGTTTTGTCAACAGCAGCTCAAGGTGTGGTCATTCCGCTTAGTTCTCACACCTCTGACTCCAACGTCCCGGCAAGTTGGCTGGACGCCAGTATGGAGCTTTCTGTTTACCAGAACGGTGCAGATTGGGAGCTAACTCTTGCCGTAACAAACCTGACCCCCGAAGGCGCCGGAGACATTGCATTTGAGATTAGCGAGCTCTATTTCAATACCAGTGCGCCTATAACGAATCTGACGCTCGATGAAGTCATGGGTGGTAACATTGTTAATTGGGCACTGTCGCTCGATAACTCCAACCCTATCGGTCCGTTCGGTCTTTTCGATATAAGTCTTATTAGCAACGATAAACAAATTGAGAGTATCGACCCGGGCGCAACTGTTACGTTCAAGATGTTTATTGAGGGGGGTACTCCGCCATTTGTAGATATTGATT
>DATLBB010000109.1:0-5945 GCA_035527155.1 Sedimentisphaerales bacterium
ACAGATGAAAGGAAGAACATGGAAAAGGTAAGGCTAAATCTTGGAGCTGGCGATTCTGCTATTGTCGGTTACATCAATCTCGATCGCAAAACAGGGCAAGAGGTCTATCCTTTAGATTATAAGGATAACTCAGTTGACGAGATACGGGCATCGCATATTTTAGAGCATTTCGGTATGCACGAAGCGGCCTTGGTACTCAAGAACTGGGTGGATAAATTAAAGCCGGGCGGACTACTTAAAATCGCTGTTCCTGATTTTGATAAGATTATAGAGCTATACAAGAAAGGTGACAGCAAAACATCGGGGTATCTTTGTGGCGGGCAAGTTGACGAAAACGATTACCACAAAAGCGTGTTTAGTAAAAATTCATTAATCAAACTGATGGAGGAAGCAGGAATTGAATTTGTAACGCATTGGGACAGCCAAATCAAAGACTGTGCAAGTTTGCCGGTTAGTCTTAATTTGCAAGGCAATAAACCAAACGGAGACTTTGAGTTGCAGTCAATCCTTAATGGGTTCTCGGCAAGAGGCAAAAACGTATATTCTCAGTTCGGTGAAGATGGCATAATTGAAGCCATATTTGAAAAAATAGAGGTAAAAAATAAATGGTGTCTCGAAGTGGGAGCCTCGGATGGGATACTGTTTTCAAATACCCGCAGATTAGTCGAACAGGGCTGGAATGCTATTCTCATCGAAAAAGAGAAACTTGCCTATGAAAGGTTAGTCGAGAATTGTAAGGACTACCCTAACGCCCATCCGGTGTTTGGTGGGATAGGCGTGGACTGCACATTGGATGATGTTCTCAAGCAGTTTGGCGCTCCTAAAGATATTGACTTGGTGGTTGTTGATATTGATGGTCAGGACTATCACGTCATAAATGCGATGATGAATTACGAGCCGAGAATATTAGTTGCCGAGTATGACCCAGATGCCAATTCTGAATATATACCAGTTATTGAATGTGCTGCGGAAGGACTACATCAGGCGGGCAAAAACGCAATGAGGCGGATGGGTGCTTCCAAGGGATATCGGGCATGTATAGAGACGCCCGTTAATCTTATTATGATTCACAAGAGCAATTTCCAAAAATCGGATGGTCAGGAAGAACCGGAAGATCAGGTTTCGGAAACGACAAAAACGGTAAGTGCAAAAATATCAGCGATAATGTCGGCACCTCGCATCGGCTTCACGAATAATTTAATGATTGCGGCAAGAGTATTTACGCAGATGGGAATTGACTTCAACGTGGGGTATGGTGTGTTCTGGAGTCAGGTTCTAAGTAGGATGATAGAGGAGTTAATCGCAAAGGGCGTGGAATGGATTGTCGTATTGGATTACGACAGTTACTACAAAAAGGAGCACTTCTTGGCGTTGTGTCAGATAATGGCGGAGTACCCGGACGTCGATGCAGTTCTGCCGGTACAAATTAAGAGGGAAGGCGATACTGTATTGGCGGGGGTAGACGATCCAGCCAAAGCAAACCACGAATATGATACTAATACTGATTTGATTGAAATTGACACCGGCCATTTCGGATTAACAATATTCAGGGCATCGGCATTTGCCAAGCTAAAGAAGCCGTGGTTTGTCGCTGTGCCGAACGATAAGGGTGAATGGGGCGATGGACGATGGGATGATGATATTTATTTCTGGAAGAACTGGAGAAAATGCGGTCTTAAAGTATGTCTCTCGCCCAAGGTTCTAATTGGCCACATGCAGCTTATGATTACGTGGCCGGGCACGTTGGATAAGGGGGCGAAGCCGATTCATCAATACTTGAACAATTGCGATGTCAATGGCATTCCAGAATGTTGTGAAGTGCCGAAAGATTATGTTCCGAAACAAATTAGAAAATAAGGAGAAATCATGGCTAACAAATTTATGTACGTAAAGTTGGTAAGAAAATGGAGTCGATTCAATGTTGGTGAAGTCATACGGTTTGGCTGGAATAAGGGCCAGAGCCGTGTTGATAAAGGGTTTGGGGTAGTAGTGCCCAAACAGCCGGCTGTCAATGGCCCGGAGCCTGAAGACGAGGCCAGGGACAAAGCTGAAGCAGAGGCAAAGGCCATAGCCAAGGCGGAAGCAGAAGCAAAGGCTAAAGCTAAAGCAGAAGCCAAGGCAAAAGCTAAAGCTGAGACGGCGATGAACGAGCCGGATGTCGAGACTGCCGATGCAAGGCCAGACGTTGTTCTGAACAAGAAAAAGAAAGGACGGCGGTCGTAATGGGACAAGGAAAACCAAGAGCAGAGCGGGCTACTGGGGTGGGTGCGATAGCAACTTCCATAACACCGACAAGGCCAAGCCAACTGGAAAGCGTCAGGCTGCACTTATCGGCAGTGGGCGGGGCGGTTGGTGCCGTAGCATTTACTGTTACTATTAACTCGTTAGCCGCCGCCGCCGTATATGACACATTACTTTTCAGCCAGGATATGACAGCGGTGCAGGATGTCTTTTGGCAGCCGGACAGGGCGGTAACGATTATGAACGGCGATACAATCGATATTGCATACGCGAATGGCTCAGGTCTGACATACGGACTTGAGGTTATTTACAAGACGGAGTTTTAATCATGCTGACTATAAACGGCACACCGACTGTAATCTATCAGGACGCCTTGTTTATGGGTGATGTCGAGATACTGGGAAAGTTGACTGTGAATACTATTTCATCGTCCAGTTCGAGTCGTAGTTCGAGCAGCCATAGTTCCAGTTCTCACAGCAGTTCGAGTCATAGCTCATCGAGTCATAGCTCATCGAGTTCGTCAGATTAAAAGAAAAGTAAATATTAGAACGGTGTTATGAAAAAAATCCATTGCATAGGTGATAGCCACTGTTACTTTTTTTACGGCTCTGATGAATACAACGAAAGTATGATAGGCAGTTTTGACAGCCTGCTTCCGTACTTTAAGATTCATCATGTTGGGGCGGCTCTGGCATATAATTTATGTGAGTCTGGAACAACAACAGGCGGAAGGGAAATAATACTGGACTTGCTCGAAAAAGAGATACCCGTAGGAAGCAGGATAATGTTGTGTTTTGGTGAAATTGATTGTCGGTATCACATACCTAAACAGGCCAGCCAACAAAACAAAGACGTTAAAATTATTATTGAAGAATGTGTTGAGCGTTATTTTAGTTTCATAAAAGAAATTAAAACAAGAGGCTATGAAGTTTTAGTCTGGGGCGCAATACCAAGCACTCTCGATTCCACTAAAAACGACCCTTTCTATCCGAGATGGGGAACGTGTGAAGAAAGAAACTCTGTGACGAGATATTTCAACGAGAAGCTGAGAAGTCTATTGTCTGGCGAGTCGATAAAATTCATCTCGATTTTCGACCAGTTGGTTGGTGTCGGGAATGTTACAAAGGATGAGTATTATCTCAAGGACAAAATCCACCTTAGCCAGAAGACGATGCCTGCCGCGATTAAAGAGTTACGAAAAAATATTGACGATTTTGAAGGTTAATTATGTTGCAACTAAACGGAATACTATCGACGAATCAACAGGTCGAGGCGTTGGGAAAGAACAGCCTGATTCAAGATATTACTTTCGCTAATAGTTCAGGAACCGTGTCTGTGTTTACAGTAACCGGCGATGTATTATTGAGAATAATTGCTGTTGTTACCACCGATGTTGTGCCGGATACAACTGCGAATATTAGGCTTGGTGTAATCGGTAATACGGACGCGATGATGCTGGACACGGTGAGCACTACATTGGATGCCCGGTATATCTGGAATGACAGTTTTGCATCAAGAGAGATCGAACCAGCCGACAGTATTAGGTCATACATTATCAGCGACGGTAACGATGTCGTATTGACTTTGAGTGCCCAGGTTAATAGCGGCGTGATTAGATTCTATGGTTTCTGGACTCCGCTTTCAGGTGACGGAAAGGTGGTGAACGCATGAGTGGTTACATTGCAGGCAGAAAAACAATGTATGATTATGTGCATACGCTTTCAGAGCATGTACATAATATAAGTAAGGTCTACCCGACGTTAGTGGTTGGAAAAGATGTGTTGGCAGGTGCGGCTGGGCCACCTTGGGTGCTTGGTAATTTCGTTGAGATCGTTCCTATAAATACCATTGCCTCGCCATTTGATATCCACTGGCTGGTCATTGAAGCCATAACGAGCGATGCGATATACGAATTGGTTTTATACGCAGCCACAACAGAAATATCGAGGGTGAGATTTGCGGGCCAGGCAGGTCTTGCCGGAACGGTCAGCTTCTCTCCAATTCCGATGCTGATGGATATTCAGTTACCGAACACTCAGATACAAGCGAAACTTGCCTGCTCTGCTGGTGCTGAAACAGCAACTATATCGGTTCTATATCATACGTATTAGATTATGAAATACATCCTTAAAAACTATCAGTCTCCCGGCGATATCGTAATGTTGACGGCTGCGGTTAGAGATTTGAAACTATCGCATCCTGAAATTGAGATTGATGTCGATACCGGCTGCTCGGAGTTATGGGAGAACAATCCACATCTCACTAAGGGGCTCAAGGCCGAGATTATCAAAGCCGATTACCCATTGATTCACGAGAGCAACGAGGGGCAACATCATTTCATTCACGCCTTTAGATTGTTCTTGGAGGACAAGCTGAATCTCAGAATAAAGCCGACCAAGTTCAAGGGCGATATTCATATCAGCGATGAGGAAAAGGGCTGGACTTCTCAGATAGAGGATATGGGTATTAAGAACAGGTTTTGGATTATCAATGCCGGCGGCAAGTACGACTTTACGGCTAAATGGTGGAGTCCGATTTCGTACCAGAAGGTTATAGACCACTTCAAGGGCAAGATTACGTTCGTCCAAGTGGGACAAAAAGAACACTGGCACCCCAAGTTGAACGGCGTTGTGGATCTGATTGGCAAGACCGACCTCCGGCAGTTGATTCGGCTTGTGTATCATTCATCCGGCGTGGTTACGGGGGTCAGCCTACTGATGCACCTCGCAGCGGCCATAGAGTCGAAGCACGGCCTCTTAAACCGTCCTGGGGTAGTTATATCCGGGGGCAGGGAACCAGTTCAGTGGGAGGCGTACCCGCACCACAGATACCTTGCCGTGAATGGTGCCATGACATGCTGTGATAACGGGGGCTGTTGGAAGAGCCGGTGCCAGTTGGTAGGTGATGGCGATAAGAAGGACAAAGAGGAACTATGCCTGCACCCGGTGGAACTCAGGACAAAGCCGCCGATACGGATACCGAAGTGCATGGACATGATTAAGGCCGACGATGTGATACGTGCTATTCAGACATATTATACGGGCGGGGTATTGGATTTCAATTGATATGAAAAAAATCCATTGCATAGGCGATAGCCACTGTTATTTCTTTTACGGCTCGGACGAATACGACATCAGAGCAATAGATTGGACGGATAGTTTGCTCCCATATTTCAAAATATATTCCGTTGGTCCTGCCCTTGCATACAATCTTGGGACATTAGGGACTAAAACTAAGGGCAGAGAAATAACATTTGGCATACTCGAAAAATTGATACCTGTGGGTAGTCGGATAATGTTATGTTTTGGCGAAATTGATTGTCGGTATCATATATTTAGGCAGTCCAGAATACAACAGAAAGACTTCAGGGCTATCGCTGAAGATTGCGTTAGGCATTATTTTGATTTTATAAAAGAAATCAAAGTAAAAGGATATGAGGTTTTGGTGTGGGCCACAATACCAAGTTCTCGTGACTTTGGCTACTACGACCCCAATTATCCAAGACTGGGCACATGCGAAGAAAGAAACTGCATAACTAAATATTTTAACGAGAAACTGAAAAGCCTGTTAGATGGTGAATCGATAAAACTAATATCTATATTTGACCAGTTAGTTGACGGCGAGAATGTAACACGTGACCAGTATTATCTTGCCGACAAAGTCCATTTATCCCAGCAGATGATGCCTGCTGCGATTAAAGAGCT
>DATLBB010000110.1:0-11144 GCA_035527155.1 Sedimentisphaerales bacterium
GGCGGGAATGGCCGTGGGCCGAGGTTCGCGTCCTCAGCGCGGGTCAGCACATCGTTGTAAACTTCGCTGCCGTAGCCAACGTACCTGACATTAGTCGGTCCCGGCTGGAAGTTAAGCGATTGGTATAGGTTGCCAGTCGCCCCCTGAATTGTGCCAGCAACCACTTTACCATCAGTCGGTTGGGGGCCAAAAGTCTTTCCGGATAGGGTGCTAAAGTTCCATACCTCTCCTGGGTGCGGGGCGTCATTACCATCCCTGTCGACAACCTGCCAGTAGTAAGTTCTGCTTGCAACAAGGGTTGGGTCTCCGGTCGGGTCTCCGGGGTCGTGCTCTGCCGGCAAAGTGTTGTGTATTGTGTCAACAAGAAGCAGAGCACACGGGTCGGTGCCGAAGTAGACGTCGTCAAACTTGCAATATTCTCCTCGCGTCCAGGAAAGAATTTTCTCTACGGGCACATCCTGTTCACCAACAACCGGATCTGGTTCGGTGGGCCAGGTAATAGCTCCAAATGAGGCATCCTCGCGTAAGTTGTCGAAAGTGGCCGTGACAAAAGTGGGGGTGTCGTGCGACGTGACGGCAAAGCCGATATAAACCGTGCCGGTCATTGCGAGGGTAACGGTACCACCACCAGCCGTCTGTACCCACGTTTCGCCGTCCTCCGAATGATAGCCGTTAAACACATTGCCGGTACGTGTTATCCTGATGTACTCAGGCTCGACTACGGCCGTGCCGGTATCATTTTGAGTATTACCGAGACCAGTTGCGGAATTAGCGGTAGGGCGCCACTGGAACGCGCAGCCGCCGCCTTCCGTGCCCGTTACGGCCTGAAGGGCGTGTATGGAACCATCGGTGAGATTCTGGCGAACCATCAGGCAGGCCTTCTGCCAGCCGTTCACGCCCCCGGGGAAGCTGGCGACACGCGCGATTAGGTCGCAGTCGCCCGCCGTCCACTCCTTGTAGACAAATTGGAAGTCGTCATTGTCGTCCCAGATGTCGTGGCCGCCGCCTGTAACGGCAAGCTCCTGTGTCGCCGGATTCCAATCGGAGCTGCCCCCTGCATCGAGACCGATGGTCTGGTCAACCCACGGCGGCGGAACGGGATCCGCTCCGGCGCTGCCGAACAGGCCCAGCACCAAACAGAAAGAAATTAAAAAAACCAATTTTTTACACATAACATATTCCTCCTTCAAAAACTAAAATAAAACTTTCTTTGGCTTCACAAGCCAAAGCGTTTGTTGTTTTCACCCGTCATCCGGAAAAGGTGCGGAACCAGGAAAAACACAAAACAATATCAATATACGAATTTTTTCAAAAATAATGAGCCGAACCTTAACCATTACAGTCCTTCCTGCTTTCTTGCGAAAGCAGGGGTTGTAAACTTATGCCTGCGTGAAAACAACGTCTTGACAAGAAACAACAAAAATCTTCACCAAAAACTACGCCAATAAAAACTGTAAAACTCGCCTGTTTATGCACCTCCTTTCGCAAGCTCACTGCGAGCTGTTAATCGAAATGTACACACAACATACCTCCCAAGAACAAACCTCTCACTCCAGCTCTAAAACCTCAGTCCACAAATTTTTAGCTATTGGCTTAAATGACCTATAAAAACTCCACCAATAAGAGAAAGATTCGCATTATTCCTTTCCCTTTTTATACCACAAAAAACACCATTCCGTCAAGAAAAATTTCTCAAAATATTTTAAGAATTTATGCGTATTTTTCTGATAAGATTGCATAAAAACGCTTAATGTCTTTAATTTCAGGTTTTTAGGCAGCTTTGTCTGGTGAAAAATTTATTGAAAATCCGCGTTGCGGGCGTTATTTTTCACCTTCTGCCCGTTAGAAATAATCATTGAATGGCCTATAAAAAAGTAGGTTTTTCCGACAGACCCGTGGAAAGAGACGGCGGAACCATCCCCAAGCTGCTCCTTCGGCTACTTCGATAGAACTCAGGACAGGTTCGCTCAAGGCAGGCTTTGGGGCTTTCGCCCGGCCTTGATTTTACAAGGCTTACACGAAAAACATCAATCTGCGTTGCTTTGCTTGATTCGGTAAAGATGTACGTCCCAGGCCTTGAATGTATCTTTGAAGACGCCGTTCCTGGCCGGCAGTGTACGGTTCTCGCCAAGGACCTCGACGTTGTTCTCACCCGCCAGGCCGGGCACAGTAAACGTGGCGTTTGTCCTGCCGTTTCGCATACCGACGGTAAAAAGATATGTCGCACGCTTGTACTTCTTTATCATAACCGCGACAGGTACTTCTTTGTTATCGGATGATATTGTCACTCCATCCTTTACAGCCGGAGAGTTCAAGACGGGTGCAAGGTCGAGAATCCGGCGGTTAATCGCTGTCACCGCCGACAACATCTGCGGGTCGCTTAGGAGCGCGGATTCATTGAACCTCGGCTCCCATTCGTGGACGAAGTAAATCAGCCCCATTGAGCCGTGGATGATGGACATCCAGACCTCGCATCGTACCTGGTGCGGCGTGGCTTTATTGGTGGGATTTTGGATTCGGGTACACTCGATACAGTTCCATACGACTTTGTCCCCTCTCGTCCATTTCACGAGGCGCTCCACACCTTTAGGCACGTACCATAGCCTGCCCGATACCTGCGGTTTCGGGTGAGCAACAGGGTAGATGTCGAAAGAGGCAATATCGCAGCCCTTTACGTATTCGGGATAATCCTCCGGATGGTTTGTGCGGACGCCTCGGCCGTGCCAGCCATCCCAGGCGACACCCTGTCCGAGGTTCAGAAGCACGGGGCGCGTGGGTTCGGCGCTGCGAATCTTTCGATAGTCGCCGATGATGCTTTTGGGCGGGATGGGTGGACCGTATCCTTTGCCGCTTCCCAGGGACTGGGCGTTGTCCGGCTCGTCACCGTGCATCCAGCCTATAATGGTCGGGTCGTCAACGTGCTTAAGGGCCACTTCATTCTGGTGACAGATGACTTTCATACCGGCCTTTTTCAATTCCGCAAGCTGCTTTTCAGTTGGCCCTTTCCAGAGACCCACGTAGGTGTTGAAACCTGCGGCCTTGTACTGCCTGGCTTTAGCCGGATTTTGCAGCCAGACGGCGATGGGGAAAAAACCGGCGTCGTGTGACGGGCCATTTACCCATTGCAAGTATTGGCTTGCTTCCAAAGGTTTACTTGAAACAGTCAGAGCGTACCCAATAAGTATCAAGCTCGTTGTAAGAATAATATTTCGCTGCATTACAGTACTCCTCCAAAAACCCTTAAACCCGGATGACCCAAGTAAGACATTACAAAAGAACAGGATTATTATATAGATCATATATAGGCCATACAAGCCTTTTTGGACAGCGAAAATTGCGAGATAAAGCCACTCGGCAAGCGGACTTGGAAGACAACGCCCGAAAAAGTTGCTTTACTCCCACAAATTCGGTAATATAACACAGTGAATTTGCAGGGACAGAATGAGATCAATGGGAAATGTCGGTTAAATAAACAAATCGGAAATTGAAAGAGAACGATTGTAGCTGATAAATTTTTTACCCGACGGGCTTTGTGAAAACAATAAAGCTGGTAGTAAATCAGTTTTGGAAACATAAAGCAATTTTTTGAGCACAAGCTGAGTTGAAAGTGAGAAACGTCACAAAGAACATGCCTCGTATTTCGGCAGTAAGGAAAGCTGTCCTGCCACTGTTTCTCATCTCAGGTACAGCAGGTCTGATTTATGAGGTAACCTGGACCAGGGCCTTCGGCGTGGTCTTCGGCAATACGGTTTTTGCAGTAAGCACAGTTCTGACGGCGTTCATGTTGGGTTTAGCAGTGGGCAGTTGGCTGTTCGGAAAAATCAGCGATAAAAGTTCTCAACCCCTAAAGCTGTTCGCTCTGCTTGAGCTGGGAATAGGAGCTTATGCACTTGTCTTCCCGATGGTCCTGGCTGCGACAGATGTTTTATATCTCTGGTTCTACCGAAGTTTTCATCCAGGCTTTTATCCTTTGAGCCTTTTTCGGTTCGCACTGTCCATTATCATCCTGTTGATTCCGACAGCCTTGATGGGAGGTACGCTGCCGGTTTTGAGCAGGCTCTGGGCGAATTCATCAGGAAAGGGCGCCTCCGAGCCCCGCATCGGGCGAAGTGTTGGACTCTTATACGCAATCAACACATTCGGTGCGGTGGCGGGCAGTTTTCTTGCAGGGTATTTGCTCATAAGGACTCTGGGCGTGAGCAAAACTATCTATTTGGCGGCTTCGGCGAACATCCTCGTCGGACTCCTCGCATTGATTTTGTCTCACTTGATTATACAGCAACGGCCTGCGAAAAAGCGGAAGCACGCAGCACGTGAGTCTGAACGCGCCAGTATAAACCACACTTCAGACAAAACTGTAACAGAACTTGGAAACAAACGAGTGATTATACTGGTTGCGGTGGGGCTGGCGGGCTTTTGTGCCCTCGCTCTGGAAGTTTTATGGACAAGGGTGCTGGCCTTCGTTCTTGGAACGTCCGTTTATGCCTTCGCATGCATGCTGACCTGTTTTCTTTTCGGAATCGCTCTGGGAAGCTTTCTCTGCAGCAGACTATTTCTGGCGAAAATCAGAAAACCCATCTTTACGCTGGGAGTTGTGGAATTTCTGGTTGCGCTTGCCGTCCTCGCCTCTGTTCCACTGCTCGGAATTCTCTGGCATATTGACTATGTGCTGCTTACGAAGATGGTTGGCGGACTCTCGTTCTGGAAAGAGGTTGCAGGGCACTTTTTAGACGCATCGGTTATTCTTATGGTGCCAACAGTGTTGATGGGGGCGGTTTTCCCGATTGCGGTCAAAATTTGCGCTACGTCCTGGAAAGCCGTTGGCAAGAGGGTGGGCCAGGTTTACGCGAGCAACACCGTGGGTTGCGTAATCGGCTCATTCGCGGCCGGCTTTGTGATGGTACCTTTGCTGGGATTGCGCGATAGCTTCCTGCTCGTCGTTGGTATTCAGTTTCTCTTAGCTGTTATGGTCATCTTCATTTCGGAAAAACACCATGTGGCATTCGGTGTATCCGCAATTGTGGTTTCACTGGCCGTCTTCACCTTTGGCGTTCTAAGCATCCCACGTGACGTATTTGTGCGGTCGATGATCACATATCACCACCCCAGCAAAATCGTTTACATCAAGGACGACGTGACAGGCACGGTTACGGTACACGACCTGCCCGACGGAGACCGTGCCATTGCTGTTGATGGCGTTGGCGTGGCAGGCGTAGATTTAATGCTGAGAACAACCCAAAAACTTCAGGGATATGTTCCGCTGTTTGTACACAACAATCCGAGAAAGGTACTCCAGATAGGCTTTGGAAGTGGCGAGACATCCGGAGTAGGTCTTATGTTCGGCGTAGACGAGTACAACATCGTTGAGATATGTCCGGGAGTTTTCGAGGCGGGTAGGTTCTTCGAGAAAATTAATAAAGGCTCGTATAAAGATCCCCGGCTTAGAAAAATCATAATGGACGGAAAGAACTTCGTTAAGCTCACCGACGAGAAGTTCGACATCATCATGAATGATTCAACCTATCCCGGCACGACCGGCAGCTCAGCACTTTACACATATGACCACTTTAAGCAATGTCGCGAACACTTGAGGCCCGGCGGCGTGCTGTCCTGCTGGCTGCCTCTGGACCTGCGGCCCCAGGATTTTCAGATGATTCTTCAAAGCTTCCTGAAGGCTATGCCCCATTCTTCTCTCTGGATGGCCAACAACTGCCTAAACAAGCACGCTGTTTTAGTAGGAACGATGTCTCCCATGCGGATCGATTTTCAGCGGGTAAGAAAGTTGGGTGAAAGACAGGACATTTCCGCCGACCTGGCCGAGATCAAAATATACTCGGTTTATGATTTTCTCGATTGTCTTGTTGTCGGTGAAGACGGATTGCGGGCAATTGCGAAAGACACTCCGTTAAATACTGATGACAAACCTCTGCTGGAATTTGGAGCCGCAATCAAGAGAGATGATGAAGGGTGCTGGCTGGTCGTACTTAACTGGCTCAGCCGGTATCATTTCCCCGTCTTAAGCTACGTTGACAACACGGGCCGGACACTGAAAGAATCCGAACAAGTCAAGGTTGTCTTGCAGCGCTACTTTACGGGCACGCGCCACACCCTTCGGGCCCTTGTGGGGATGCTGCAAGGCGACCCGGAGATTATGAATCGCCAGTTCGAGATGGCGCGAAAAGCCAATCCACTGGACAGAGATGTCGAGAATTGCCTTAATGAATTGAGGTCGGAAATAAAGATGTTTGTCAAGGCTGTGGAACGCACGCCCGGAAATGCTCCTCTCAGAGAGCGCCTGGCAAGAAGATATCTTCTCGTCCGGGACTACCAGCGAGCTGCCGAGCATTACAGCGCGTTCTTGAATCTCGAGCCGAAAAACGCGGGCGTATGGAACAACCTCGGAATTTGTTACAAAAAACTGGAACAGTTCGACAAGGCGGTTTCGGCATTTCAGAAAGCAGTTGAGCAGGATGCCGGGCAAATGTTGGCTTATTTCAATCTGGGCCAGGCGCAGGATAAGCTCGGCGATTTCGCTGCCGCCTCGCAAAGCTATGAAAAGGCGCTCATGTTGTGCAATCCTGCGATGAAAACGTTCATCTACGATAAACTCGCACGTGCCTACTTCAATCAGAAGCAATACCTTCTCGCACTGGGTGCCATCGAAAAAGCACTGGAACACGCTCCAAACGACCCTGCTCTGTTGGAGCATCTGCAAAGTCGAAGAAAGGCAGTGATGCGCGCTGCTGAAAGTGCCCAGCCCTGAGATATTCTGCAGAACACTGCAATCTCAAAAGTACGTGAAACCTTAGAATACAGAAGCCCGATGCACTCAGGGATGCAGTAAGAATTATTTAAAAAGCATGCCCTCAAAACTATGAACTACAAACTATGGACTTATTAAGAAGCCCTGTGGCGGTCGGCCTGCTCTTGAGATTCTCTTAAGAATTTAAGCCACTTCGTCCAGGCCTTTTTGTAAATCTCAGCGGATACCAGGAAGCCGTCGTTGTGACTGCCGAAAATCTCGACAAATTCTTTCGGCTCGTTGGCCGCTTCATACAAATCCTGCCCAAACTCGAACGGCACAACATCATCATTTCTGCTGTGAATTATCATCACCGGACAACGAACGTCGCTGAGATAATCGATGGTCCTGTAGCTAAACCTCGCAAACCAACGCACGGGCATATAAGGGTAAAATTTTCTGCCGATGTCAACGTATGATGTAAATCCGCTCTCAATAATCAATGACCCTGCCTCGACCTTAGCGGCCAATTGCGCAGCGATACTTCCGCCGAGCGACCTGCCGAAGATAATAATATCCTCCGGCGATATCTTTTTTTCTTCGGTCAGCCATTGGTAAGCCGACATAACATCGAGATATGTCCCCTCTTCGGTGGGTTTGCCTTCACTGCTGCCGTAGCCTCGATAGTCGAAAATAAAGCAACTCAATCCGAGATTGTGAAAGATATTTATACTGTCCAGGCGGTGCATCATATTGCCGCCGTTGCCGTGGCAGAAAAGGACCGTAAACTCAGCATTTTCTGCCGGTATATACCAGCCGCTCAGACGCAGGCCGTCTTTAGTTTTCAAGACGACATTTTCAAAATCCAGGTCGATTTCGTCCGGCGTGTAGGGGACCTCACGCACAGGGCAATACAAAAAGGTCGGCTGCATAAAATAAAGTATCGTCCCCAAGCCCCAGTAGGCGATAAATAATACGACAAAAAAAGATATCAGCATCGAGCCCATAATTCGTGCTCCCGTCCCGTGAGCCGTGACTCGAACGACGAGCAACGGTGCACAAGCGACGTTTTCGTGTTCGGCGGTATTTTAATTTGCCCGCCAATCTAAAACAAGCTACAATTTTGTAAAGAAAAAAGATTAGCTGAAAAGACACGAATTCGCAAAGAATTTATAAATTAGTTCCTTTTGCGGAAAGCCTTTTTTGCTATGTTACCCCTGCGAAAGAATGTGCAGCAATGACAAAGGCTGTTTCCGCAACAGTAGCTAAATAACATACCACTATTTTACGGAGCCGGCTTTATCGGGACAGATGTTCTTTCGCGAATTGTTTTGCGACACGGTGAAGCAGGGGGCGGCAGTTTTTCATCGCGTAGTCAAGGGACATATCATTTGTTCGGCAGCCGATGGCGGTGATAATTCCAAGCTTCTCATACTCCTGTTGCGGCACGGTGACCTGGCCCGCAAGGACGGCCAGGCGAGTGTGTGATTCCAAGGCCATTCCTGCAATCCCGGAGACGACTTTTCCTCGCAGCGACTGCCGGTCGAAAGAGCCTTCTCCGGTAATAATCCAATCGGCCGATCCCAGTTCGGCCTGAAGGTTACTGCCGGCCATTACCGTCTCTATACCGGATACGAGGGTGGCGTTCATAAAGGCCAAAGCACCTGCGGCCAGCCCTCCTGCCGCTCCTGCGCCAGGGATGTCGCTGATATCGCGTTGGAGATGTTTCCGGACAAGGACGGCCAGGTGTGCAAGGCCGTTTTCGAGTTGTTCTACCATCCGGGGGCCTGCCCCTTTTTGGCCGGCATAAACTCTCGCTGCGCCGTGCTGGCCACAGAGAGGATTGTCAACGTCGCAAAGGACCTCTACCGGCGGAACACTGAAGTTGGCGGGTTTGACTATTTTTGCGATTCGTTCGAGGCCTGCTCCGCCAAGCGCAATTGCGTTTCCTTCGTCATCGAGGAACTTGAAGCCCATTGCTGTTGCGGCGCCGACGCCGCCGTCGACAGTTGCGCTGCCGCCTACAGCCAACAGAATTTTGCACGCCCCGTATTCCAATGCGGCTTTGATAAGCTGCCCGGTCCCGTAAGTCGTCGTTTTCAGTGGGTCCATCTGCTCTTTGGAAAGCAGTTCAAGACCACTGGCTGCGGCCATTTCGACAAGAGCTGTTTTACTGTCGCCGAACCAGGCGAAGCCGGCCTCGACCTGCATATCGGGCAGAGGCCCCATTACCGTTTGCCGAATCCATTGGCCGTTAGCTGCTGTAATCATTGCCCTTGCGGTGCCTTCACCTCCATCGGCCATAGGTTTTATTACGAGGCGGGCGTCCGGCGCGCATTCGGCAATGGCCGCTGCGATAACTTCACACGCTTCATAGCTGCTGAGAGTTCCCTTGAACGAGTCCATTGCAATGATTACTTTCATAAGAGGCAGTCCCAACAAGACAATTCGAGCTTCGCTAACATTCAAGAGAGTGGGTCAGCTTACCAGCGGCTTCTTTTTCAGAGCACAATTAGACTGATGACCCACAATGCAATGGCCGCAACACCGCCTTCAACGAGAGTCCCGAGTGTTTGCAGTTTATACCCATCCTTAACGCTCATTTTAGAAAGGCCTGTGACCACCCAGAAATAACTGTCATTCGCATGGCTGACTACCATCGAGCCGGCGCCTATTGCCACCACAGCTAATGCTCTGGCTGTCGGAGCCTCGAGGCCAAGCGCTCCAAGCAGCGGTCCCACGATACCGGCGGTCGCGATGATGGCCACCGTTGATGAGCCCTGGGCCGTTTTGAGTGCCGCGGCGATGATGAAAGGAAGCCATATACTAAGGCCTGCGCTTTTACCGAGATATCCTTTCACAACTTCGGATATTCCGGAGTTCTGCAGCACCCTGCCAAAGGCGCCTCCACAGCCGGTGATGATAATGATAGTTGCCGCGGCAACGACTGCCTGGCCAACCCACCCCGAAGCTGAAAGCATCTCGGTGGTCAGTTTTTTCGGCAGCATCAAGGCAAAGAAAACGCCCACGAGCAGCGCGACTACCGGCTGTCCGATAAAGCTGATGAAGACTGCTGCTTTTCCCACGCCGAACGGCTGGACCTCGAGATTACCAACCGACCTCAACACAATCAACACGATAGGCAGGAGGATGGGAATGACCGACTTGATGGCCGAAGGGCCCTGGGCGGCAGGTTCTTCCGGACCGGCTTCCTCGGATTCGGATTCGGGGTCAATATATACCCTGCCCGCAAACTTTACGGCAAACAACCAGCCGGCCGTAAGCGCGATAAGACTTACCAACAGCCCCCACAGGATTACCAGTCCAAGGTCAGCCTTGAGCAGTCCCGCCGCCGCGATAGGCCCGGGCGTCGGTGGGACCATTGTATGGGTCGCGTAGAGACCGAGGCTGAGCGCCACCGCACTCGTCGCTAATGATATCTTCGCCTTGCGCGACAGCCCCCTGCACAATGACGAAAGGATAACAAAGCCGGAGTCGCAAAATACAGGAATGCTCACAATATATCCGATTATGCTCATGGCCAGAGGCACATTCTTTGGGCCCACGAGTTTGAGTATGCTCTCGGCCAGCTTAAATGCACCGCCGGACTTCTCAAGGAATGTGCCGATGACCGAGCCGGCCAGAATTACGATACCGATGTAGCCGATGGTGCCGCCGAAGCCTGAATTTACCGAATTGACAACATCGGCAAGTGACATCTTCCCGCAAAAGACCCCGTACCCGAAGGCGGAGATGAGCAGCGCAAGGAACGGGTGCAATTTCAGCTTAGTTGTCGCAACGATAATGAAAACGACAGAGAGTAGAAGAAGCATTACGAGCCACATAGAACTCGTCCTTTTGATTGATATAGTTTTTTCTGTAAATGGATCAGTAAAATCGCAACAACCGGTCTCAGGCTGGCTCTACAACCTGGTGGTATTTTAGTTTGCTCGCTAATCTAAAACAAGCTACAATTTTGGCGTGATTAAAAGAAGAAAAACGAAAAGCGTCAAGGTCGGTCAGGTTAGAATCGGCTCCAGTGCTCCCATAGTCATCCAGTCGATGACGAAGGTGGCGACGGTCGATATCGCCCGTTGTGTCAAACAGATAAATCAGCTTGCCAAGGCCGGCTGCCGGCTGGTCAGAATCGCCGTTCCCACGCGAGCAGATAGCGATGCCTTTGCAAAAATCGTCCGGAAGGTAAATGTCCCATTGATAGCCGATGTTCACTTCAGCCCCAGGCGTGCTATCGAAGCGATAGAGGCCGGTGCCGCCAAAGTAAGGCTGAACCCCGGCAATATAAAAAACCGAGAGAGTATTCATCGAATAATCGACGCAGCTAAGATGCACCGGACCGCTATCCGTATCGGCGTCAACGAAGCAAGCATCAGAGACCTCAAAA
>DATLBB010000111.1:0-2833 GCA_035527155.1 Sedimentisphaerales bacterium
AAACAATATCGATTGTGTGTTACAGTCTGTCATAGAAATGGCCTTTCTGTTTGAGTATGATTGTTGTTATAACTACTTATACTACAGACAGTTAGGCCATTTGTCTATCAAAAAATCCGAAAATCCTGTGAAATATGCGGGCTAAGTAGAAAATCACCTGTGAGAGCCATTCGTGCGGCACCCACGGCTTCCCCTGAATCGTATGCGAAAAGACATCGCGGGTCGGTATTGCACCGTTCTGGACTATCCACTTGCCGATGCCCAAATGCAGCCACAAATCGTAAACATCAATGCTCCTGAACGCGAAAATGGCACCGGATAACCCAATAATCAGCACCCCGGTCCAATAAGCTCCTCTCCGTGCCTTTGAGTGTAATTTGGCGCCCTGTTCCGGAGCGGAGCCAGTTGGCAGAGTATTTGTAGCAACCCACGTTCTATCAACATTACTATTGGCAACAGGTGCCTTCACTTCGGAAACATGTGTATCACCATTACTCATGACCTGATCCTCAACACCCCACACGAGCACTGACGATTGGCGCCATGACCTCTCGGCGATCTTTCCGTGCGAACATCTCGTAGACCCGGCACAGTCTTGCAAAGACATGCTCTACCGTGATTTTCTGCATGCATACGTTTTTTCGGCACACGGTTTGGCGGCCGTTGAATGCGTTGATACAGGGGCTGCACGCCAAACCGGCGTGTATGACATCAACTCGAGGTCCTTTTGGGGCAAATAAGACAGGTGTTTCTGGGCCGAAAAGCACTATAGTGTTGATCGGCGTGAGGGAAGCAAAGTGCGCTGGCCCGCTGTCATTCGTCAGCAGCACATCGCCGATCGAGCAGAGCACCATGAGTTGTCGAAAGGTTGTCTCGCCAGCTAGAGACACACATCGCCTTGATCTAACATCCCTCACCAATCGTTGGACCGCTTTCGATTCGCTTTGAGCACCTGTGAAGACAATGCATACCTCCGCATATCTGTCAACAAGACGCCGAGCAATCTCGACATAATTTCCGGGCGCCCAACTTCTTAAGGGCAATAGATCACTTGTGTTGGCGTTTAGAATGATAAGTCGAAAAGTTCCATTAAGGCCGGTTTTTTCGCAAAGAATCCGCCTAATTTCCTCAACTTCTTCGGGGTCAGGCTCAAACTCGGGCAAACAATATTGCTGGGCTCTCCCACAGATTTCAAGCGCCGGCAGATCCTGTGCAGGCGCATCCATCGACTCCACCAATACTCTGAAGGTATCGGCAGCGTGCAGATGAGGATTATAAGACACCGGATGCGTCATCAGGTTCCCTCGGTATGGGCCCTCACGCATAAATGAGTGAAGGCCTATGCGGCGTTTTGCGCCCGTAAGATAGCACAAGATCGCCGTCGCCCTGGCAAAAAACTCGAAGTCTACAACTGTGTCAATACTTTTCCTCCGGACTTGAAGGATCCCTCGGAAAAAGCTGGTTGCAAAGCTAAACGGCCTCCCCGTTGTTATCGTTATGATGTTTTCATTTGGTACGACATTCATAATATCCAGGATATGGCGGTTGTCCTCGAATACAAGGAAGTGGACGTTCTCCCGCCCAACTTTCTGTATAGCTTTCATAATCGCAGGATACGCCACAACGGTCGCTCCCTGCTCGGCGAGTTTAACAATAAGGATTTTCCTGATTTGTCCCAAGTTGGTTTTGCGAAGCTTGCCAAATAGCGCTCGGCCAACAGTAAGAATGAAGCACAAGGGTACGCCAAACCACTTGTCGATTTTCCACATAGTGCTGGTCTTCATTGGTAGGTCAGCCGATAAGTTCGCCTTCAAAACGACAGTCCTCGGCCCGGCAGCAAAAAGTCGGCAGGCCGCAAGAAAATATGAACACGACAATGATTCGTAGTCTGAATATCTTTCTGCTGGTCATTTTCCCAAGTCTGCTACCTGAGCCTTGTTAGTCTTAATCAAACCTCGCCGTTTTTTCAAAACGCTGCAATAATCCACAGCCTCATCTCTTTCTCAAGATAAGCGAAGCTGGCGGTGAAGTTGTTGATTAAGAAAATTCTCTTTTTTCCAAAAACGACCGCTTTAGGCCGGCTTGTCTATGCGCAACCCAATTTCCCATAAGAGGTTACGGTATAGAAAATTCTTTTCTTTTTCCGCACTAACTTGGCCTAAAAAGGGCGTGTTTCACGTAATCACAGGGAGCCCGCCTGACACGCCAAAGCCTGCTCACTGCCGGTTTTGGTTAGGCGAAAGATTGGCAGGAAAAGACTTAAAAAACCACATTCTAAACTATTGGCCAGCCGCGTGGACATCGTAGACCTTCAGGACTTCGTCGCCGTAGTGGTTGATTACCTTGACAAGGATTTTGCCGGTTTCGGGCGGGTCGAACGGACGGTTTTGGGTCGTTCGAGGCTCTAGGTTTGGCCGCCGTCGAGGCTTCGTGCCATGACCACTTCGCCTGGTTTGTCGGGGTCGCGGTGGTGGTCGGTGGGGTCTATGTCGAAGTCGGGCTCTTTGAAATAATGGAGGTCGAAGCAGACGAGGATTTCATCGCCCCAGTTCCAGGCGCCGTTGTTTGCGGGCCAGCCACAGAACATCCCCTTCTGCTGATAGACGGTGACATGCTGGATTGCATCGCCGGGCTGGGCGGCAACCGCATCGGCGCAGCGAGAGACAGCCAGTGAAACAAGAACAATGATAAGACCTTAGCTCGACTTTTGCCATTTGATGTAGTCACGCTGCCAGGCTGAGATAATCCAGCAGCATATTCCTTAATTTGGATGGTAGTTTATTAAAACCGTTATGATCAGAAGCCTTTGCAAAAATGCTTTCTTGCCAAAACA
>DATLBB010000112.1:0-3768 GCA_035527155.1 Sedimentisphaerales bacterium
GCCGGCGGCGGCGTTCACACTACCGAGATGTGGGACAAGTGGGACCTGGCCCATCCGATGCACAATGCCACGTTTGACCATCCGGAAACCTATTCGTTTGTCGACATTTCCCAGAACAACCATCAGAAGGGACAAAAGCACTGGGACAATGTGCAGCGTCAACGAGGACGGATAGCTGACAACGTTCGCCCGCTGAACAACGTGAAAATCTACGGCGCCGATGAGTACGGACAGTTCGGCAACGACAGAGATGGTATGGAGCGTTTCTGGCGCAACATCTTCGGCGGGCTGGCATCGTCACGGTTCCACCGTCCAACGGCGGGGCTGGGCTTGAGTAGAAAGGCGCAGGCGAATATCCGGAGTATGCGGCTGCTTACCGAGAAGATGAATATCTTCGCCTGTGCGCCTCGCAACGATTTGCTGACGGACAGAAAGCCCAACGAAGCTTACTGCACAGCAAATCCGGGTAAGGAATACGCGGTCTATTTCCCGAACGGTGGTGACGTCATCCTCGATACAGGCACGATGAAGAAATCAACTACAGTCCGGTGGCTGGATATAATGAAATCTCGATGGTTGGACGCTCAACGCCTGGAAGGCAAGAGCAAATTAACGTTGTCGTGCCCATCGCGAGGCTATTGGGCGGTTTTAGTTCAATAGCTGCGTTCCGTTTCTTTACCATGTCACTTTCTCAGCAAACTTAACATAAAACATGTAACATCTGACTTGTAACAAACGGGTGTAAATAATTCTCATTCACAGCTTTATCTTTTGTGCCGATACCAGTATTAATTAAGCACTTATTATCACTACTGTCCCGTTAACCGTTTTAGGGGTTAATATAAGCTCTTTAAAAACAAAATGTTACAATATATTTCAGCAGGTATCGATTTGAAAATGGTCAATAACAAAAGCCTGATATTGAGCCAAAATCATCGATTTTAGCTTGTGATGGGCTCTTGAAACAACTTTTCAATAATTCGAAAAACCGCATTTTTGAATCATAATCAAAGAAAATCAGCAAAACTAAACTATGATTTTATAACTTATTGTCAATACTGGACTTTTAACGGGACAGTACTGACTTATTATAGGAAATTATGCATCTGCTTTTGGCCCTTGGAAACAGCAAACTAAGGTTGGAGTTTCGTATGCAAAATGCCGAATATAAAGAAAATACCTGCGTTCAGGTTGGTTAAGTCACTTACCAAAGAGACTTCAGAAAAAAATGATACGGACGGCTAAATGTATCACACTGCAATAAGAGAAATTGCCAAATTCGAGAATTTGAGTTCACTGCAACTTATAGAAGTTATAAATATTGCTTATAACTCTCTTGCAAAAATTCTTAATCTTCTTGCTTCTTGCTAATTTTCTTCTTGACTTGAAGGAGACAGCTTGGTAAATTGGAAGAATTGATTACTGTGCTTTCGCGAGGAGTGTCAGCAATGGTTTTTTTATATTTTCTTCTTTTGTGCCTAAAAAGAACACGTTATCTGAACAGCGAAGAGAGCTTCGGCGGCCGTCGCCGCAAGACAAGTCATAAAACATAAACTTTTTTAATTTTTTTTGGAGGATGTAATTATGAAAAAGATGAAGCTGAAATTGTCGATTTTTTGTATTGTTGTATGTGGCCTTGTCGGCCTGATGGCTTCACCGGCTGCTGCAGTTACTGTCTTATGGCAGTCACCCAATACAGACATCGACCTAAGCCTGCCCTATGGCAGCCTCGAATTCGAAAATCCATTGTCCGGCACCGAAATGGTCAAAGAGTATGCCGTTAAAGAATGGCGGGATGCCGACTATGCTTTCGGTACTCCACCCTGGTACGATGACTGGACCGTTAGCGACCCGACCAATATCGACGGAAACGTCAATGAGATTTGGATGCGCCAAAGAGACCAATCGATCTCGACCGCAACTACCGTAGCCAGCAACACTGTTTCCATACATCTCGTTGGTGACAACAACGACGGTCTGGTTGAGGTCTTTGTCGATGGCATCTCGGTCGCCAAGCTCGACATGGGAACACTAAGCCCGCCTGCAGAAACTGCCTTGATCATCGTTAAGAACCTGGCGAATACGTCACACACTATCCAGGTAATCGACAGGGGCATAGGTCAGCTTGGTGGTGACGATGTGGCCACAATGGGTGCAGCGGCGCTGGAAAAACGCATCAAGTGGTCGCAGCCACCTATCCCGACCGAACCCGACAATCTCTTTTATGGTTGGAATGAGCTATCAATATATGATGGCAACCAGATTGTTGCAGACGATTGGCCGTGTGAGAACGAAGACCCAATTACGGACATACACTGGTGGGGCTCTTTCCAGGGGTGGACAGATTCGGTCCCACCGCAGATGCCGGACAGCTTCCACATTACCATTTGGAACGATATACCAGCAAATCCAGATGATCCACTTTCGTTCAGCCATCCCAATGAAGTTGTCTGGGAAATCGACTGCAGCAACTTCCAGGGCTCGTTTGTCGGATGGGACTACGACCCGCGGACAGGCTGCTACGAGGCCTGCTTCTACTTCAACCAGTATTTGACGGAAGCAGAATACTTCTACCAGCGTACTAATCCGGATGGGACAGACCCATCCATCTACTGGATTAGTATTGCAGCCCAGTATCCTGCCGGCTCGACTACCGACCACCAGTGGGGCTGGAAGACACGGCCGCGAATCTTCAACGACGATGCGGTCAAGATACGCAAACCTACAATGCCCCACATCGGTGATAAGTACGTTGAAGGCAAACCGATTTACTGGCCCGACCCGAACAAATCCTGGGACATGGCCTTTGAGCTGACCTCAATACATATTGAACCGAATATTAAGTGGGAGCAGCCACCGGACACACAGTTGCCGGGCCTCCACTGTCACGACTCTCAGGACGCTTCAGGGTACTACTCGTATATAACCATAGCAGACGATTGGAAGTGCCAGGGTGGCGAAGTAACCGACCTGCACTGGTATGGTAACTATGAACGGGAAATAAGAGGTTCTGGTATCCGCCACTTCCACATCAGCATCCACAATCCTCTCGCGACCGTTGCTTGCATACCACAAGCGACGGAAATCAAAGGATACGATGTTCCATTTTCAGCCCTCACCGAAATCGACACCGGTCTGGTAAATAGCGAGGGAAACAAGATATACCTCTATGAGTACGACCTTCCGGAACCATTCCCACAGGAAATTGATCAGAGCTATTGGCTTGACATTACAGCCTTTGCGAACGACCAGGCGGATCCCCCCTTATGGAGATGGCAGGAAGCAGCACGAAGCACAAGACCCTCATCATACCTCTGCGGCGCAGTAACGCGGACAGAACCGCCGGTGCCCGGACCTTGGCAAACCATCATCTGGGCAGGTGATTTGGAAAGTGATATGGCCTTTGCCATTACCAGCACCGGCTTATCACAGGGCTATGTCAAGTGGTCTCAGCCACCCGAGCCTTATAAGCCGCCGGCCTATGAAGGCTGGAACCAGCTTTCGGTCTACAATTGGGAACAGATCGCCGCAGACGATTGGTTCTGCGACACTGACAGCCCTGTAACGGACATTCATTGGTGGGGCTCATTCATAGGGTGGTCTTGTGAGGAGCCGCCGGAGATGCCGGATTCGTTCCACATCGCCATCTGGACCGATGTACCAAGCACTCCGGGGACAAGTGATTTCAGCCATCCCGGCAAAGTCATCTGGGAGACCGTCTGCAAAGAATTCACCTGTGAGTTCGTCGGATGGGACATCGACCCACGT
>DATLBB010000113.1:0-15169 GCA_035527155.1 Sedimentisphaerales bacterium
AATATGGCCGGCGGTGAATGGACAACCGGGTTTGTGGGTGGTGCCTTAGAGTTTGATGGTAATGAGGATTATGTAACAATAGCAGAAAGTTCCGATTTTAAATTTGGAACTGGCGATTTTGGTATGGGTGCTTGGGTCAAAACATCTGCCACCACCACGAGTTATATTATTGATAATTATCAGGGTACAGTGGGTGAGGTTGGATGTCAAATAGTTATGAATGCCAATGGAACTGTTTATTTTGAGGTTCGTGGCGGAACCTTATTGCAAATAACAAGCACCGTAACAATTAACGATGGAGCTTGGCATCATATATTTGGTTCTGCTGATAGAGACAGCAGCATGAATTTATATATTGACGGAGCATGCGCAGGTCCGGGCGGCACTAATCTCGATAAAATAGATAATAGTAATCCTGTGTTAATTGGTGTTAATGCATGGCGAACAGACCCATTAGGGAGTTTTTTCAGCGGCATTATCGATGATGTTCGCATCTACAACCGCGCTCTGGAGCCAAATGACGTAAATGACATTTATCATCTTGTTGGCGGGCCGGGTGGGCTTGTGGGACACTGGGAACTGGATGAAGATGGCAGCAGTAATGTCGGC
Organism: Sedimentisphaerales bacterium; assembly: GCA_035527155.1. GTDB lineage: Bacteria > Planctomycetota > Phycisphaerae > Sedimentisphaerales > Anaerobacaceae > CS2-K091. The sequence goes on from DATLBB010000113.1 coordinate 610, forward strand.
ATAACCGCCGCGCCGTCAAAGACAGCGATTGTGGTTTGGCCGGGTGGTGTTACTGAGAAGTGGGGCTCGGCTGCAGGAGCATTTTTTAGAAGTATCAGAAGAAAATGAAGACAGCTTATAGGGCCTGGTGACTGAGCTGAAGTAAGAAGTGCTTATCGGCCTTTATATGCAATGAAAAGAAAAATCCGAAGTAAATTAATGACACCAACTACACATCATAGCCTTCGCGTGACATCGAAGTGGTTCGATGGTTCCTGTCATATTATTTTGACGATTGTACCAGTTTTGTTGGCCTTGACTGTAGGGGGTATGGGATTTGACAGTTATACCATTTTCGGCACGTCCGAGATGACGGCGATAGAAGAGAAAAACCGGACGGTTTTGTCAGCCTGGACAGGCCTTAAATATCAGTGAGTGTAACCACTTGTTTGGGTTGGTTGACCGGTCGTTAAAGATGCGTCTCAAAGCAGACGAAAAAAGAGCAGAGGCAGGGTTTCATAATGCACCACAATACAGAGGTAAAGCCGGTGAGAGCGGTGAGTATAAAGTCATTATGTGTGACGCGTGATGCGTTGTGTCTGATGCATCGAACGCGATACGAGATGCGCCGAGCACGACCTGGTTGCGGTTACAGCAATGAGGGCAGATATCATTTACCAGCTGCAAGCAGTGGTTTTACCGCGGTAGAGATTCTGATTGTGGTGGTGATAATATCGATAGCGGCGATGATGGCGATACCGATGATGACCTCGGGAGCAAGTTTTCAGATACGGTCTGCGGCGAATATGATTGCAGCAGACCTGGAGTACGCCAAAAGTATGGCTATCAGCAGGGGCAAGAGTTTTTCAGTGGTGTTTGATGAGACAACAGAGAGCTACAGAATAGAGGACCAGGACAGCACGATAATACCGCATCCTGTGAAAAAAGGATTTGATTACGTGGTAGACTTTAGAAGTGATAGCAGACTCAGCAAAGTCGATATTGCTAATGTTGATTTTGACCCTGGCTCCGGCAGTACGATTACGTTTTATTATATGGGTAGTCCCTACAGCGGGTCAGGAACTTCGAACCCGCTAAACAGCGGCGTTATTACTCTACAAGCGGGCGGGACGAGCACAACGATTAATATAGAGCCTGTTACGGGTTTCATCTCTATTGAGGACTGACGGGAAAAGAGCGAGTGATAAATTGGAAAATGAAAACTCGGGGTCAGCGGCCAATAGGATTGGACATAGGTCATAATTCTATCAAGATGATACAGTTGGCAATCAATGGGGGACGAATAAGTGTTATCGCGGCAGATAAAGCCCGCATTGAACCTCGTATAAACGGTGATATGGAGGAAAGAAGAAGTTTTATTGTGTCGAGCATAAAACAAATGCTGGCGGAAGGCGGCTTTCGCGGGAAAAAAGTTATCTCTGCCCTGCCGAATGACGGTTTGAAAATAACAAGTCTGCGATTGGCTGAGGCAGAGAGCGACAAGATTGGGCAGGCCATAAGAAAAGAAGCTGCCCAACGTTTTGGCTTGGACCCCGATAAGGACGCAATTAACTATGTCCTTGTCGGAGATGTGCGTCAGGGTGATGAGATCAAGACCGAGTTGATACTGTTTGCGGCGGATAATGAGTCGGTAAAAAGCCACATTGAATTGCTTGAAGAGGCTGGGCTTAGGCCGGTAGGCATAGATACTGTCCCCTGTGCAATGTTTAGGAGCTTCGAGAGGTCGCTGCAGCGCCAGGAGGATAGAGAACGCACCGCTGTTTTTGTAGATATAGGAAGCCGGTTTACAACGGTAGTATTCGGTCGTGGCCCGGAGATTAGTTTCGTAAAACAGATATCAATTGGTGGAGAAAGCTTCGATAAGGAAATTGCGGCAAAATTAGGGGTTGGCATTAACGAAGCGGAAATGCTTCGGGGCAAGTTGAGAATGGAAAGAACGGCAAACGCTGAAAGAGGTCATCGGGCCTCCGGTCAAAGCTCGATAGGTCAAGGCGGTCTCGCGGACATCAAAAACGATGAAGCGGCTTTGGATGCCCTCGATGCAACGACACGCCAGGTGATGGTGGATGCGATAAGCGCGGTTGCTGAACAGCTGGCAAGAGAGATATCTCTGTGCTTTAGATATTATACCGTTGCATTCAGGGGCAAGCGAGTTGAGCGGGCCGTCTTCAGCGGAGGTCAGGCATACGAAAAAATTTTACTCAATGTCTTAAAGCGGCAATTGGCCGTTGAGATTGAAGTGGCTCAGCCGTTGAGAGGCTTCGATATGATGAATTTGAATTTTGATAGTGACAAGCGGGGCTTGCTGTGTGAGTGGGCCGTAGCTGTGGGGCTTGGTCTTAAAGGTTGGAACGGGGACGCCGAACACCCAGAAGAGTCTTTGGCCACACCCGCAGCCGGGAGGCAGGCGGATAGCTATGAAAGAAATTGATTTTCTTCCGGAATGGTATAAGAGCGGCAGGCAGCGGCAGATTAGTTATCGCACCCAGGTACTCGGTCTGGGCGGTGTACTTGTGATGATGATAGCGTGGAATTTCGTTACTACCCATTCTATCTCTAAAGCCAGGGCCGAAGTTGAACAGAGCAAGCCAATGCAAGCGGAAGCAGAGAGTGTATCGCGGGAATTCGCCAGGATCAAAAGCGAAGTGACAGAGTTGCGGCAAAAAGTGAAATTTATGGAAGAAATCGATTCAAATATCGATATCGCCGGCATTTTAGCTGAGTTGAGTTTTTTGATTGATGACAATATTGTACTTGGCAAGGTGGAATTCGGCGCTGAGAGGTTTGTCTACGAGAAGCAGGGGAAAGCACCCCGGCGCACTGCCGCCGCTGCAAGGGCCGCTGGCGGTAACTTTGTCGGTAAAGAAGCACTGCCGATTGGTGACGCGCGGTTCAGGGTAGTGATAAGCGGCGTCGCGAGGGATGCCAGCGATATAGCAGATTTGATATGCAGGTTGGAAGAGTCGCCGTATTTTTGTCTGGTGTACCCATCATTTTCACGAAACAGGAAGATGAAAGCGGGAGACGGAAAAAATTTCCAGGCAAGTGAGTTTGAGATAACTTTTTATCTGGCAAATTATCGCGAAAAGTAAAAGGTAAAAAGTAAAAATGTTGTTTCGAGAAAAAAAACAGATAGCGATATGTGTCGCGGCCGGAGCGATGTTAACAGCGGTTGTGCTGTTTCGCTATCTGCCTTTACGGCAAAGAATGAAGGCTGTCAAACAGACAAAAACCACGCAGACACTTGCTATCAGTAAAGCATCGATGGAGAGGGTGCAGATGCCTTTGATTAAGGAGCAATTACTGAAGCTGCAGCGAACAGTTGAAAACTATAAGGCCAATATTCCTGCCCAAAGGGACCTCGGCGTGTTTTTGCACAGAATCGCTGATTTGATGAATGAGCATAATCTAAGAGAGCAGGTGATTGCGCCGGGGAAGGAAATAGCAGCCGAGCAATTGAACTGTATACCTGTGGATATGCAGTGTAAAGGTAAATTAGCTCAGGTTTTCGAATTCTATAAAAGAATGCAGAAGCTGGACAGGCTAATTCGCATTGAGCAGCTCAGACTTGTCAACGACAGTGATTTTAGCGGCGAAGTGAGTATGCAGACAAAAGTGGTCATTTATTGCAGGCCGCAGGCCGACCAAGGGTAAATAGATATGAAGCAAAATGTCAAAAGCGGCAGTGGCCCGACTAATAGGTTTTATGGCCGGTTGGCGGCAGAGAAGAAAAAGACCGTCACGGCGTTGTGTTTGATTGCGCTGATGGTCTTTATGTGGGCCAGGGTGCTCGGCAAGAAGACGCCGGCGACTACTGAAGCAGCACCGAGACAAAAGGGTGTGGCCCCGGATACATCGGAATCAAATTCGCAATTAAAAATATCTTTTATAGAGCTGCCGAAAGTTCCGGGCCGTAACGATGCACTGACAAGGGACTTCTTTGCTGCAGACGGCTGGCAGGAATTTCTTGGCGGAGTGGGTAGTAATAAAGACGTGAAGGGGGTTGAAGGGGATGGAAGTGATGAAATAGGAAGGTGGATTGCAGAGGAGTTAATACTGGAAGCAATTGGGATGGGGGAAAATCCCAAGGCCTTTATCAATGATAAGCTGTTGGCCGTGGGGGACAAATTGCTCGTCACGAACGGAAGCGATGAGCATGAATGTGAAGTAGTTGGAATTGATGATGAGATGGTTTTGATAAGATGTGGAGAAATAGAAATAACGTTGAAACTTACACAGATGATTGAAGTAGCTGATTAAGTCGTAATCAGCGCCCCTTTTTGCGAAATATCGCAAGATGGGTTTCCAAGAAAAGGAGATAAATTATGTACAGCGATGAAAATTCAAAGAACAGAATCAAGAGCAGAAGTAACTTCTTCGTATGGGGCTTTATTCTGGCTGTGATGGCGGCAATTGCGGTCGCTGGGATGGAGCAGGGCCCAATAGCGGCCGGCGACAATGAAGGTATTGAGCCTGTAGGTGTTGATGTAAGCAGCGCCGAAGATGTTTCCATAGGTGGGATGGTTCAGTCATTTACCTTCGATAAGGAAAAGGTCAAGACAATCAGAGATGCGCTTCGGGTTTTGTCGGCCCTGTATAAGAAGAACATAGCGCCGTCGCCGAATGTTGACGGATTATTGGGGATTACGCGTCTGTATGATGTAACCTTCGAAGAAGCGATGGGTGCGGTTCTGGGGCCGAACTTCAAATACGAAGAGGCCAGTAAACTAATCAAGGTATACACCAGAGACGAATACAAAAAGCTCAAAGATGACCCGGACCGGATGATACACAAGGTCTTCACCTTGTATTACATCACAGCCGCAGAGGCGGTAAAGCTCATAAAGCCGGTGCTGAGCGGTACGGGAGCGATCCAGGGCAGCAGTGCGGCCGAAGGAGGCATATCCATAGGTAAAGAAGGTGTGAGTGGTTCAAAAGTCGGCGGCGACAATATGGCGTGGCACGACACGATTGTTGTGTATGACTACCCTGAACACATCGCTAAGGCCGAAGAGGTGATAGCCAAGCTTGATATCAAGCCGAAGCAGGTACTTATCGAAGCAACCATATTAAGCGCCACTTTGACCGAGGGGATGGAGCTTGGTATTGACCTGAACTTCTTAGCGGGCGTCAGCTTGACCGGCACCGATGCAACGCCGGACCTCGTTCCCGACGGTGCTACCCCGAGCAGAGGCACCGTCGCAACTACGCCTATCGGGCAAATAGGCGCAGGAGTCGCCACCGGAATTCCAATTGAAACTGCCGGTTTTGCCCACGTGGGGGGCAGCGGCATGAGAATCGGTGTAACTATGGGTGATTTTACAGCGCTCATCACTGCACTGGAATCTGTTACCGATATAACGGTTCTTGCTAATCCCAAGATACTCGCTTTGAACAAGCAGGCCGGTACGGTGTTTATCGGCCAGGAACTCGGCTACAGAGACAGAACCACAATTGACGCCAGCGGTCAGGCCACAGTCGGCGAGGTTAGCTTTTATCAGACAGGAACAAAGCTCTCGTTCAGACCATACATAGGCAATGATGGTTACATCCGTATGGACATTTACCCGCAGGACAGTTCTGGCGAACTGGATTCTGAGGGTATCCCGAGGAAAACCACTGCAGAGCTTATGACTAACATAATGGTTAAAGACGGCCAGACGATAGTCATAGGCGGTCTGTTCAGGGACGCCATAACATCAACCAGGTCACAAATTCCATTACTTGGTGACCTGCCGCTTGTCGGAGCGGCATTTAGAGGCACGACCGATAGCACCGTGCGCCAGGAAATAATTGTGATGCTTACGCCTCATATCATCACCGAGCCGGAGGACACTGACGCAGATGCCAGAGCGGCCGACATCGGTCGTAAACGGCATGGGGCCCGTATGGCGCTGCAGTGGGCCGGCAGAGCAAGACTGGCGGAAGACCGTTATACAGAAGCCGTGAAGCACTACATCGACGGTGACAGCAAGACTGCGCTGGATAAAGTGAACTTTGTACTCGAACTTCGCCCGACATATCTGGAGGCGCTCCGGCTAAAAGAAAGGATTATCAACGAAGCAGCCCCTGATGATGCGACAATAATTGAAAGAGTAATGCTTGATGTTATTGAACGGGAAGAGGCGAACAAGTGGCTGAGAAGATAACGGACAACAGACGACGGATGACAGATAAGACAGAAAATTGTGGGGAAATTTAAAATGCTGCGGAAAATAACAATCTCGGCGGTAACAGTCGTGCTGGCTGTCTGTGCGGGCTGTGAGTCACAAGCGCAGAGTAAAAGAGCTGCCAGGCAAAGATGGGACAAGACCACTGCGCGGGTCAAACTCACATTAGCGCAGCAGCAGTATGACGCAGGAAATTATGACAGGGCGGTCAAAGCCGTACAGGACTGTCTCAATACCGACCCTAACAACGCTGCGGCTCGCCGGCTGTATGGAAAGCTGCTTTTGGGAAATGGTCGGCGCGATGAGGCAATTGGCCAGCTTAATCTTTCTCTGGAATTAGACGAAAAGCTTCACGAAAGCTGGTACTGGCTGGGTGTAGCGGCAGAGGAGAACAGAGACTACGAAAAAGCTTACAAGCATTACAACACGGCCTTGTCACTGGAACCGACAAAGGTCGATTACATCCTTGCCGTTGCCGATGTACAAGCCGCCCAGTTCAATTACACCGAGGCTTTGGAGCTGCTGACCAAGAAAATGTCGGCTCTGCCGCGCAATGTGTCATTGAAAGTCGCGGCGGCGGAGTTGATGTTGCGCGTTGGGAGAAACGAGCGAGCTATTGAGCTTTATAAACAGGCAGTGCTCCTGACAACCGATAAGGAGACAATCGCTGAAGCGCTTGGCTACTGCTATATATTTAGTGGCAAGTGGGACGAGGCGGCGGAGATATTTGACAGACTGTTCGAGCAGTGTGAGGACGAACATAAAAAGAAACTGTATCTGCAAGTGACGGCACTATGCAGTATGAACTCTGCCCAATATGGAAGGGCTGCTAAGTGCTACAGTCAGTTAAGCGTCGAGGAAAGGGATAACGCTGAAATATGGGTGAAAATGGGGCAGGCGGCATTGGGTGCAGGCGCGGCAAAGCAGGCCTTTATGTATGCGCAAAAGGCGTTGGCTTTGCAGCCGGGCTATAGTGATGCGATTGCACTGGTTGGCTGCGCCCAATATACGAATGGCGATTACGCCGCGGCAATCAAGAGTTTTGAAAGGATAGCAGTAGATAGTAAGAACGGCGGTTTTTCGTGGCTTATGAGGGCAAGATGCTATGACCAGCTCAGCCAATCAGGCAAGGCTCAAAGAGCATACAAAAGGGCACGGGAAATAAATCCACACAGCGAGCTGGGAGATTTCCTCGCCAAGGGAAAGCGCATCCGGAATTGGTGATTATCGGCGGGGAATAAAATCGCAAGTTGAAGATTGAAGAAGAACTGGAGTGGTCGTTTTGAAATCGGCGAGAAACTTATATGTGATAGTTACAGCTGTTGTAGCGGTTAGTCTGCTTGCAGTGGGCCTCACCGAGGGGCTGGGCTCTGGCACGGAAGAGGGTGGACGTTTCGCCGGCTATATGCAGCGGTTCCCCGTTGCGCCGGTGTGCCGCATTGTTGGGGCTGTGGGCGTGATTTGGCTCGGCTGGTACTGGCTAAAACTGGCGGCGACAATCACATCCATAGCCAAACGCCTCAAGACAGTCGACATAATGGATCCCCGCTTTCGCGCCAATGACAAAAGGAAAGCAAGCGGTAATGCAGTAATAGATGAATTGAGCGAGGCTCTCAATGAGCAGCTTGATGGTTACTCGAATGTAATAGGCGAGCTCCAAAAGCAAATTAATGACTTGCAAATTCAGATTCAACTAACACAGCGGCAAAAGGGAAACATCGAGTCCATTATATATAGCATCCACGATGCTGTTGTGGTGGTCGATGAATTTGACAGGTTATTAATGGCAAATGAGGTGGCCGGCGGGCTTTTCAATTTCAATTTTAAGGAGTCGCAGCACAGACGCATCAGCGAGCTAATCGACGAAGGTGAAGGTAAAAGTGAATTTGTAGATTTCCTGCGACAGAGCAGACAAAGTAAGGCACAGCCGACAAGGAGGGAAATTGAATTTGTGGAAGATGGAAAACTGAAAACCTTCGATTGCATTGTCTCGTGTATTTACGATGAGAGCAAGCAAGTCTGTGGAATTGTAGGGGTGTTGCATGATATTACGCGCCAAAAGCAAATTCAGCAAATGAAAAATGATTTTGTAAGTCACGTCTGTCACGAATTAAAAACTCCTCTTGCTTCTATCAGCGCCTATACGGAGATGCTCTCTGATGGTGAAGCCAGAGACGGCAAAACAAGAAAAGAGTTTTATTCGGTGATTCAACGCCAGGCAAAAAGATTGAATGGGCTGATTGAAAACACCCTGAATATTTCACGAATAGAGTCCGGTCTGATAAAAGTGGATAAAGAGCCTGTTAGCCTGACAATACTGATAGAAGAACAATTGCAGATGATAAAAAGCTACGCCGAGGAAAAGAACATTTGCCTGAAGGATATTGGACAAAGCCGGGTCGTTTTTGACCGGGTATATGCAGACAAGGATATGATTTCGCAGGTTATTGTCAATCTGTTGAGCAATGCGGTCAAGTATACCACTTCGGGAGGTTCGATAAAAATCGAAATCGAGGTTGATGAATCGGCTAACGTTGCCCGGCTTAGTGTGACCGATACGGGGGTTGGAATCCCTGAAGATGAAATCGGGCATGTCTTCGATAAATTTTACAGGGTTGCCACAAATAAAAAACAAGCAAAAGGGACAGGATTGGGACTTAATCTTGTTAAACAAATAGTTGAAAAAGTCCATGATGGCCGAGTGTTTGTCAGCAGTAAGGCCGGCGTGGGCAGTACATTCGGTTTTGAGTTGCCTTTGGCAACGAGAGAAGTTGTCGAACCCCTGCCGGCAATAAGCAGAGGGCAGGTATGAGTAGCTCCTCGGACGCAGTCCGCCGGAGGCGGGTGATTCTAATGAGCCAATGGCTCGCAAAGTGCGTCCGGGGATACATGAAAATTTTTGGGGAGGTGGGTTGATGTCAAGAAAAAAAGTTCTGGTTGTCGACGATGAGGTACATATCGTTCATGTAGTGGCGATAAAGCTTCGTAATAACGATTATGAGGTTATATCCGCGGAAAATGGTGCAGAGGCCTTTGAGCTGGCATGCAGTGAGAAACCGGATATTATCGTTACGGATTTTCAAATGCCGGTTATGACGGGACTGGAGCTTGTTGAGAAAATTCGCCAATGCGATGCGTTAAAAGATATTCCCGTGATCATGTTGACAGCCAGAAGTTTTGCCATCGAGGAACAACAACAAGAAGATTTGCAGATATCGCAGTGTCTTAGCAAGCCGTTTAGCCCTAAGGAGTTATTAGAAAACATCGAGGATATCCTATATCACAGGGCAGTAGTTAACAGCCGGGCATGAAGAGTGAAACAGAATACGAGATGCACGATACGAGATACGAGATAGGCTTATCGTCCCGTCAGACCAATGACCGGTTTACAAGCTCACAATTACGTGAGTTGGAGGGCTTTGGCGGTAGGATAAATAAATTCGGCGTTAATTTTGCAGTTTGCGATGCCGATGGTGAGCTTGTCCTGCTGTGTGACGGTGGCAAATTCAAGAGCGACAAAAGACTGATAATTGATAATTGTTCATTGGTTCTTGAAAAAGAGATTGAAAGTCATCGATCATCAGCAGTCGATAGCCGGTTCTTGACTACTGTTATAAAACAGGGCAGCCAGGCTGTTGGTGTAGCCTTGATTGATTTAGGCGGAAATTGGTTGTGTCCAACGACCGCGGATAATGCGAATCGCGATACGCAGCACGATATACGAAATACCCTTTTTAGTGAGATGCTTGGTTTTTTAGCAGAGCATTTTCAAACCGAAGTAGAAGCTGAAGAACAAATCGAAGTGGTCGGAACCGAGTTGGCGAGGGTCTACGAGGAGCTCGTGCTGCTTCACAAGCTCAGCACAAATATGAGGGTCACCGAGCCGGACGCCAACTTTCTGCAAATGGCTTGTGACAGCTTAACCGATATTGTCAGTGTCGAGGGTATCGCAATACTCCTGGAAAAGGACATAGAGGATGAAAAACAGTTGGTTGTGGCTGCCGGGTCGGGGTTGTTAGATATAGATGACCGAATGGCGGCCGTTTTACATAGCCTGTTGGCCGAGGAAATAAACAGCGGCAAAGAGGCGCTGCTGGACAGCGAGGTTGATTCCCCTTTCAAACATGATTGGCCTGACAACATAAGAAATATTATTGCGGTACCTTTGTGCGGAAAAGACAAGGCCGAACCCCATCCCGATAATACCGCCAGAGCTCAAAATGACAACCGCATAATAGGGATAATGGTTGCGATAAACAGAATCGACAAGCAGGATTTCGACAGTACCGATGCAAAACTATTTAACTCGGTGGCCAATGGATGTGCCGTGTTTATCGAGAATGGCAGGCTGTTCAATGACCTCAAAACATTATTTATAGGTTCGTTAAAAGCGCTAACGCGCAGTATTGATGCCAAGGACCAGTACACACGCGGCCATTCTGAAAGGGTCGCTTTCATTTCTCGATGGATTGCCGAAAGACTCGCCGAGCAGGAGCCAGTGGAAGAAGAACAAATACACAGGATTTATTTGGCCGGACTGCTGCACGATATAGGAAAAATAGGGATAGACGAAGTGGTATTACGTAAGAAGGGTAAGCTGACCGAGCGGGAGCTTGAGTGCATAAGAAAACATCCGTCGATAGGGGCAGGCATTTTACGTGAAATAAATCAGATGCATGATATTGTGCCGGGTGTACTGTGTCATCACGAGCGCATCGACGGTAAGGGATATCCCGGCGGTTTGGTCGGCGAACAAATACCACTCATAGGAAAAATTGTCGGACTTGCCGATGGTTTTGATGCAATGACCTCAAAACGAACTTATAGAAATGCAAGGACCGTGGAGCAGGCGCTTGCAGAAATAAAAAAAGGATTAGGAACACAGTTCGATGAGAAAGTCGGCACAGTATTTATCAACAGCGATGTCTATCAGCTCTGGGACATTATTGTGCAGAATGGTCCCGATTTTATTGGGATGTATGGCAGCAGCCACTTCTCGGAATATGGCACCGCTGCTGTGGGGACACTAATCAGATGAAAATAAGAACGCAGGATTATAACAATGTTACGGTTGTTGAATTGCAGGGAGAGCTGGATGGTGATTTTACCGAGCTGCTCCAAAATACCATCACCGATATAATCGCCACGAACAAGACCGGCATCGTATTTGATATGAGCAGTGTGGGATTTATCGATAGTCAGGGACTGGCACAGTTGTTGTGGGCGAGGGACTACTGCAACGAGAACAAACGTGGAATTAGATTGGCCGGACTCGATGAAAACTGTGCAAAAATTTTGGAAATCACTCGCCTTGAAAATGAATTCGACCGCTATGCCGAACTGTCTGAGGCGGTAAAGAGTTTCGCGTAGAGCAATAGTTCGCTGTTCGTATCTCGTATCTTCGTCGGATGAGATACGAGATGGCGGAAGGAAAGGCTATGAGTCAAATAGCAGCAGAAAACAAGATGCAACTTGGGCAACTGCTGCTTGCTCGTGGTGTTGTGACGGCCGAACAAATTGAAACGGCTCTCAACGAACAGAAGGAGAAAGGCCATCACAAGCTGCTTGGCGAGCTTCTCGTGGAGATGAATTATTGCTCGGAGAACCAGATAGCTTCGGCGCTGGCGCAAGGCTACGGTGTGCCTTATGCGCAGGTTAGTCCGAAAATATGTGACCCAAAGGCGATTGAGATTTTACCCAGGGAGTTTCTCGAAGAACATATCGTTTTACCCTTGTTTAAGGTCTATGATGTGCTTACGGTGGCGGTGAGTGAGCCGACAAATGTATTCTTGATGGATGAAATAGAGCGTATAAGCGGCTGTAAGATTCAGGTAGTCTGTTCAACAGCCAAGGATATCAAGGCCACACTACAGATATATTTGCCGGCCGCCAATGTCTTTGTCATTGACGATATTATCGATGATGAGGGACTGGAAGACTTTACACTCATAGAAAAATACACAGCGGATATAGGCAATCTGGAGGAGATAGCCAGCCAATCGCCGGTTGTAAGACTCGTCAATTATTTGCTTTATAACGCCGTCCGGGAAAATGCCAGTGACATCCATATAGAGCCGGATGATAAAAAGCTAAGGGTACGCTATAGAGTGGATGGCAGGCTGTACGAAAGGATCTGCCCGCCTCATCAGATGCATGCGGCGGTTGTGTCACGCGTCAAGATTATGGCTGAGCTGGACATTGCTCAGAGGCGTCTGCCGCAGGACGGTAGTATTCACGTTTTAGTAGAAGGCAGGCCTATCGATTTGCGGGTATCGGTTATGCCGGGCAACTTCGGCGAAAAGGTAGTTATCAGAATTATCGACCCGCAAAAGGTCCTTTTCAATCTTGAGTCGCTTGGATTTACCTACGAAAACCTCAAGCTATTCAGGCAGGTAATACAATCTCCGAATGGTATAGTTTTAGTGACCGGGCCCACCGGTTCGGGTAAAAATACTACCCTTTACGCCGCTCTTGCCGAGTTAAATGGCGAAGAGGTCAACATCTGTACGGTTGAAGACCCTGTGGAGTGCAATATGGCGGGGATTAATCAGTTTCAGGTGAACAAGAACGCAGGCTTTGAATTTTCGACGGCGCTTCGCAGTTTGTTGAGGCAGGACCCCGATATAATAATGGTTGGTGAAATTCGCGATGAAGCTACAGCCAATATCGCGGTGCAGGCGGCACTGACCGGCCATTTGGTTCTGTCTACTTTGCATACCAATGACGCACCGGGGGCGGTTACACGTCTGCTGGATTTAAGTGTGCCCCCTTATCTTGTTGGCGCTTCGTTGATTGCAGTCTTGGCCCAGCGATTAGTGCGGAAGATATGCCCGAACTGTAAGACGAAGTATGAGCTGCCTGCCAGTGTAAAAAGAGTTGTTGCAGAGCTGGGCGGGAAAGTTACGAAGTTTTACCGTGGCGTGGGCTGCAAAAAGTGCCGTAATACCGGCTATCTCGGCCGAATCGCTATTCACGAGCTGTTTGTGCCGAATGAGGAAATTTTCGAAATGATTAATGAGCGGGCGAGCTTAAAAAAGTTGAGACATAAGGCACTTGGAAATGGAATGGTTCATTTGCAGTTGGATGGTATCGAAAAGGTAAAGGCGGGAATTATATCTATCGAGGAAGTATTGAGAATTACTCAGGCAGCGGATTAAATGGCTGTGTTAGCAACAGAAACTACAGAAACGCTTGACGAAACGGTACCTGCCCAAACGCCGGACCAGGCGGCTGAACGTCGAACCGTCGAACCGTTCAACCGTCTCCACGCGGCAAAGGTAAAACAGGCCGAGCTGATTCTGTTCACAACACAGTTGGCGGTGATGCTTGATAGCGGCGTGGCGCTTAGCGATGCTATTGATGCTATTGCCGAGCAGACTGAACCGGGCACATTCAAAATGATAATCGTGGATGTGGCGGAGACCATCAAGAGCGGTGAAAATTTTTCAGCGGCACTAACTGACTACCCAAAGGTTTTCAATTCGATGTTTATCAGTATGGTAAAGGCCTCAGAAGCGTCCGGCAGAATGGTTGAAATGCTCAGGGTAATCAGCGGCTATCTAAACTTCGAGGCCGACACCCGTAAACGCATCAAGGGTGCGCTTACGTATCCATTCATAATGGCACTAATGGCTGTGGTGGCAACGGGGACATTGATGTTCTTTGTTTTGCCGAGATTTATGAAAATTTATGAAGCCAGAGGGGCCACACTGCCAAAAATCACTCAGGTATTAGTTAGTTTCAGCAAGGTGTTAGGTGATTTCAAGGCGATGACAACTATTGTAACGGCGGTGATACTGGCCTCAGCTGCATTATATTACTGGGCTCAAACGTCGGCCGGCCGACGGGTGATAGATTTTATAAAAATCCGCACTCCTGTACTGGGCACGATGTTTATCGATATGGTTGTAACCCGCAGCATGCGTATTATGGCAACAATGGTCAGCACAGGCGTGAGCCTGCTGGACTCGGTAGAAGTGATTGGCAGCTCGTGTGAAAACTACTATTTTCAACGGCTTTGGGCCGGCACGGACGAAAAGATTCGCGACGGCTATCAGCTATCAGAATCGATACTGATTTCAATGGGCGGCGAAGGGACCTCACTTTCCACAAAGGAGCGCAAAAAAAAGCGAAACCAATTAATTGCACCGGGAGTTATCCAGATGCTTCGGGCCGGCGAAAAGAGCGGTAAGCTCGGTGAAGTCTGTGATAAAATATCGGCTTTTTATGAAAAAAAGCTCGAAGCCTCCATCAGGAGCGTTACGGTTCTTATCGAGCCACTTATGATAACAATTCTCGGCGCTATTATTGGAACAATTTCGATAGCGCTGCTGTTGCCGGTGTTTAATATTTCCAGTGTAATCGCGCACTAATTCTCAATTCTCAATTTT
>DATLBB010000114.1:0-6257 GCA_035527155.1 Sedimentisphaerales bacterium
GACCGCAGCGTCGAGGAGAACCTTGACTTTTTCGAGCGTATGCAGGCAGGCGAATTTGAGGCGGGTTCTCGTGTCCTTCGGGCGAAGATTGACATGGCTTCTCCAAACCTGAACATGCGAGATCCTGTTATGTACCGCATCCTACACGCAGAACATCATCGTACCGGCGATAAGTGGTGCGTCTATCCGACTTACGACTGGGCCCACGGCCTTGAGGATTCCCTCGAAAGGATTACCCACTCGGTCTGTACGCTGGAATTTGAGAATCATCGGCCGTTGTATGACTGGTTCCTTGACGAATTGGGCGTTCATCATCCTCAGCAGATCGAGTTTGCCCGGCTCAATCTAAGCTACACCGTTATGAGCAAACGCAAGCTCCAGCAATTGGTGCAGGATGGGTTGGTCAGCGGATGGGACGACCCGCGGATGCCGACCATCTGCGGTCTGCGGCGTCGCGGTTATACACCTGACTCTATCCGTAACTTCTGCAAACGTATCGGGGTCAACAAGTTCAATAGCACCGTTGATATCGCGTTTTTGGAACATTGTTTACGAGAGGATTTAAATAAAACCTCTCCTCGTGTAATGGCTGTTCTTAGGCCGCTCAAAGTGGTTATTGATAATTATCCACAAGGCCAGGTCGAAGAGCTGGAAGCCGTAAACAATCCGGAGGACGCAAGCGCCGGTACGCGGAAGGTACCCTTCTCACGTGAGCTTTACATCGAAAGAGAAGATTTTATGGAGGAGCCGCCGAAAAAGTTTTATCGCCTGGCACCCGGCCGCGAAGTCCGCCTGCGATATGCGTATTTTATCACCTGTACCGATGTGGTTAAAGATGCCGGCGGCCAAATCGTCGAGCTGAACTGCACATACGACCCTGCGACACGGGGTGGTGACGCCCCGGACGGACGCAAGGTCAAGTCAACGCTGCACTGGGTTTCGGCCACCCATTCGCTGTCTGCTGAAGTACGACTCTATGAGCATCTCTTCAGCAAAGAGGACCCGGACGATGTAGGCCGGGGCGAGGATTTCAAATCCAATCTGAATCCGAACTCGTTACAAATTCTATCTTCGTGCCGGGTTGAACCATCTTTAGGCCAGGCAAAACCAGGGAGTCGATACCAGTTTGAGAGGCTGGGCTATTTCTGCGTTGACCCTGGTAGTTCCAAAGGAAGGCTCGTATTCAATCGGACAGTTACCCTGCGGGACCCGTGGGCGAAAATTCAAAAAGCTCAGAAGCAAAAAAAATAATCCATCAGTTCTCAGCCAAACAGCTCGGCAAATTTTTCTTCTATATCGTCGCTTGCGCACAGCACCCGGCCAACCAGAACGGCTCTTACGCCGACGGACTTTAGCTTTTTGACATCGGCTCGGGTTTTTATCCCGCTTTCGGCAACCAGTTCGTTTGTATTATCGATAAGTTCGGCCAATCGGGTGGTGGTATTTAAGTCAACCTCCATTGTGGCCAGGTCCCGATTATTGATTCCGAGTACGCTGTATCCTTTTTTGGGAAAGCCTATCATGCTCCGGACGGCCAGCAGCGTATCGGCCTGGTGTACTTCCAAAAGGACGGTTAACGTCAGCTCGGCTGCAGCTATCATCAAGTCCATTAGCTTGCCGGGATTTATCGCTTCCGCTATTAAGAGTATCGCATCGGCACCGGCCGCACGCGATTCATAGACCTGCCAGAGGTCGATAATAAAATCCTTTCGCAAAACAGGTAAATCCACCGCATCACTTATTTGCCTTATGTATTCGAGCCGTCCCTGAAAATATTTTTCATCGGTGAGCACACTAATTGCATCGGCACCGCATTTTTTGTAGGTTTGCGCAATTGCCACCGGCTCGAAATCCTTACGAATAAGACCGGCCGACGGCGAGGCCTTTTTGACCTCTGCGATAACATTTATACCGCGGCTGTTGGCCTTCGTGACAGCTTTGTAGAAATTGCGGCACTTCCGCATCGGCCGAATCTCTTCTTTAAGCTGCTCAAGACTTTTCTGCGACTGCCGATAGCTGACTTCCGCCTTTTTGTCGTTGATGATTTTATCTAATATATTCGCCAATACGGCTTACCTCATTAGAGTTTTCTCTTTTTGTATCATATTTACGTCATCTTATTGCCCCGTTACTTATTCAGTTTGTGGTGGGAATTGTTCTGCGACCTGAACATAGGCCATACGAACCTGGCCAAGTGTATTTTCGAGGACTTTCTGTTCATCCTCGGTCAAGTTGCCCTTGGTTTTCTCCTCAAGCGTCTCGAGCATATCGATGTTGTATTTTGCCAATTCCAAATCCGGCTCTTTTCTTTCCTGTCCTTTCACTTGTAGCGCACCCAGAGCAAAGAATGCCTGCGTAGTAAGCATGCTTATCAACGCAGCGAAATTGCCTTCCGGCAAGGGCCCACGAGGAGGTGTTTCTTCAGCTTCCTTTTTCTCAGCTTCTTCCTGTGCAGCTAATATTTCTTTTTCTCTTTGAGCTTCCTTTTTCCAGTCTTCGTCAATTATAATCTTTTTCTCTTCTTTTTTTTCTTCAGCCATTCTAAAAACTCCTGTCCAGTATTGTACATTTCTTATTGCGAAGTATTATTTATGTCGTCTTTTTACTGTACTGCTATACTTTTTCATACTTCTATCTAAGTCTCGCCTTTGGTCGCGCTCGGCGATTGTTTTTCGTTTGTCGTATTGTCTTTTGCCTCTGGCCAGGGCCAGTTCCAACTTTGCAAAGCCCCTGTCACTGAAGTATATCCGCAGGGGCACAAGCGTAAAACCCCGCTGCTCAAGCTTTACTCTTATTTTGTGGATTTCGGCTTTGTGCAGCAATAGTTTTCTCTTTCTTGTCGGCTCATGGTTGACCATGCCGGCCTGTTGATACTGGGCTATAGTAGCACCAACGAGCCAGCATTGCTCGTCCAAAATCCTCGCGTACGAACCGTCAAGGTCGGCCTGGCCGGCCCGAAGCGATTTGACCTCGCTGCCCAACAGTTCAAGCCCGGCTTCGAACTTCTCGATAAGCTCGAAATTTCGATAGGCCTTCTTATTAACTGCCGCCGAACCCTGCTTGTCCTTGCTCTTACGCGATTTCGCTACCATCTTTGACATAATAGCTAACAACAGTAAACTTTGCAATAGCAAGCCTGCGGACGTTACCCGGTAGTTGGCGAGGTGGAAGACTGAACGGGAGCGACTTGCACTGTGTTTGCGATCGGCTTACAAAACGGCATGGGCCGTAAGGTTATCACGGGCTGAATGGTTTGGTGTTGTTCACGGCCATAAACGAAGTTCGATGAATGAGACTGCATAGCGGGGCAAGCTGAAACTCAGTTGCACTTCTCCATTGTGAACATCGTAGAACCGGGCAGGCTCGAGCATTTCCAGCTCACCTGCCGCATTCAATTCGGCCAGCACGGCGGGTGTGGGTTTCTGCGGACTGTTATGCTCAAGCCACTGTGTGTAGGCATTGCTGTGGGTATCGTCAATCCGATAATGGTTCACCCGTGCCCGCAGGTGAGTATCCTTAGGCATCCTGATGGTCAGTCGCACGGGGGTGGGGGCCGCCGGAACCATATCATCATGGTAGTTGAAAATAATGACCTGTACGCTTTCATTCGTAGCTGTGGCCAATCCGTCGATATCCGGTTTTTCCCGAATGCTTTTTCCGAGAATGTGAGCCAAACCGAGAGAACCGCTGCTGACTACCGGGATACGCTTACCCTGAAACATTCCCAGCATCTTGAAAGCGTTTAGCACCGGCTTGTGAATACCGTTGGTTGACAAGGTGCGAAATCCCTCGAAGTAATCTTTTCCATCGAACATAAAAGCCCACGTCAGCACGCCTTGCAGATTTGTGTCTTTGCGCGCCGCCAGATCAATCGTGTGCTTCATCAGCGCGACCTCGTAGGCTGCGTAGGGACTGCCGTTGCGGTAGCCGTTGGCCGGATGCACTCGCGAAGAACGGGCTGCCATGCCCTCCGGATCGCATTCGCCGATGATGACGGGAGTCCGGCGGAATTCCGGAAAATCCGCAATCACGGAAAAACCACGTTCGAGATTAGATAAATTCCGCCCGATATTTAACTGTGGATGTCCGTTGACGAACTTCGTACTTCCCTTGGAATGAAATCCGATATAGTCGAGACGTGTGCTCCGCCGGCCGGTGACGGCGTTCCTGCCGGACGCACAATGTTCCAGGAATTTGCGAAAGAATGCTGACCCGGCAATCGCCGCGTGGGGGCCGCCAAGAATCGCTTTAGGCATTACTTCGTGCAGGGCGTATTCTGTGTAGTCGAACAGTTTGCAGTATTCTTCAAGTGAGCCTCGCCAATAGAAAATATCCGGCTCGTTCCACAGTTCCCACAACCAGGTCTCCTCGACTTGATTATATCTTTGCTTGCTGTGGCGCGCCCATTCGCGGATCAAATCCGCCCACTTGTTGTAGTCTTTGGGCGGATGCGAGACCCCGGCGCCAACTTTCGAAAACGACCGGTCGTTCTGGTAGGGTTCCGGCTTGACGGAGAGGGCTTTCGGCATAAAGCCGATCTGCACGAGTGGTCGACAACCCGAGCCAACCACGGCATCCATAATCCCGTCCATAATCCGCCAGTCATACAGGGGGTTACCGGCAGTATCCTCCGTGTAGGCGTTCGTGGATCCCCACTTCAGCACCGGTTTGCCGTCACCAGTAACCAATAGATAATGTTGGCGGAGATAAACCGGTGCGGCATTGATCCCGGCCAGCGTTTTCATAAGTTGTCGCGCATTGGGTGTGGTTGTGAAGTTGCACTCGTCGTATCCGTAGTATTGCCAGACGTGCCGCAATGGCTTGCCTGAGACAGCAGCATCTACAACGATTTTGACAGGACCATCTGATTGCTGCGTCGACGCTTTAGTCCGTTCATCTTTTGTGGCGGCTGCGCTCTTCGCATCTGTTGTATAACAAATGGTAACAACAAGCGCACTGCACAGAGTAGAACAAAGAAACTTGATTATCACGTTTTTTAATTGTTGAGAATTCATAAGACGGACTCCTTCACTTTATAGCTGTCCAGGCGGTCTCCTGTTTTTGCCTTTCATTTTCCTCGTCGAATCTCCGATGTCTTCGCGCATCCTCTCAGTCAGGCTTAAGAGCCACTCAACTACATTCGGATGCTCCGCGGAAACATCGTTCTGCTCACCAATATCTTTTTTCAGGTCAAACAGTGCCAAGCCGATTTTGCCCTGTTCGTACCTGGCCGGTTTACCGCCTGTACCTCCTCGTCGCCCGGCTAATGTGCGGTAGCTGTGCGGCAGATGAAGTTTCCACTTGCCGCTGCGCACCGCCTCAAGTGCCCAGCCACGGTAGTAGAACAACGCTTCATGCGGACTCCTGGTCCCCGCTCGCCCCGACATCAGCGGCCAAATATCTTTTCCGTCAATGCGGTGTGTTGGCAACTGTGCTCCCGCCAGTTTCGCAATAGTCGGCAGGACGTCCATCGCGGAGGTTGGTTCGTTGCAGACCGTCTTAGCTGGGATTCTACCCGGCCAGCGCATGATTGTCGGCTCCCGCTGGCCGCCATCGAACGTAGTACCCTTGCCTTCACGGAGCAGCCCGGCTGAGCCGGCATGGTCACCGTAGCTTAACCACGGCCCGTTGTCTGATGAAAAGATTACCAATGTTTGCTTGTCAATGCCCAGCCGTTTAAGCGTCGACAGAATCTGCCCAACGGACCAGTCGATTTCCATTATCACATCGCCATACATTCCCTGCTTCGATTTGCCCTTAAACTTGTCCGAGACGTATAGCGGTACGTGTGGCATCGAATGAGGCAGATAAACGAAAAACGGCCGGTCCTTATTGGCCTCGATGAACTTAACAGCCCGCTCGGTGTACCATGTGGTCAATTTCGTCTGGTCGGGATTATATTCGATAATCTTTTCGCCTTCGATAAGCGGCAGGTCGGGGTATCCTTCTGGTCGCTCCGGGTGGTGCGGCCACATATCGTTCGAGTAAGGCAGCCCGAAGTAGTCATCAAAACCGTGACGTGTCGGCAGGAATTCAGGATGATGTCCTAAGTGCCATTTCCCATAGCACGCGGTGGCATAACCGCGGGGCTTCAGGATTTCAGCAATCGTTTGTTCCTCACTGTTGATGCCGATTTTCGCCTTTGGGCCAAGCACATGCGGCAGGCTTACCCGCTGCGGATAGCAGCCGGTCATCAGCGCCGCACGAGAGGGCGTGCACGACGCCGCAGCAGCATAGAAATCAGTAAAGCGCACGCC
>DATLBB010000115.1:0-4835 GCA_035527155.1 Sedimentisphaerales bacterium
GAACTGCTGTTCGGCAAAGAAAAATCACAAGAAGTTGCTAAAGCTATGCTGGTATAAGGTCTAAGAAAATGAAATCCGAACATAAGAGAGAAATCATACAATTATGGTGGGTAGCTGAGCAATGCTTCGAGTTGGCTGAACAAACCAAGAAGAATTTGAAAAAGAAGGACCTGCAAACAACCGTGCAACAGCTTGCAGATAATTGTCAACAAATCTCTGATATCAAAGGTACTAATGAGCAGCTTAAGCTATTAAATGCCCACCTGGCTTCATGTGCAGTAAGACTTGGCTCCATTGATGAACGGTTGGGCCATAACCTGTCAAAGAGGAGAAGGTTATATAGAGAACTTGAGAAAAAATGTTGTTTGTTAAAGCAGAAGGATGTTAGAAATAATCTCGATAAAATTGTGCACTTTCTGCTCAGACACAATGTGGCTCACGAAGAATATCATTCGAAGAAGCCAGCACATAAGACGCTTCAAGATACGTTTATGAAACTAAAGATACAAAAATTATATGATAGTATGAATCAGATAAGGGACAAAATGGAGAAAGAGCTGAAGTCGAAATCGATATTACAGCTTTAGTTTATGCCTCGCTGACACTTGGAGCTCTGAAGTAGTGGAATGGAAATGAGAACAAGGCCATTAGCTTATCTTATTACTTTTACGACTTATGGCACCTGGATGCATGGAGACAAAAGAGGTAGTGTAGATAAAAGGCACAATCGTTATGGTACTGCCTTTTTAGGACAAAATTGTTCGCGACAAATGAAAGAATATAGCATTCTTAAGAATCAACCTTTAGAACTAACACCGCACCTAAGACAGGCAGTGTTAAGAGCGATAATTGGGGTTTGTGAAGTTCGCAAGTGGTTTGCACACGCCGTTCACGTCAGAGGCAATCATGTTCATATTGTCGTAAGTGCAGATGACGAGCCAGACAGGATCATGAGAGATTTTAAGTCTTATGCAACCAGAGCAATAAAGCAGCGTAGTGATGGCAATTCGAAAATCAAAAAATTCTGGACGCGGCATGGAAGCACAAAATACCTTTGGACGAAAGAAAGCCTTGTTTCTGCCATAGGGTATGTTAAAAATGAACAAGGCCGAACGATGGAATTTGGTTCAACGAATACAAATGGAGTAAAAGTAAATAAACAGAGCCCCGAACGTAAGTGAGGGGGTAAAAAAGTGAAAGAAAGTATAAATATTACCCGGCGCTTACGCTTAGGGCTCAGTATTGGTTGTTTGTTTGATATAAGGGGACAAATGGTAAGCAGCGACGTTTTTCAAAAAGCAATCGAGTTAATTAACAAATCCGAAACTATTTTGATAACGACTCATATTCGTCCGGACGGCGATGCGTGCGGCTGTATGGCGGCGATGGATGATGTTCTTACAGCCCTCGGCAAAAAGGCAAAGCTGCTCTTGCTGTCGCCGGTGCCCGAATGGTATGAGTTTCTCTTTACTGAAAAGCCCCCCATCCTCGGAGCCGATGTCAGCCTCGAACAGCTAATACAGGGCCGGTTCGCTGAGCCTGATTTGATTATGATTGTCGATACCAACAGCTACAGCCAACTGCCCGAATTCGATAAATATCTAAAGCAGGCCGACAGGCCCGTCCTCGTAATTGACCACCACGTAACCGCCGACGGCCTTGGCGATGTCGAGCTTGTTGAAAGAGATGCTGCGGCCACGGCCCTGGTTGTTCTTGACTTCATCAAATACGCCAACTGGCCCGTTACTAAAAAGATTGCTGAAGCGCTCTTTGTCGCTGCGGCCACTGACACCGGCTGGTTTCAGTTCAACAATACCGACACCGCTGTCTTCAGGAGCTGTGCCGAGCTGACTGAAGCCGGTGCAAATCCTGCAGAAATATATTACAATTTGTACCAGAATTTCTCGTACCCGCGGTTCAAGCTGATGACGACGATGTTCAACACGCTCGAACTGCATCTTGACGGACGTTTTGCGATGCAGCACATTTTGCTTGCCGACTTCCAGCAATCCGGTGCCGCACACAAAGACACGGAAAATCTAATCGATGAATGTCGGCGGATTCGCACCGTTGAGGCATCAGCTTTATTAGTGGAATTGGAGGATGGCCGGCTCAGATGCTCTTGGAGAAGCAGGGGGGCCGTCGATGTCGGCAAAATCGCCGAGGGCTTCGGAGGCGGAGGCCATAAAATGGCTGCCGGCGCCATTGTTGATGGGCCGTTAGAAAAGGTAAAAGAACGTATTTTGGCCGAAATAACTCAGCAATTTCAACGCTTGGATAGTCGATGATTGTTATTCGGGCGGACAATAACGAGGACGCTCGCCGTTTTCATTGGGAACAAGGACTTCGTTCAGGATAGCCCGTGCTTCTTTGCTGCTGCCGGAAAACCAATGCTCGTCCTCAACTCTGCGAATAAGTTTTCCCTGTCCCCAGCTTTGAGCGCTATCGGTTCTCGTCTTGGCGGAGATATCTATTGCTGCATTTGGGTCCGTGGTTTCAAGAAAGCCGATAAAGCGCTCGGACTCATTTGGCTCGTATGCGTAAGTAAATACGTGTGCTATGACGCCGGCCGGATTCCCATCGGCAAGTGGGCCCGACGGCGCCTTGATAGGGGGATTCAACTCACTTTTTGCGACAAAAAGTTTGCCGGTATTAAGGTCATAGAACCACGCCTTCTTAAACTCTTTAATCTTCGGGGTCTTCGGACCTGAAAGCACCCCGATGACGACGATGAGCAGGACGACTAAGGTAACGCCTGTTATTGCGATGATTATCCACGGGTCCTGCTCATTTGCCCATCTACGTAAGGCCGACAGCTTTTCAGCCACACGCTCCCATCGCTCTCGAATTTCATAGCGAAGCCAGTCAGGCAGCCTAAAAGACATCTGAGTACTCTCCGGCAGTTCTGCGCCGATACGAATCCTTTCTGCGCAGAGACAATTCCAAGTCAGGCCCTATTGGCCAACGCCTCTAAGCAATCTAACCATACGCTGCAGGTCGCGGTTACCAGCCGACGCATCTTCTGGGTCTATTCCCCAGTTTGCTAATTTGACCGTCCGCCGGTCCTTCCACTTCCAGTATTCACCGTGAAGGTCTGCGAAGGAAAGGTTGCAGCCGTCCCCGTGCCTTGCGGTTATATTCCGGTTATTGCTGAGGAACCACTGTGGCGGCACGGCATCTATTTGCGCCACCGGGCTGAAGGAGCCCTCTATCCATCCCATCTGGCTGCTTGCGTCGATGAATACCATCTTTCTGGCGTTCCGTGAAATCTGACCTAAGGTTTTGTACTCCCTTATATTGTCATGTTCGCAGTTGCACGTCTTTCCGTTCATCGTTCGCGAGATAGCATAGCTCCGCAGAAGGTCGCTGCTGTCGCTTTTGCACCTGTACACGTCGGAGCTCCGCCCGACATAAGGCCACCACAGCATACCGTTTTTCAAAGCGTCTTCAGTACCGCCCACATTATTGCCTGGTATCATCGGGCCGTCGGCCACCCAGTTGTACTTGGGCTCCGGGTGGTTCCACTCGGTGTCGGCCGAACAGAGATTGTCCTCATTGTCCGTGGCATACATATACCACGCCAACGTAAGCTGCCGGATGTTAGAGCTGCAGACCGTACGCTGGCCCATTTCTCTCGCCCGGTTAAGCGATGGAAGAAGCATAGACATAAGCGTCGCCATGATGGATATCGTAACAAGCAGCTCAATCAGCGTAAAACCGTTCCGCCCCATCCGCCGAACTGTATTTTGTTGTTGTTTGCTCATTTGTCTCTCCCCATTTTTTCAAAGAAAGAAATGGTTATCAAACAAGCTATTTTGCACATCTTTTATTATACATTTTATCTCACCCCAAATCAACACAAATCCCCCTTCCGGACTGTTCTTCTTTGTATTTAGCCCCACGTTTTACGTGGGTTTTTTACTGTAATTCCTGCGAAAGCAGGAATCCATACTTAGTGGGTAGGTTAGGCCAGGCCCACCATTTTTCTTCAACGTATATTGGGCGGGTCCTTGACCTTGCGGCCGGCTGCCCAGTAGGCACCTCGGACAACGAGACGCTGAAAATGCGGATTCTCCCACGCTTCACGGCCATGGCCGTTAGCCGTGTAGAAGACCCTTCCTTTGGCGTAAGACGACACCCAGCCCATCGATTGTCTTTCGTTGCCGCGATTCATTCGGGTAAGAGAGCGCATCTGGGCATTACGATGATAGTCGTGAGAGTACGTCTCATCCTGAATCTCGAAATCCGGCAGTCCCTTTGTAATTGGGTGCTCATGGTCGTAGATATAGATGGTGAACTTACCGCCGCCGTGTCCTGCGAATCGTCCGCCGACCATCTCCCAGTACCGGTCGCAGTTCTTAAACGAATCGGTGGCGCTGTGAATACCCACGTAGCCGCCGCCGTTTTGGATGAAGTCGCACAGCCCATTTTCCTGTTCTTTGGTCGGCTGCATTCCGGTTGTGTACTGCATGATAATATCAAATTGTTTGATGCGTTCTTTCAGGTCGTCGAGGTTTTCGGTAAATGTTATCTCGAAGTCGTTTGTTTTCTCCAGCACGCTCTTGATAATGGGCGGGCAGTTTTGCCAGTCGTGCCCGCCGCCCCGCAGGAACATTACCTTGACCTTCTTATTCGAGCCGGCTGCAATCAATACCCCTGCCGCCGCTATAACGACCAGGAGCACAGTGCAAATCAGGATTAGTCTTTTCATTTCTCAATCTCCTTCTACAAAACGTAAATCGTGGTTTTTGATACGTTGCCGTAACAATTTACTTACGAACATCTGTGTGGCACCCTCATTGCCAATAAAATGATACAAGATAATTATCGGTAAT
>DATLBB010000116.1:0-2844 GCA_035527155.1 Sedimentisphaerales bacterium
GGTTGCCGTTTGCCAAGGTCTGCCAACTGCTCAATCAGTTCTTTTGCCTGGGCCGTTGATAAATCCTTGTCAGCCGCTTCGTCGCCTTCCACACGCCGGCAATGTGCACAGGCTAAGTTGCACTTTATGGTTGTTTCCCAAAATAAAAGTCTCAGTGTTGGCTGTGATTGAAAATGCTGTTTCACGATTGGACGTTGTCCTTATTATTTGGCTCAGCTGATATTTCTTCGGCCTGCCGTACGATACTGTCGACTAACTTCGCCGCTTCAGCAGGGCCGTGTTTTTTGGCTACAACATCGACATTCTTAATTACACAGTGCAGCAGCTTGTTGACTACACGCTTCATCATTGTCTCCATCATTTCTCTACAGGAAGCATCCTGCCTGGCTCCAACAAAAAACCGCTCAAGCTCATCCCGGCTTATCTGGTCGAATTTCTCCTTCATTTGCCCTATAAGAGGACCTATATCGCGGGCCCTGAACCAATCGATGAACTCAGTTACATTCTCATAAATAATCTGCATGCCTTTGGCGATGTCCTCTTCGCGGGCTTTGCGATTCTGCTCGGCCACCTCGGAGAGTTCGTCAATGCTGTATAGGTAGACGTTTTCTATTTCATTTATGTCCGGCTCGAAGTTTCGCGGCACCGCTATATCAATGAGCAGCAAAGTTCTTTGCCGTCGGCTTTCCATTATCTCTTTGAACGAGCTTTTCCTGAAAAGATAATCCTGAGTCGCCGCTGATGCTATTACAATATTGGCTTTGTTCAGCTCTTCGGGCAGTGCTTCCCACTCTTTGGCCTCAATGCCATAGCGGTTGGCTACACTCAGGCCTCGCTCATACGACCTGTTAACGACCGTTATGTTTTGGCATTCGGCGTGGAGAAGATGCCGTACGAGCAGCTCGCCCATCTCGCCGGCCCCAATCACGACAACCCGAGTCGTTGAGATATCGGCAAAAAGCTGCATAGCTAACTCGACCGCGACGCCGGCAACGCTGACCCGGCCGGTTGCGATAGAAGTAATTGTATGCACCTTCTTGCTGACAGCGAAGGCGCAATGAAACAGGCGGTTCAGAATCTTTCCTGTGCTTTTTGCGGTACAGGCGAATCTGTAGCTTTCTTTAACCTGCCCGATTATCTGTGCCTCCCCCACTACCATGCTGTCCAGGCTCGAGGCCACCGTCAGCAGGTGGCTGACCGCGTCCTCATCTTTATAGACATACACGAAATCTTGAAAGTCCGGCAACGCAACATTGCGAAACTCCGAAAAGAACTCTGCGATGGTTTCAGCATTAACTGCACCTGCAGGTTGGCAGGCACAGTATAATTCAACGCGATTGCACGTTGACAGCAGCACAAACTCGGCTTTGCGAAATCTGCCTTTGAGCTGTCTCAATGCTTTCATTGTATCCGCGGCATCAAACGCTAACTTCTCGCGGATATCCAACGGAGCAGTCTTATGATTAAGTCCTACAACAATAATGTTCATTTTTACAGTTGACTAATCACTGGAGCAACAGATTAAGTGTTACTGTGAAAAATTATGTTGAGTTACACCTAAAACAGTCGCACCCAAAATCGCAAATAAAAGCAATACAAAGACAACTATTGTCATATATGCTCTAACTTTACCCTTGAGCAAAAGCATACGGTTCAACAGCAGGATCATTCCGAGCAAAATCCAGGCTGCAATGATACAGACGACCTTTCCGTCAGCCAGCCACCCTGTGATGCCTGTCCCGAGCACCGACGCAAGCCCCAGACCACTTATCAGGCCGATGGTGAGCAACGCAAAGCTAATCCTCGCTCCAAACAGGTTCATGTGCTCAAGCTTCTCGATATTGGGTACTCTGCCAAGCACTTGTATAATTTCTTTTCGCTTGAGTTTGCCCCTGCCGAGCAAATAAAGGAACGCGCTTGCCGTCGCAAACATTATCGACGCTCCTCCAAGAATCATCGCGATACCGTGACCAATTGCCCATGGAGTCGCGGCTGCCTCATGTGCTTCTGAGGCGGGTTTGGCAACAGTTCCAGCCATTAGAATCATTGCAAAGATTATCCATGCCATTATCGAGCCGAACCAAACCTGTCGGATTGCGCTGCTTAACAAAAGGTATACCAGGCCGAACACAACTGTAAGAACTATCATGGACTCGAACAAACCGGTCAGGGGAATTGCCGCGAGCGACACAGCCCGAAGTATCAATATCACGGCCTCCAGCGTTACCGCCAGAGATATAAGTGGGGGCAGGAACCGCTTGTATTTCTCACCACCAGCCAGTAACTGAAGAACACCTGCTATCGCCGCTGCAAGGAACAAAACCACAACGGCTCCAAATATGATTATTTCCGGTACTGGCAGCTCTAACATCCTTATCCTTCTTCTGTGCTATCTTGCGCCTCCAACTGTGTTACGTCTGTTTCTTTTATGCGTTCGGTTTCCACCAATTGCTCCGGGGGCCAGTTCGGCCTGAGCTTGCCCCTGCCGAGCAAATAAAGAAACGCGCAGCCTTCTGGTGGCACGGCCATCCTGGCCGTGTTTTCACGGGCTGGAAGCCCGTGCCACACTTGCCCTGCCAAAGTATAATACTGAATCGGCCGTAAGATTACAATCCATTTGTTGTCTGATTATCCCCAAAAAGGTTATGCGACTTACTTTCATACACGTAAAGTCAAATCCTCTCAAAAATACGCCCTTGGGCGGTATTTTGACCGAAATGCAATATTTCGCCCCATTTTTTCCTTGCCTGCCGGCGAGCAAAGCCTATAATCCAAGCTGGAAAAATTGCCAGTGATAGAGGCACCGGACTTTGGGTGTTTTGGTCTAAATACCAAATTTGCCGA
>DATLBB010000117.1:0-6149 GCA_035527155.1 Sedimentisphaerales bacterium
CCCTTAAGAGCTATACGAGTGATATCTTCGAGGTTCCTTCCAAAATGTTGATAAACGCACTCCAATCGCCCGTCACCAGCCCGTACCTGCTTTTGAAGAAACATTTCCAATCCACGCCAAACTGCCGGCGTGTTCCTTCCAGCATCAGCCAAATCAAGCAAGTTCGTTAGAAGCTGCCCCAACCTGGTAGCTTTAAGGGCGATACCGGCACGGATGAGAGACAGGCTGCTCGAAAAACGGCTAAAGACGGTCCCCGGCCCGTATGGCCCCACAACTTCGTTATTACCCATATACACAATGAACATGTCAGCCTGATGACGAGTGCCGTCCTTTGCAATCTCCAAAACCACGTGCGAGTTGATAGCCGTCATCGCTGTGTTAATAACTTCAAAGTTTACACCCGGATACTTGTCCCTCAGCATCACCTGCAGAAGGCGTCCGAAAGAAAATGCCGCGTCCGGCGTGCCCTGGGCGGCAGAAGCGCCCAGCACAAAAATTCGATAGGTATCGTCCGATTTGTCCGCGGGGAAAATAAACGGCTCGGATTTGCGGGCAAGATTTTGCGGAAAAAACCGCCAGCCGAATTTGACATTGTCACAGTAAGACGCCCTGCCATTGACCTCACACTTGATAGTCGCAGCGGCGGGAAAACCGTATCCAACTACACGCAGACCCAACTCTATTAACAAAAACAGAAGAGCCGGAATGACCGTAAGAGCAGCGATGCGAAACAGCCAGAGACGCCGGCCGGTTATCAACTTCTGAGACACCTTTTTTTTATGCATTTTCCTGCGCTTGCCAGGCATCTACTTGGTCTCTTCAACGCCGTTTTTTCAAGATAACTTGCAGCACTCTACGTATCTCGGCTGAGTTTGGGTCTAACTGTAAAGCGGTGCTAACTTCCCTGATTGCTTCATCTCTCCGTCCCTGTTTATTTAAAATGACGCCCAGGTTGCAGTGCAGAATCGGGTTGTCCGGTGCGTAAAGCAATCCCTTACGGCAGACTTTCATCGCTTCGTCAACCCTGCCCTGCTGAAGCAGTATTTCCCCTAAATTGTTATAAGCCGGGACTCCATTCGGCTGAAGTCGCATCGCCTTGGAATAATATTCTTCAGCCTTATCGAATTGTCCCCGTTTTTGATATAACAACCCTAAATAGTAATGCGCCTCGCCATGGGTGGGCTTCATTCGTATTGACTCCAGGTACTGTGCAATAGCCCCATCATAATCATTGAGTCCGCGCAAGACCGATGCCATTGCATGGTATCCCATGAAAGAATGCGGCAAAAAGCTCTGGACAAAAAGAAACTGTTTAGCCGCTGTCTGGTAGTCCTTCATATTTTCCGCCAGTAATTTGCCATACTTCCAATACAATCGCCAGTCTGAAGGCGTTTTTTGAATCGCCTCACGATACTGGGCAGCGGTCTTTTTAAGGGCTTCAGGGGCGAGGTAAATCTCAAGGGCCTTGAACTCCTTCTCCATTCGCCTCACCTGCCGCTTGTGGTAAAGCTGGTTTGTGAACGGCGGTTTCTTGACAAAATCATTAAGAATCTCATCAGCAATTCTGTGTCGGTCCCAACCCGTGTAGGCCAGACGCCGGACACATTCCGACTCGGTTAGCAACGGACGTTTATTTTCTTTTTGATGTTTTACCCGCTCCGAAAGTGTCCCTTCCACTTGCTCGAAGATTGTCCTGGCCAGAAGATAGGTGCCATGAAAATTCAAATGTACGTGCTCATAAAACAGCTCCTCTCCGGGGACCTCATTGGGACTGTTCTTCTCGAATGCTTTGACCGCGTCTACAAGGTAAACACCATCCCCTGATTTTTCAGAAGCTACATCGCGAATAATCCCGTTAATTCGATTATCGGCGCGGAATCGAAGTGTATCAATTTCACGTGCTTTGATAAATCTGTCCCGTGCCCTTTCATATTCGCCCATCGCCCAATAACAGCGTCCCAAGCGAAACTGAAGGTCGGCATATGAATCGTCAATTTCAGCGGCAGCTATATAGCGAGTAACTGCCTTTGCATATTCACCGGCATCCTCGTATGCTACTCCCTGCTGATAAATACCATCCCACTTTTTCTTCTCCGTCTCCATCAGACCCGGCCGATGCAGTGAGGCGAACGGCGGACTATCTTTCAAGTTACTGCCTACGGTGCAGAAAAGTATCGCTGCTCCACTCTTGCGTGCGAAACGGCTGATATCTTCGAGGTTCGTTTCAAAATGTTGGTAAACAGTCTCCAAACGTTTTTCACCTGCCCGCACTTGCTTTTCGAGAAACATCTCCATTCCACTCCAAACTTCCGGCGTATCCCTTCCGGCAGCCGCCGACTCAAGTAAATTCGTGAGAAGCTGCCCCAGCCTGGCAGCTTTAACGGCGATGCCGGCACGAATGAGGAACAGGTGGCGAGAAAGCGGGGCAAAGACAGTCCCTGCACCGTAGGGGCCAACAACTTCGTTGTTGCCGAGGTACACGATAAACAGGTCAGGCTCGTGCCGAGCACAATCCTTTGCTATTTCCAATACGACGTGGGAATTTATAGCCGCTGCCGCGGTGTTAATAATTTCAAATTTTACTGACGGGTATTTGTCCTGAAGCATTACCTTCAGAAATCGTGCGAAACAATATGCCGCGTCAGGCACACCTTGAGCGGCTGAGCTGCCCAGCACAAAAATACGATAGGTACCGTCCGATTTATCCGCAGGGAAAATGAATGGCTCGGATTCACGGGCAATGTTTTGCGGAAAGAACCGCCAGCCAAATCTGACATTGTCCCCATAAGCATCTGTCTTGTTCACTTTACACTTGATAGTCGCAGTAACAGGGAAACCGTAACCGACTACACGCAGACCCAGCTCCAGCAACAGAAACAACAGGACTGGAATAACGGTAAGAGCAACAATGCGAAACAGCCACAGGCGCCAGCCGGTTACCGGCTTCGGCGGCACCTTTTTTACACGCTTTTGTTTTTCTCCAGGTCTGGAAGTTGTGGAAATAATCCTTTTCTCCGCCGGTAAACGCATCCTCCGTCTGCTTCGTCGAAAAGCTTTTTTATCATATGAAATTGATTTTTCGTTTTCTGCCTTGCGCTTGCCACGCATTTATTTAGCCTTTTCAACCGCGTTTTTTATCTGAGAAGATGCTTTTTCTTTAAGGACATTGCTCGATACTTTATCGACTTTTGCGTATCACCTGATTAGCCGGTAGTGGTCTTTTTCAGGTATGCCACTTCAGCTTTGGTTAGCGTTCTGAACTTGCCGACGCCGATACCTCTGGTATTGAGTTTGCCAATCCGTGTTCTCTTAAGCGATTTTACAGACAGCCCCACTTTGGCCAACATTCTGCGAATCTGCCGGTTAAGATCCTGTCGAATAGTGATTTCAATCAGTGATTCCTTATGGCTGCGTTTTAATATTTTCGCTGATGCCCTGGCGGTTTTGCCTTCGGCCAGCCAGATTCCTTTTTTTAACTTTTCCACCGCCTCGCCGGCAATTTGGCCCTTGACCCTGACAACATAGGTTTTAGCCAATCCGAATCTGGGATGCGTTAATCTATTTGCCAGAATGCTGTCGTTAGTCAGGATAATTATTCCAGAGGTATCGATATCGAGTCTGCCCACACAAAAGATACGCTGTCTTGTGGGGATGATGTCTATCGCTTTTTTCCTGCCCTGGGGGTCGTAATTGGTGCAAATCACACCCTTGGGCTTGTTCAAAAGAAAATATACCTTCTGAGCGGCTTGAATCTTTTTGCCATCTACAGTTATGATGTCCTTTTCAGGGTCAGCAAAGGCCGGCAGCTTATCAACCACTTTTCGATTTACGCGGACACCGCCGCTGAGTATCAACTCTTCACATTTTCTACGCGAATCAATACCAGCCGCCGCCAGGACCTTTTGTAATCTTTGCTCACTCATAAGAAAATGCCGAACTGTGTATATTTTATTGTTCTAAACCATTGACGAAGAGATTCATTGCCTCCGGACTTCCATACATGATGGTCGAGTAAGTCTTGCCAACTCCGGGTCTTGCAGCAGGTGCTATCAGAAGGCGTTTAAACTTGTTATCCCATGCTTTTTGTAGGATTCTCAGATGTTCAGGTTCTTTGTTCAGCTTCACACTATTGACAAGAGCAGCAATCGTAACGCCCGTTTGTCGGATTGGATTTGAGGCCGGACACGATGTGTAGCGCCAGTCGCTATATTGTTCCATCCAGGTATCATTATTAAGATGTGTAACTCCCTTTTTTATAACTTCGGCAATGCGTTCATCCCTTGAGAGCTCATAATATCGACTCAATCCGTTTATCCTGACTGAACTTATGAACCCGGCTTCTCCTACATGTTTCGTTTCGCAATAGCAATGTCCCCAGGGGAGCTTCCAAAGCCAGCCGCCACAGTGCGGGTCCTGAGCTGAAATGGCATCATCAGCAATCAATTTCATAGCATTTAGGTAGCGCTCGTCAAAGTCAAGCTCATAGGCGCCGGCTATGGCCAGCATTGTCCAGCCGTTAACACGTCCGATGTGGCTGCCGGTCTTGAAGTTAAACTTCCGTTCCTCGGCCAGTTTGACAAGATTCCCACCAATCTTTTCTACCGTCTCCTTCATCCATGGGTCACCGGTCAAAAAGTAATGATAAACCATGCCTTGGGTCCAGATATGTCCTAAGTTGTAAGGGTCCAGACAAAGATATGGTCTCTTACTCTTGCCAACTCCCAGCGAAACATAAAGTTCGCGGATACGTTCAACGCTGTAAAAACCGCTTACATGTCCTACACAGTGCTCGTGTACCATTCCGGGACGGACCGGATAAGCTGGGCGGTCGCGTAAATCCTCCCCGAAATGCTTCCGTAAGTCATCATTAACAAAATGAATAACGTCCACCTCGCTGGTGTGGCGGGCGGCAGCATCCCCTTCGTAGAAGTATTTGGGATCCCCGGTCCGTGCAAACTGCATCAGGATATGTTTGGCTGTATCATACTCGTGATTGCCCCAATTACAGCCGCGCTCGCCAAACCAATCTCCCCAATTCATCTGTCCATAGTCGCGCTGTGTTTTGATTGAGTGACAATAACCATTATCGAAAAGATTTTCCGCCCAATCATCATATTTTTTCATACCTGGGCTTCCTGCAGGAGCAATATGGCCCCATGCGTCAGTAGCAATTGCCTGAGTTGGATCAGCGGATGGGACAAGGGGAGCATTTGCAGACTTTACCAAAGAGGTGCCGTCTCCTGAAAAATCCAACCAGATCCGCCAGCGAGGCGCCTGACCTGTTCTCAGGCGATAGCAGTTGTCCTCGAACAAATATTGATACTTATACCAAGGCTCCATGTGATCGAAAGCACCTTCTTTAAATTCGGGGGATAAACCTATTGTTAAACCTTTTGAATCCACCTCTATGCTTTTTGGCCATTGCTGCCAAAAGTCTTTCACGGCAACAGCTATAGTCCCTTTTCCATCCACAATCTCCCCCCATCCCGGTGCTTTTGATCCTTTTCCTTCAACACCTTCGAGCCGGTAGTTCTCGTCATCAATCTGGAACAAACGCAGTAACGAAGTTGCTTTACCACTCCATCCGGGCGTCCCGCCTATAGAAGCAGAGCGCATTCTGTCAAGAGCAATTACCTCTAACTTCAAACTACGGATATTTTGGATTACGCCTTGTTCCGAATTGACCAAAATCTGCGGCTCAAGGTAAACTTTCGATAGCCCGGCAAAAACAGAAACGCGCATCCGGAAACCAAAAATACGCTCTCCATCAGGGCTGCGAAATGCGCCCTTTAAGACCAGGGTGGAACGGATTTTACCCTTTGTTTGAACCTCTACCGATTCGACAATTCCATTGCAATTTGCCCCTTTGCTATCTGTCAGCGAAAATTTTAGGTCGATCCGATCAGAAATTCGCAGCAGAGCGTTTTTCACGGGTGAGACAACAATGTTTCTCGTTTTGATAGATGGTTTTTTCTGCCCCGTTATCTGTACTGGAAATTCAGGGTCAGCTGTCTTAACTTTTTTGCCCCAGGATAGCTTAAAATGCGATGTCCTGTTAGCGGGAGGCTCAGCCTGGAAATCAAGCAGAACCCAGCGAACACTTCTGTCCTTCCATCGACCAAGAACCGATGTCTGGCAGGACACAGGCT
>DATLBB010000118.1:0-5899 GCA_035527155.1 Sedimentisphaerales bacterium
AGGTGTTCGAGTTTTCCTGCTCCGCCGGATGCGATTACGGGGATATTGACCGCATCAGATACGGCCTTGGTAAGCTCGATATCGTAACCAGCCTTAGTTCCGTCGGTGTCCATACTTGTCAAGAGTATTTCACCTGCACCCAACTTCTCGCCCTTAACCGCCCATTCGACAGCGTCGATGCCGGTCGGTTCTGAACCTGCTTTTACGCAGACCTGCCATTTGTCCGGGTTTGCCTTTGACCAACGGGCGTCAATGGCCAGTACAACACATTGATTACCAAAGCGTTGAGCGGCTTCGGCAATCAGGTTCGGATTCCGGACCGCGGCGGTATTTACCGAAACCTTTTCGGCCCCGCTTCGTAAAAGCTCGTCTATTTGTTCAACCGTTTGTATGCCGCCACCAACGGTAAACGGAATGAAAACATTTTCGGCGACCTTTTCGACAAGCTCGACGATTGTTTTGCGAGAGCGAATTGTGGCGGTAATATCCAGAAATACCAGCTCATCAGCTCCCTCGTCACTGTATCTTGTGCCGAGCTCCACGGGGTCGCCGGCGTCACGAAGATTCAAGAAATGGACGCCTTTGACCACACGATTATCTTTAACGTCGAGACAGGGGATGATTCTTTTGGCCAACATCAGGAATTTGTTCCCTCACAAATTTGAGCAAAATTCTTCAGGACCTTTAAGCCGCTTTTGCTGCTCTTTTCAGGATGGAACTGTGTGCCATATATATTTTCCTTCTGTACTGATGCAGGCAAATCAAAACCGTAGTCCGTATAGGCTATTTTTGCCTGGCTGTCAGTAACATCGGCATAGAAAGAGTGCGCGAAATAGAAGTGTTGTTCGTTTCCCAGGCCGGCAAATAAATCCATATTTTCCGGTAGCTTCACCAGATTCCAGCCCATGTGCGGGATTGTTCTGCCGGAAGGGATGGGAACGACGCTGCCTGAAACCAATCCAAGGCCGTTATGCCGGCCATATTCGCTGCTTTTCTCGAAGAGCATCTGGTAGCCGACACAAATACCAAGCAATGGTTTACCAACAGAAACAACTTTTTTTATCAACTCAGCAAGAGTGCCTAAAGCACTGACTGCGTAACCGAATGCCGCAACGCCGGGCAGTACGAGGCCGGCGGCGCTTTCAATGTCACTCGGTTCGCAGCTAAGCTTTGCATCACAGCCAATATGCCGGAACGCATTGCATACGCTCCTGACGTTTCCTATGTTATAATCAATAACAACTATCATATAAGTCAAATTAAACGGCACAGGAGGTGATTCGTCAAATGAGAATATCTGATAGAACGATTAAGCGGAATTGATTTGTGGAATGAAATGAATGGCCTATAATAACTTAACTTTGGGCACAATTTCCTGAAAGCCGTTTTTCTTTTCGTGTTGCTTTTGTATTATGGGTGCTGTGTTTTCTGCCGATTTATGTTACTAAAGTTTCCCTGAGTAAGGAATATATGAATGTGTGGCATAGTAGCTTATCTGGGTAAAAA
Organism: Sedimentisphaerales bacterium; assembly: GCA_035527155.1. Lineage (GTDB taxonomy): Bacteria > Planctomycetota > Phycisphaerae > Sedimentisphaerales > Anaerobacaceae > CS2-K091. Next base: position 1,507 of record DATLBB010000118.1, read on the forward strand.
AGTTGCGCAGCCAATTCTTATAGAAGGATTGAAACGGCTGGAGTACCGGGGTTACGATTCGGCTGGTGTGGCGCTATTAGGCAGCGGTGCGATAAAAATCAAAAAGACGAGAGGCAGAATCAGCGCCCTGGAAGAGATTTTAGATGAGCCTGACAAAGCTGAGACATTCGGCATCGGCCATACGCGCTGGGCGACACACGGCAAGCCGAACACAATTAACGCACATCCGCACCTTGACTATACCGGCAAAATCGCCGTTGTTCATAACGGCATTATCGAAAACTACGGCACATTGAAAACATGGCTGCAAAATGAAGGGACAAAGTTTACCAGTGAGACCGACACCGAAGTTATAGCAAACTTAATCGGCTATTTTTACGCCAGGGGCGACGAAGGTGAGGGGAGAAGACAATTCGACGGGCAGAACAAATTTGAATGGGCGGTTCAGCGGGCTCTTGGCGAACTGCACGGCACCTTCGGCCTGGCCATTGTGTGCTCAGATTTTCCCGATACAATCATCGGCGCCAAAAGGGGAAGCCCCCTGATTTTGGGAGTGGGCGATAACGAATATATTCTGGCCTCGGATGCGGCTGCAATCGTAGAGCATACAACTCAGGCAATATATCTTGCCGACAATGAGATGGTTACCGTCAGCCCACAGGGCTTTCATACCAAAACGATTGACAATGTTACTGTCGCCAAGGACCTGACGCAAATCGAATTTTCATTAGAGCAAATCGAGCTGGGCGGCTTCAAATATCACATGCTTAAAGAGATTTCAGAACAGCCGACAGCTTTGACAACCTGTATGGGCGGTAGAATCGACAGGCAAAACGGAAAAATTAAACTCGGCGGCATAGCCGACTACCTGCGTGAGCTGACGCGGACCAAACACATTATCCTGACGGCCTGCGGCACTGCATTCCACGCGGGCCTGGTCGGAGAATTTTTGTTCGAGCAGTTGGCGCGTATCCCGACAGATACCGAGTACGCCAGCGAATTTCGATATCGCAACCCAATCATCGAGGACGGCACCGTCGTTATATCAATAAGTCAATCAGGCGAAACCGCCGATACTCTTGCAGCGGTAGAGCAGGCCAAGGAACGAGGAGCAACAGCGCTCGGCATTGTCAACGTCGTCGGCTCTTCCATCGCCAGGACAACCGACGCAGGGATATATCTTCACGCCGGCCCGGAAATCGGGGTTGCCAGCACAAAGGCATTTACCGCCCAAGTGGCGGTGCTGACAATGTTAGCTATCGAATTAGGCAGAAGAAGGCATATAAGCAGCAACGAGGCCAGTGGGTACATCGACCAGCTTTCCCAGATACCGGACAAGATAAGCCAGATACTACAGCAGTCCGACCATATTAAAGAAATTGCCTCAGCAAACATCGACAGGGACAATTGGCTTTTCTTGGGCAGGGGCTTTAATTACCCGGTCGCCCTTGAAGGTGCCTTGAAACTAAAGGAAATCAGTTATATCCACGCCGAGGGCCTGCCGGCTGCGGAGATGAAGCACGGCCCGATTGCCTTAATTGTTGACGGTATGCCCGCAGTTTTCATTGCCACAACCGGGCCGCAATATGACAAAATTATGGGTAACATTGAGGAAGTGCGGGCACGCGGCGGAAAAATTATCGTCGTGGCAACCGAAGGCGATGAGAATATCAAAAAACACGCCGACCATTTAATTACCGTCCCGGATGTGCCGGAGCTTTTACAGCCGATGCTGACCGTTGTGCCGCTGCAACTGCTGGCCTACCACGCTGCAGTGCTTCGCGGCCACGATGTCGACAAACCTCGAAACCTTGCAAAAAGCGTTACGGTTGAGTGACGATTATATTCGGCTGCCAAGACCGATATACACAAGAATAATCATAATGAATAATAGTATAAGCACTTGCCCATCAAGGAGATATAAATTTTTGTTCTGGATTATATTAGGTGCTTTTTCTACATTTTTTGCAGAAGTTATCGCAGGTTCTACTCCGTTCCCCTTTTTCGCGCCATGGGGCATACTCATTGTGTTTCCATTGTATTTCTTGCATACCTTGTTTTTCTTCTCCATCGTTTTCTCCTATGGAAAACCAACTCTTGGTTCGCTGTATGCGGCGGGATTGCTCTTTGGAATGTACGAGGCATATATGACTAAAGTTGTCTGGATATCATACTCAGCAGAAGGACCAATGCTCAGCGTAGGAGGCATAGCTATATTTGAAACACTTCTGTTGGTATTGTTCTGGCACTCGGTCCTTGCATTCATGCTTCCGCTGTTTATTGGGGAAACGTATCTCACGAAGTCTAAAGAAATTGCAGGGCTGCTTCCGGAGTGGGTAAGAAAACGAGGCAAGCTTCTTTTCATTCTTCTACTGATCTGGGCAGGGTTATTTACTTCTGTCAATTCACCCTCACCACTCATCTCGATATTATCTACACTCTCTTCTGGTGTTGTATTGCTTCTCCTGATGGTTTTATGGAAGAAGACGGGCGGAGACAACTACTCTATGAGGGAGCTGCTTCCAGGCAAAAAGGCATGCAAAGTGATTGCTGTCTTTCTTATCTTAATGTATGTAGGCTATTCCAGATTGCTCCATTGGGATAAATTGCCTGGATTTGGACCTCAATTCATTGTATGGGCAATCTATGTAGCACTTATCTGGTTGTTGATTAATAACATACGCAAATCCAGACAAGAGAAGATAGCTGCAACAACAGTAAGCTTCTCCCGGAGAACACCTGTTTTGTTCTTGTTGCTATTTGTGCTTTCAGCAGTCATAGGAGAATTACTCCACATTGAGATTGTTCTGATTCTGTTCTCATTCTTGCTTATTATTTTTCCCGGGTTATTTCTGCTATATTGGTCTGTTAAGAAAGCCGTTAGCAGTTGAGGACCTTCTTTTGCCGTCAGCAAAATTCTGGTGGGGTCTTCCGGCGGGATAATTATATTGATGTTCCGGGTAATAGGTGGCATAATCGGCACATTGATTCTCCTGTCGTGTATCATATTGGTATTCCGTAGTATGTTATTTAATGAATAGTGAAAAAGGTGATAGACGGCGTTTTCTTAGCTAATAGGTTCAGCAGAGGGCACAGCCGGCTCGGCTTTACTCTCGTGGAGCTGCTTGTCGTTATAGCAATCATCGCCCTTTTGCTCTCCATACTTATGCCATCGCTTTCAAAGGCGAGGTCGCAGGCGTGCCGCCTTAAATGTACGCACAACCTCAAGCAAATAAATTTAGCCGTGAACATGTACCTGAATGAAAACGAGGATACGTACCCCTGTGCCCAGGACCCGCTGCCAACCGGTTACTGGCTGTGGATGGGACGTGGGTGGCGGTCCTTTATCGAGCCTTATCTGAGCACCAGGGTCAACAAGGACAATCCTTCGGTTCTGTTCTGTCCCGAAGACACCACCGACAAGAACACATACGAGGCCACCAGCTATGCCTACTCGATGGCCTTCTACCACAGTCCTAAGCAGATCGATGCGATGAGCAGCCCAAGCGACACTTACAGTAATCCGCAGCCATCCATGCCGCAACAACGCAATGATGTGGCCAAATCTTCCGGCAAAATCCTTATCGGGGAATGGTCCAGCAATCATTCACCCACAGATGACAAAGACGAAGGATGGTGGTGCTGGCAGGGCAGCCGCAACTACCTGTTTGCTGACGGACAGGTCCGCTTCCTTCAGGCCAACAAGATTCGCCCCGCACGGGACGGATTGCCGGACGTGAACTTGACAATTCGGGGCATCAAGGGCCTCGACTGGCCCCGTTAGAGGAAACCCGCTGGTCGAGTGATTAGAACCAGAATATCCCGGACGCTGGTGTGTCCCGGGAGCATGGGGGTAGAACAATAAGGTTATTAGTGGACAAACCTTTGTGACCTCTGTAGATACTCGGTTCTGTATTGACATTCATAAGAAAATAATGTATAGTAGTGGGTTTGCACGACAAGGATTAGACCAACTCCTTAATTTTCGCTAATGCCTTTTTGAGACTTTATTATGTATTCAGATTATATTCGTAATGTGGCGATAATTGCCCATGTCGATCATGGCAAAACAACGCTCGTAGACCAGCTTCTCTACCAGTCCGGCATGTTCAGAACCGAAGATCTCGATAAATTAGCTGGCGGCCAGCACAATTTGATAATGGATTCAAACCCCATCGAAAAAGAACGCGGCATAACAATCCTAAGCAAAAACTGCGCGATCTACTATACCGACTCAAATGGCGATGAATATAAGATCAATCTGATCGACACTCCAGGCCATGCCGATTTTGGTGGCGAGGTCGAACGAGTTTTAAAAATGGCAGATGGCGTATTAGTCCTGGTAGATGCATTTGAAGGCCCAATGCCGCAAACAAGATTTGTATTGACCAAA
>DATLBB010000119.1:0-3432 GCA_035527155.1 Sedimentisphaerales bacterium
TCGATAGCGGCGGTTGAAGCAGTAGTTATCTGGGTTGTCTGTGATGCCGCCCAAATATCAACTCCAGTCTCAGATGTATACATTGGTACTGCCGCTGCATCGGCAGTATCCGTATCCGACCACATATTACCTTTGCAATGCATAGAACCGGCATCAATCAAATAAGTCGTTGACTTGGACGTACACCAGTTGTCTTCCATTATGCCAGTCGCCGTCGTGTTAAACGTGATAGGCGTCATAGCGGCATCTAACTGAATTACCGTATTACCGATAATCCGGCAGCGAAGGTCAATATCATCGGAGAAAATCGCCCCTTCGGCAAAAGCTCCGTTGATGTAGTTATAGGCAACCGTGATATCTTCGATAACACCAGCCGTCAAATCAATGGCGGTATTGGCACCTGCACTCAGGGAATAGAAGGTATTGCCCACGATAAAACCCTGATTAGCACCGGCGGCGACCTGGATAATGTCGTCGGCCTCATCGGTAGTATCCGCCGATTCGGGCTCCATGAATTCACAGTTGTAAATTATGAAACCATCGGCATCGTCTTCGACTTCGATAATGTGTACCGTACTATCAACTGACGCCATGAATCTCAAGTTGGTTATCATGATAGAGGCGTCGCCCATAACAAGCTCAGCGGCGGCACCGTCTAACGTAAACAGTGGCCTTGCCTCGCCCTGGCCCTCGCCAATGACTGTGATTCCAGCTACGTCTAAATCAGCCGAATCCGCCGCTGTCCAGTCTTCAGTATGACCGGCCCTGACATGAATGACATCACCATTATCAGCCGTACACAAGGCTACGGCTTCGTCGAGAGTGTCCCTTGCGTCAGCCCATGAAGTGCCATCGCCTTCGGTAACTACCCCTGAGTCGACGTAATAATGGTTTCCCATGCCGCCACTTCCGGTAACTCTGCCTTCAATGCTTTCGGTCCACTGCTTCAGAGTGTTGGAACGCTGATTTGAAATCAGGTCAGTACCCCATCTTATATCGAAGGCAGATATGCCGTAAGCAGTCTGCGCGCCGATTAAAAGGAGCACTAATACGATTATTTTCATAAACTTCATTTTTGTTACTCCTTTCTTTAAGACACCAGTTTCTGGATGCTGTCATTTTCGGAAATAGGTTTGTCGGAAAACTCGGCATCAACAGTAATTGTTCCGACATAAGTGGTGCTTTTGGCTCTGAGGAACGACCCAACATACCGTTCGGCTATATCTCGCTTGAAAGGTACGCTGAACTTTGCACCTGCGACAATTTCAGCCAACGGGACATCCTGTACCCCGATGTTTTCAGCGCCGGTAGCCAAGTCGGCATTGTCGGCGTTTCTGACTTCCAAAGTCATGCCTTCGGTGCCGCCGCTGGTATAAGCAACGGCGGTAAGTACAACGTTCATATAGCCTTCGAGTTGATCGTCGGTGAGAATAACAACCGCACCGCTCGTTTGCTCCAAATCAAGAACGTTAGAAGAAACAGTTCCCGTTGAAGTCGGGTTTGTTCTTGCTTGAGCATTGCTTAGTAAAAGAGATGTATCTCTCATTATTGAAACTCCTTTCTTAGCTGACTACAGCCTGAGTATTGGTGATTATTACGGGGTCAAGCTCACGAATAACAATCCCCTGATAATCCTTTGGTTTTCTTCCGAATATTTCCGTAGTCGGCCAGTTCACGTTATTTTTAGTACGCGAGTAGTTATTTAACTGGGCGCCTAATCCACGATTCATGTAAATTCTCGTTCTCGAATAATCCAGGTCAAGAACGGCCAGAAGGTCGTTAAGCTCATCGAAGAAGTCGTCGTCAATGGCTCCTGTCCCGCCGTAAGTGGGATTGATATTGGCCATACAACCCATCTTTAAGTTGTTACCAACTGCCATCCCCAGCCACGCCTCAAATATAGCGACGTAATCGTATCGGATAGCGAGTGAGTTGTTCGGATCGACAATATTCTCTTTGCCTTTGTCTTCCTCGTACACACCGTATGATCCGGCGTTCGGAGTCATACTACCGGGAGGATAAACCAGATAAGCCCCGTCGTTGGGGTTCAATTCCACGATAATCAGTCTCGTAGTCGTCGAACCGCCACTTGTAAAGCCTGCGGACCGAACATTGTCCAGCCCCGTAGAGTTCAGGGCATCGAGCCTTGAAAACAGGCCGTTTATGTACTCGCCGCCACTGGTAGGATTGTCGTTGAATATCCCATTAACAATGTCCTTACCAAGCGCCCTTCGGTGAGAATCGTCTTCCATCCCCAGCTTGTCTTTCTTGCCTTGAGCCGAAAGAGTATCGAGTCTCTTGTCGTGAATGGATCGTCTTTGTGCGAAAAGAACAACGTCTTCCCATACAGTCTGGGTATGGTTAACGTTGGGGGCTACTCCGGCGTCCAAAGCCTGTCGCGTGCTTGCCGGGACGTTGACTGTTCGGACTACCTGATGTTTCAGGCCATGACTTGCTTCCTGTGCGGGCCAGTCGGCGAAAAAGTCGGCCACCCCGTAATAATTCATGACCTGAATGATTCGGGCCATGTTCTTGCCATCTACTGTCTCTTTGAACCGGTCCAGCAAGGTATAACCGGTATTAGCATATAATGTACTCATGTTAGATAACTCCTTTCAATGTTTATTTAATTTACACTGTCGGGAGGTATCCGCACCTTGCGGCTTCCCTAATCCTCTTCGGCGATCTCTACCGATCCGTTCTTTACGGATTGAGCATCAGGTCCTATCAAAATGATAGGGGTGACTGAAATTTTACATAGTTTAGGTGACTCACTTTTTTACTGAGGTTAAACTATGCGATATTTATTTTTGCAAAAGAACCAAACAGTTCTTTGGCCTTAACATCATAAGCCATAGCAGCTTGTTTTTCTGCTTTATAGCGACCTATATGAATTACCTTGCCATTGTATTTTATATGTGCACGCCAAAGATTATACTGTTTATCTAAATGAACACCTTTGTACTGAGATGTTTTTATTCGTTGCTGTGTTCGTTGATTGTGTTGATTATCTGCTCTTGTGGCTATCCTTAAATTGTTTCGTTGATTATTCAATCCATTACCATCTTTGTGGTCAACTTCATTTCCTATAGAAACCACTAATAGCATTTGGTGCATACTAATGGTCGTTGTCTTTTGTTTTTCATAATCAAAAATATTCCTTCTTGCATACCACCTACCCCGCTGATAAGAAGCGTACCATTTGTAATGATTGAGCCATTCGTAGTCTGCATCATCAACAATAGCATATTTGTTTTGTGTTAAGGGTATAAATTTCATTATACTGGTTTTCCGTGCTCATTATATTCATAACTAAATCCGCCATCGGACTTAGCGCCCGGAGCCGGCCCGCCTATCGAGGTCTTTCCTTCGAGAACATACGGAGCGATTGCTCCGAGAAATTCCCTGACTACGGGAACATTATTAACGCCC
>DATLBB010000120.1:0-3600 GCA_035527155.1 Sedimentisphaerales bacterium
ATGAGCCGTCATTCAGACCATTCGCATCCGCGTCAACATAAATGACTTCACCCGTAGCTGTAGCCGTTATTACCAGCAAAAACGCGGCCAAAACCACCCAACTTTTCAGATGTGACTTCCCATCCATTGTTCCTCTCCTAAGAAAACATGTCGATTAATTATCTATATAATTCTACCGAATCAATCTGCTTTTGTCCAGAAGTTTTTTACGGTTTTTTTCAGCGTGATGCAGCAAAAACCGCCAATCGAAAATCTTTTTCTGGCAATTGCCGTCTTCTCTGCTATACTGCCGGTGCGTTATACGCTGATAAATAGCCAATAGTAAATAATTAATAGTTAATTTTGTGGCCGGGTCCCATGCAAGCTGGGCCCGCGAACCTGGTCAGGCGGGGAACCGAGCAGCCATAAGCGTGTTGCCCGGCTGTGCTGTGGGTAAACCCGGCCACCTTTTTTGATTTGAATATGTATACGGTACTCGCGAGAAAATACAGGTCGCAAACATTCGATGACGTCATCGGCCAGGACCCAATCGCCCAGACGTTAAAGAACGCCATAAAGACCGACCGCGTCGCACACGCATATCTGTTTACAGGCACCCGTGGCGTCGGCAAAACAACTATGGCGCGCATCCTCGCAAAGTCGCTCAATTGTCTCACCGCTGATGCTCCCACTACAAAGCCGTGCTGCAAGTGCGACAGTTGCGTCGCCGTCAATCTCGGCGAAGATATCGACGTCATCGAAATCGACGGGGCAACTAATCGTGGCGTTGATAATGTACGAGAACTCCGTGAAAATGCTATATATCGGCCTGCACGCGCACGATTTAAAATCTACATCATCGACGAAGTCCATATGCTTACGACTGAAGCCTTTAACGCTCTTTTGAAGACGCTCGAGGAGCCGCCCAGCCATATCAAGTTCATCTTCGCCACCACCGAGCCGAACAAGGTCATCCCGACCATTCAATCCAGGTGTCAGCGGTTCGATTTCAGCAATATAAGCCCTAATCTCATTGCCGGTCAGCTAAAGTCCATACTCAAACAGGAAAAAATAAAATTCGAAGATGACCTGATTTTGCCCCTCGCCAAAATGGCAAACGGCTCGATGCGAGACGGCTTGAGCCTGCTGGATAGATTAATAAGCGCAGGTATCGAACCGCTGACTGCCGAGCTGCTTGAGCAGTATCTTGGCTGTCCCAATAGCGAGAAGGTCTATCAGTTAATCTCCGAAATTGGCGACAGCAGCGCCGCCGGAACGCTGGCCGCGGTGCAGGATTTGATAAGTACCGGCTTGGGTGAGGTCCAGCTCGTCGATGCCCTCATCGACTATATGCGTGATTTAATGGTCGCAAAGAGCGCAGGTGCCGACAGTGAGCTTCTCGTTTTGACCGCCGAGCAGCGAAAGCGGGCAGGTGAGCTCTCCGAAAAATTCGACACCGCAGCGCTTGTTTACAGCATAACCACGCTCGAAAAGCTGCGGTGGTCCATCAAAAATAGTGACACGCCCCGCGCCCTTTTAGAAGCTTTGCTTTTGCGATTTGCCTTAAGCGAACATTTTCTCAACGTTGACGAGTTACTTTCGCAGTTACAGGGCAATTCGCCCACACCCATAAAAAAAAAGCAACCACCGCGAAGCGTAACCCCTGAGCCGCCACGCAGCAAGCCCACTCCGAGCGAGTCACAAGTATCGAGCGATGAGCATCGAGAATCAAGAATCGAGAATCGAGTATCGAGTATCGAGAATCAAGCATCAAGCATCGAGCAAAAGACGCCGATTAGAGAGGTCAGAACAAGCAGCCGAAGAAAAAATGACATAGTAAACGACCCTGCCGTAAAAACTGTCATCCTCGGCCTCGACGCAACAATTACGGGAATAGAGGAAGACAAATAAAAGTCGTAGTGTTATAATGTCAAGCGGTCAAAGCGGAATATGGCTAAGAGGGACAGGTTCTATGGAAGCTGGAGAGAATGTAAACTAATTATATCATACAGCTTTCGGAAACAACCAAACTTTTTTTGGGAGAAATTGTTATGGCTAATAGAGAAAAACTGATTGTGGCATCAATAGTTTTATTTGCTGGTCTAATCCTCACTGGCTGCGCACCGGCTCTCCAGAAAGGCCTCAAGGACACAATAGACTATGGAGACCTTGCCAGAGCTAAATCAATTCTGGCAAAGCAACCAGAACAGGTTAATGCTAGAGACAAATCGGGCAATACACCTTTGCACTATGCGGCCGCACGCGGTAACAAGGAAATTGTCGACCTTCTAATCACCAACGGAGCCGATGTGAACGCACGAACAAGAGATGGTGATACTCCTCTACGCATAGCAGCGGAGACAGGACACAAGGAGGCCTTTGAACTTCTCATTGCCAACGGAGCTAAGGTCAACGCCAAGAGCAAAGCTGGCAATACCCCTCTCCACAGTGCTTCAAGCTGGGGTCGCAAAGAAATTGTCGAGCTTTTGCTCGCCAAAGGAGCAGACGTTAACTCCAAAGGCTATAAAGGGCGGACTCCATTGCACTTTGCCGCTCATGTTGGCCACGAGGATGTTGTCGAGCTTCTACTTGCCCAAGGAGCGGAAGTTAACGCCAAGGGAGATGAAGGCCATAGTCCTCTGTATTTTGCTGTCCGAGGAGGGCATAAGGACATAGTCGACTTACTCCGCAAGCACGATGCGGTGGAATAAGAATGGATTATTGAAAAAGAAAAATGTAACCACGGATTACACGGATTTAAGAATTAATAAAGAAAGAATATGGATTCCTGCTTGCGCAGGAATCACAAAAAGCAGATTCGAATTATGAGCAGTGCTTATACTGAAAGTCTGAACAAGTTAATCGAGGAGTTTGGCAGGCTGCCGGGCATCGGCCCCAAAACCGCCGAACGTCTCGCCTTCCACATACTCAAATCCAAGCCCGCTGACGCGATGGCACTGGCAAAGGCAATCGAGGATGTCAAAAACAAAATCGAACGCTGCCGGACCTGTTACAATTATTCGGAGCAGCCAACCTGCGAAATCTGCGCCGACCCACACCGTGACAAAACCATAATCTGCGTCGTCGAACAGCCAAAAGACGTAATCGCCCTCGAAAAAACCGGCGCCTGCAAGTGGCTCTATCACGTCCTCGGCGGCCACATCGCTCCGCTCGACGGCATTGAGCCAAGCGACCTGACCATCGACAAGCTCGTCGACCGTGTTCGTAATGGCGACATAAAAGAAATAATAATGGCGACCAATCCCAATCTGGCCGGCGATGGAACAGCTCTTTATATAAGCTCGTTACTCAGACCGACCGGCGTTAAAATTACTCGACCGGCAAGGGGACTGCCAACCGGCAGCACCATCGAATACGCAAGCGGAAAAATGCTCACCGACGCCATCATCGGCCGACAGAAATTAGAGTAATTGTCCGCCCGACACAATATAGAAGAAACTTAAAACACACAAATTTGTAGTGAGGTAGGAAAATGAATGAAAATAAGAATACCGATCAGCACAAAAAAGAACTCTCCCGACGCGATTTTATGGGCGGCGCTGCCGCTATTGCGACAGCCTTTACGTTTGTCCCCGGCTCTGTTCTGGCAGCCACGCGTCG
>DATLBB010000121.1:0-15260 GCA_035527155.1 Sedimentisphaerales bacterium
AGGGTTTACACTATAACATACAGGGCAGTTGATGACTGCGGAAATGCTACTGAAAGCAGCGCAATCGTTACGGTTCCACACGACCAGCGTTAGCTCCTGACATTGATGAAGTCTTTATACAAGGGGCTGTGGGCATAGCGCTTGCAGCCTTTTTTATTTCCTCATAACAGCGAGTATGAAATATGCGTGCTATTCGGCTTTGAGGCGGCGAGTCATTAGATCGGCGATTGCGGTCCGGACGGGCTTGTCCTCAAACAGGATTTCATATACAGCCTGCGTAATCGGCATCTCTACGTTGTATCGCTCGGCAAGAGCAATTACGGATTTGCATGTGGCGATGCCCTCAATCACCGATTCAGTAGCCTGTTTGGCTGCCTCTACGGTCTGGCCTTTGCCAATCCTTTCGCCGAACGAGCGGTTTCTTCCCTTGGGCGAGATGCATGTTGTTACCAAGTCGCCTAAGCCTGCTAATCCTGCAAATGTCTGCGGCCTTGCCCCGCAGGCGAGGCCGAGGCGAGTAATCTCGGCAAGTCCGCGGCATAAAAGGGCAGCCTTTGCGTTATCGCCGGCTCCTGTGCCATCTATAATTCCGGCGGCGATAGCAATAGTGTTCTTGCAGGCGGCGGCGAGCTCGACGCCGATAACGTCGGTATTGGTATAGACGCGGAGCCAGGAGCAGTTGAAGGTGCATTGGATGTCTTTGGCCAACTGCTCATCGGCTGCTGCGGCACAGGCGGTGGCCGGGAGTTGCCTGGCTAATTCATCGGCAATGGTAGGGCCGGAGAGGACGGCAGTTTTGAGTTTTTCTGCCAGCAGGTCGGCCAATATCTGGGTCGGACGCAGCAGTGTATCGTTCTCAATGCCCTTGGCGGTCGAGACGATGGGAACGCCCTCGGGGACATAGTCTTTTAATCGCTTGAAAACCCGGCGGACAAACTGACAGGGCACAGCGGAGACAATCAGGTCGGCACCGGCCATTATACGCTCATCATCCGGCTCAAATACGAGGGTTTGTGGCAGTTTGTAGCCGGGCAGAAATTTGGTGTTCTCGCGATGCTGTGCAAACTCGCTGAGCTGCTCGCGGTCATAACCCCAAATCCGTACGCTGATGTTCTTTTCGCAGAGCAGCAAGGCCATCACGGTGGCCATTGCACCATCGCCGATTATGGAGATGTTGTTGTATTTTGGGACTTGCCCCTCGTGGCTTGTGCCTTGTGATTTGCCGGATTTACGACTCATAGTGCGAGCATTAGAACAGCCGTTTGAAGAAATGTCAATATTGATATTTGCTGCCTGCTTTGATGAGGTCTGTTTTTTAGACACGGATTAAGGTGGATTTTGTTTGGCCACGAAAAGGCGCAAAAAACACAATAAATTGCGAAACAGGAGGATCTCTTTATCGGTCTTAACAAGTTTGATGCCGAGATGTCTTTGCATTCTTCGGCCCATTTCTTAGACTTTAAGTAGGAGATTGTGAGTCGGACACAGCGTTATGAGTCAGACACTGCTTATTATTATGCTGAGTATTACCGGCGCAGGGGCAATTGCTATCATCCTTTTGGCAATTCGCAGGATTTTCGCGTGCAAAATTGTAGAAGAAAGAGAAAATCCCAAAGAAAAACGTAATAATGAATTAACGCGTGCAGCCGAATCATTGGAGCAGATTGCCAATGCGATGGACGAGTGGATCGGGCAACAGAGGGACAGATTCAGGCACACAACGACAGCTTTCCGCAAAAAGTGGATTTCGCGCTGGTTCTCAGATTTTCTCATTATGGAGTTGTTCAAGGATACGGTACACAAAAGACAGTTTGGCGATATCGTAGATACGTTCCGCTTGTATATCCCTAATATTGCTGAGCCTCTGAAGGTAATACGGAACGATTTCCTGCACTGCAGCAAATTTATGCGACAAATTCAAAAGGACAAGAAGAGAGTAGAGGACAATCATGACCTTGGGTATTGGTGTGTCAATTTTTTCGATACAATAGCGGTCCCAACAGTAGAAAGCCTTCGACATACAGCGGAACTGACAAGAGAATATTTAGCGGCCCAAAAGCAGGCAGAAGCAGCAGAGAATCGCCCTAAAGGTGTACTTAATCAGCAAGTCGGTGAGCTCTTGAGGTCTTCTGGCCCGGATATATCGGCTTCCGAAATAGCCAGAATACTAAACGAAAACTATTTTGGAGAATATAAACCAATCAGCCCCTGCGTAGTCGGCAAAACAGAAAATTGGAAAAGGCATCGTGAGGAGAAAAAGAGTCTTGTGGAAAGATGATTTCCTGCCGGATTTTTCAACTATTTTCAATTCCTGTATCAACGTTTGATTGCTTCTTAGGACAAAAAAGTCGGCCCTTCCGGCCATCACCGCGGCCAAGCCGGCAATTCAATATCACGGCCGATTTGCGAGTGTGAACTTTGAGACTTAAACCTACAATAATCAATAAGGTGTCGGCGTTTTGATGGCTTCTGATACGTTTTATATTGAAAGCTGATGGCAGTATTGCTCGGAAAATCGGCATTCCCCGTTCCCGCGAAACTATTGCTTTCCCACTTCCTGAAAAGTTCGGTATATTTAACAATGCCGGACAGGCAGGTACACTTCATATACGGCGTGTCCCGGCGGCGATTTGCTCCGGCGAAGGCCCTGGAATTTGATAAAGGATCGTTAATATGGTTTTACAAAAGCTACGACTGAGGTGGTTGCTGTGTGTTTTAGCATTCCTGCCGGCCAATTCCGGGTGCACTTTGCTCCGGCAGGAAAGTGAGATTATTCGGCCGGCAAAATCGCTGCCGGCTACAACACCGTGGGACTTGATTGCCCTGAGCAAGGCGCCGGATTACGAATGGTCTCAGCGAGAGGGACCAGTGCGGTCGCTTTTCTATGAGGGGCGGCATTATCAGGGTAAACCAACGCGAGTGTTTGCTTACTATGCAAGCCCGGCCACGCTGGATGGAAAGAATGTGGAGGGCCGACGCTTCCCGGCGGTCGTTTTGGTGCATGGCGGGGGAGGGACGGCCTTTGAAGAATGGGTGCGGCTATGGGCCGAGCGTGGTTACGCTGCGATTGCAATGGACCTTGCCGGTTGCAGTGCCAACCGTAAACGGCTTCCGGATGGAGGCCCGGGGCAGAGCCACGCAGATAAGTTCGTTACCATTGATGGGCCTGTGCAGAACCAATGGACCTACCATGCTGTTGCCAATGTCATTTTTGCCCATTCGCTGATTCGCAGTTTCGATGAAGTCGATGCCGCTCGTACTGCTGTTACTGGGATTAGCTGGGGTGGATATCTGACGTGTATCGTTGCGGGGCTGGATAATCGGTTTAAGGCGGCCGTTCCCGTTTATGGCTGTGGATTCCTGCACGAGAACAGCACGTGGCTGAATGAATTCGCTCAAATGACAACTCCGCAAAGAGAAAAATGGGTGCGGCTGTGGGACCCGTCGATGTATATCGCTTCGGCTTCGATGCCGGTGTTCTTTGTGAACGGCACTAATGACTTTGCATATCCCCTCGACAGCTATGCGAAAACGTATGGCCTGGTTGAGAGCGAACGAAACTTCAGGATTACGGTCAATATGCCCCACGGCCATGAACAAGGCTGGGCACCAATCGAAATAGGGCTCTTCATCGATGAGCATTTGGAGAGGGGATTACCCCTTCCGAAGATACTACGACCGCAATCCCGCGATAAGCAGATTCGGGCAAAGGCCAGGACAAAGACGAAGTTAGTCTCTGCGGCCCTTTACTACACAACCGGCGCAGGGGCCATCAACAAGCGTGAATGGCAGACGGTTTCAGGTAATTTAGAAAGGGCCACTATTGTAACAACAGCGCCGCCCGAAGAGGCCACTATCTGGTTCCTAACGATAAAAGACGAGCGGGGAGCGGTTGTGTCAAGTGAACTTATGTTTGCCACTAAGTGATGTGGTCATAAGTAATGTGGGGACTTTCTTTGCAGATGAGGAACAGCCATGAAAGAGAAAATATCCATATTGCTTTTATTGGTGTTTAGTTCGATATTGCTGACAACGTGTACTAAGCGAGGCGAACAGGACATCGAGCAAAATACATCTTCTCTCGTGGAACTGGTCAAACGGGGTGAGTCGGAGGTCTTTACCGTACCGCTTGACCGCTGGGAGGCCGAGACGAAGGGGCTTCCCATCGGAGTATTCGACTCCGGTATTGGCGGGCTGACAGTGCTTGCAGCTATGTTAGAGCTCGATGCCTTTAACAACGTCACCGGCGAGCCCAGGCCGGACGGCCGGGCCGACTTCGAGCATGAGCGGTTCGTGTACTTAGGCGATCAGGCAAACATGCCCTACGGGAATTACCCATCCGAGCAGAAGGTTGATTTCCTGCGCGAGCTTATCATCAAGGATGTTGTGTTCCTGCTCGGCGAGCGTTACTGGCTTTGTTCTTCTGCGGAAAAGCCGCAGTATGATAAGCCGCCGGTCAAGGCCATCGTTATCGCCTGCAACACGGCTACTGCGTACGGTCTGGAAGACATACGTAGTGCACTGAAGGAGTGGGACCTTCCGGTCCACATGGTTGGTGTTGTCGAAGCCGGTGCGGACGGTGCTATTGGGACCATAACCGAGGGTGGGAAAAAGGGGGCTGTCGCTGTCTTAGCCACGGTCGGCACGTGCAAAAGCCGTGGCTACGTGCGCGCAATGACAAAGTCCGCCGATGAAGCGGGCATCCAGCCGCCAGTAGTTATTCAACAAGGATGCCTGGGGCTTGCCGGTGCCATTGAGGGCGACCCATCGTACATTACATCGCCCGAAGCAGTTGCGACCGTGGACTACCGGGGGCCGGCAGTGGGTAACAAGGCGGCGCCCATTGATTCTGCGCTGTTTGCACAATATGGTTTCGAGGCCAAAGGATTTTTAGGAGACCTCGACTCCCCTGTCACCTGGCGGCTTAATTCTGTAGAGAACTACATCCGCTATCATACGACGTCCCTTGTGGAACGGTACCGCCGGAGCGGTGGCTCGGAGCCAATCAGCAGTGTAATCTTAGGTTGCACACACTTTCCTTACCAGATGGACCGCATCGCGACATCGTTTGGACGGCTGCGCAATTTCCGCATACCGGATGGCGACGAGCCCTACAAGAATCTGATTTCCGCAGAGCTTTCCTTCATCGACCCTGCCGAACTTACTGCCACCCAGCTTTATGAAACCCTCGCCGCTGCAGGATTGCTCATCAACAAAACCGATGAATTTATCCTCACAACCGACGAATTCTACATTTCGGTGCCTAACTCGTCGCTGGCCGATGCGAAGCTGACGATTAGCGGTGGATTCACCTACGAATACAAGTACGGCCGTGTTCCCGGCCACTTTGCAGCCGAGTATGTCAAACGTGTCCCTATGAGCAGCACCAATCTCTCAGACGCTGTTCGTGAGAGCATCAAAACGAGGATGCCCGCAGTATGGGAACGGCTGGTTACGTTCAGCCACAAAAGTCCGCGAACTATGGGCCTGCCGGTGTCAGCACGTATTATGCCTACCAACTGATGCATTGAACTTGGTCACCTCCCGCCGAATTGTAACAGGAGAAACAAAACATATATACAAACCTGTTGGACATAGCCTAAAAGCGCAGTAAATTGCTATAATTCTCAACAATAATTTGATATATTAGACACAAACGAGGCTTAGCGGTGTGGCTGAGCATAGTTGATATGGAAAATAATAGTGGTTTGTAACACGATGAATGCGTGGCGGTTACCGGAAGTTGCTCCGAGCCATCCCCAAACTGCGTTTGAGGCTGCCACCCATCAAATTGGATGTTACAGAATAATAGTCTGAAGGAGTGGCCATCGTGTTTGTTCGACACTTGGTGTCTGTTCTTGTTTTTTGTTGTACGCTGTCCGGTTGTTTGGCGGTTTCTATCGGTGAGGAAATGGAGATGCGGAAAATTCCGGTAGCAAAAGGTTTGGCTTCGCATCCGGTGAACGGCGGCAGATGTTTGATTTCGGACGGCGAATACCAGTATATCGCTTTCTATGACGGCGACCACCAGATGACCGTGGGAAAGCGGAAACTGGGCGAAACTGAATGGGATTTTGCTAAACTTCCGGAACGGGTTGGATGGGACACGCATAACCGGGTTATACTGTTTCAGGACCGAAAAGGACATCTTCACATTACGGGCAATATGCACTGCGCTCCTTTGCGGTATTATCGAACAAACGTCCCCGCGAACATACACACATTCCAGCCGATTCATAAGTGGACCGGTGATTACGAAAACAGAGTTACATATCCCAGCGTGTTGAAACTGGGCGACGGCTCAATCTACATTTTGTACCGGCACGGTGGCAGTGGAAACGGGATGCGAATTTTGGTCCATTACGACGAAGAGAGCCAACAATGGACAAAGACCGTACCAGCTCTGACGAACGGCCGGGACCGGAATCCAACCTGTAACGCCTATCCTTTTGGTGTTGTCGCAGCCACCGTAGGGCGTCCCCAAGGGGAAGACTCGGCAGGCGAAATACCCAAGTCAGGCATTTTAGAGGACAAGAAAGGTGCGTGGCATATTGCGTGGTGCTGGCGTGAAACGCCGGATGTCATAACGAATTTTGATATTTGTTATGCCAAAAGCCTCGACCGTGGACGAACCTGGACAGGCTGGGATGGACGTGATTTGGAACTGCCTATCACACCTGAAAACGCCTATGTAGTCGAGCACATCGAGCAGAAAAGCGGGTTGATAAATGGTGGAACGCTGGTGGTTGATAACGAAGGACGACCGTATATTGGTTATACCCACTTTGATGAGAATGGCCATAATCAAATATATATTGCAACGCCGGTGGGCGCGAAATGGAAAATCATTCAGTTGACCGATTGGAAACACCGCTTTTATTTTCACGGTCGGGGAACGATTCCACAATATCCCCCTGTCCCAAGACTTTCGATTACAACGGGACAAAAAATCTTAGTTACGTACCGTAATATTTATGCCAAGCCCAAAAAGGGACAGTTGATTCTTACGAGAGAACAGTTGCTTAGTATGCAGGCGGGCCAATATCCTATGCAGAAAGCTCAAGCTACTCATTCGGCTATACCACATATCCGAGCTGTCAATCATGGGCTGTTGCCACCGGGCTCTATACATTATATGCAACAGGAAACGGACTCACCCAACCGTGACCGCAAGCCGGAAAATCCGCGAGAACCTGCGATGATTTATGTTGTTGAGGTAATGAACAAGGAGTGACGGTTTTTCTGTGCGGCTTTGAGTAAACTTCAGGATGGCAGGGCAAATGTCATAATGTTGCAGCCGGAAATCTTGAGTTATCAGGACAGACTTGGTAGTATGTTAGTAAAGAGGCTCGGGAGCGTAGACGAAGAAGGGTGTACAAGGTTATATGGGAAATCGCAGATAAAATAAATGGAGGATTGTATGAAATCTCGCGTCATATTTTTCATCGGGGCTTCAACTGTCCTGATGTTCGCAATATCTTCGCAGGCCGAGACCAAAACCTTTGCCGACCATAACCCTAACGAATACGCAACGCCCGATTTCAAGTTCAAGAATGTTCCCTCCCCATCCAAAAGCGACGCGGCCACAAAAGCCAGGTTCACCATCGTGGACGGCAGGAGAGACCGCAACGGCGGCACCATCGATAAACTGTGCGACGGCAAAATTCCCACCGAGGAAGACCAGCCATCTGAGAATTTTTTCTTTAACGCCGGCACCGAAGGGGGCCGTCTTCTTGTTGACCTGCGGGGCACAATCGATATCAAGCAGATCAACACGTATTCGTGGCATCCAAACATACGCGGGCCACAGGTTTATAAGCTCTATGCCAGCACTGGAAAAGACGACAATTTTAATCCTCAGCCAAAGAGGGGAACCGACCCGATGACGTGTGGGTGGAAATTGGTAGCGAGGATCGATACACGACCGAAAGAGAGACCAGGCGGCGGGCAGTACGGGGTCAGCATCCGCGATTCCAACGGCATAATCGGCAAGTATCACTATCTGTTGTTTGACATTTCCCTTACGGAAAGGACCGATCCGTTCGGCAACACGTTCTACAGCGAAATCGACGTAGTCGAGCCTAACGCGCCTGTGGTTGCAGCATCGCAGGCCACGAAACAGTACGGGGAAACCTTCGAGGCTGAGAGAGGAAAATATCGGATCACCATTTATACGTCCGAAACACCCGACCTGACAGAATGGGCGCACAAGGAGCTGGCACCAGTATTACAGCAATGGTATCCGAAAATCGTCAAGATGCTGCCCAGCGAGGGATATCAAGCCCCCAGTAGGGTCAGCATAACATTCAGTCCGAACATGCGAGGTGTTGCGGCGGCAAGCGGGACAGGCGTCCGGTGTGGAGCGGGCTGGTTCAGGCGGCAACTGCAGGGCGAAGCGAATGGCGCGGTCGTGCACGAGCTGGTGCATGTCGTCCAACAGTACGGCCTGGCGCGACGCACCAATCCCAACGCCACCAGAACACCGGGATGGCTGGTGGAGGGGATTGCCGACTACATCCGTTGGTTCCTCTACGAGCCCCAGACACGCGGTGCCGAAGTGACTAAGAGAAACATAGCGCGGGCTCGATACAACAGCAGCTATCGCATCACCGGCAATTTCCTGAACTGGGTCACCGAGACCTACGACAAGGACATTGTGCGTAAGTTGAACGCAGCCGCTCGTCAAGGCAAGTATAACGAGGAGTTGTGGAAGGAGGCTACAGGCCACACCGTGCAAGAACTCGGTGACGAGTGGAAACGAAGTCTGGAGAAGAAAATTGCCGCCGAGACTGCCGCCGGCGGGCTCTATACATTATATGCAACAGGATACGGACTCGCCCAACCGTGACCGCAAGCCGGAAAATCCGCGAGAACCTACGATGATTTACGTTGTGGAGGTAATGAACAAGGAGTGATGGCTTTTCTGCGGCGGCTTTTGGCGAGCGAGCCGTATCAGTGTTCACGCGACAATCACGTACGCAACCTACTTTGAAGCGGTGCCGATGCAGTAGAGGTGTTTGAGGCCTCGCAGGAATATCTTTCCATCGCTGATGGCGGGTGAGGCGTCGGTCTTTTCTCCCAACTCGTTGCGAGCCACCATTTTGAATTCCGGCCCCGGCTTTACGATGGTCATCACGCCTTTGTCCGAGAGAAAATAGACCAAACCATTAGCGGTTACTAACGAGGCACTGTGCCGTCCCTCGAGGCGCTCTCGCCAAAGGCTGGCTCCTGTTTTGGCGTTTAAGCAGGTCGCCACACCGCTGTCAGAGACAACGAGAAAATAGGGGCCGAAAGCAACGGGACTGGGTACGTACGAGCAGTCACGGTCTGTCTGCCAGACGACGTGGGTCTTTGTGACGTTGCCGCGGCCATTCGGACGGATTAACTGCATATAACGGTCAGGGAAACCACAGGTCATAAAGAACAGTTCGCCGTTGTACACAAGGGAGGCGACGTACTGCTCGGTAGGGCCGTCTATAATCCAGTGCTGCCGGCCGGTGTCAGGGTCGTAACTGGCGACGCACTTGCTTCCGGAAAGTACCATCTGGTTTCGGCCTTCAATATGGCGGATAATCGGCGTGCAGTAGCTGCGTGTGACGTTTGGGCGTGGAGTTTTCCAGACGGTTTGTCCGGTGTCACAGTCCAGGGCGACAATGTAGGCCGGGCCGTCGTGGTCGCCGTTGACGATGACCTTATTCTTCCAGAGGATGGGACTCGAACAGTAGCCGTGCATACTGGAGAACACGCCGGGGCGGACTTCCCACACTTTTTTGCCCTCGAAGTCGTAAGCGGCAATGAACATTTTGTCACGGTCGAGAAAGCTTACATACACCTTCCTGCCGTCGGTTACAGGTGTTGAGGAGGCATAGCTGTTGAGCTTATGGAGCCTTTCCAGCGGTGCCTCGAGTACGACACGCTGCCAGAGTATTTTACCGTTTTCGCGGTCGAGGCACAACAACAGCCGCTGCTTTTTGCCTTCGAGCGCCGTGACGAGGAAGATGTGTTCCTCCCAGACAATTGGCGAGGCGTGTCCTTTGCCGGGGACGGCAGTTTTCCATACGATGTTCTTAGTGCTGCTCCAGGTTACAGGTACTTTTTTTTCCAGGCTTGTGCCGTCGCCTCGCGGTCCTCTCCATCCGAGCCAGTTTTCAGCCCGGACCAGGCCCGACAAGCCGGTGACGAGCGCTATCGCCAAGGACAAGCAGGTAATCAAATTTGGTGTAAATGACTTTAGCAGCTTCACTATCAATAGAGACCTCTATCAATCTGACATAGTCCTTTTAATTTTCGTATAGCCGTGCCGGCTTGATTCTTGATGCTTACAATACGCGAATCGGCCATAGAGTGCAGGCTTCGGCAAAAAAAGGCTGAGGAAAAGGGATTTGCTGATGCCATGGAGGGCAGTTTATCCGCAAACCCAAAAAACCTCAGCCCAGTTTACCGAAATAGTAATACCTACGGCCTGAAAGTCAAGACCATTTTTGCGAGCCGGCCCGTGACCACTATTTATTCTATGATGACCGCCGTACCCTTGGCGGAAGCCATCAAGAGGGACTTGTTTTTGGCACCAATGTTGTCATAGTCCAAGGCGAAACCAACGATTGCGTTTGCGCCCAGTCTCCTGGCTTCTTCTTTGGCTTCAGCAATAACGTCATCCTGCATAGACTTCATAACTTCCTGATATGAGCCCGACCGGCCGCCAAATACGTCGCGGAAGGAAGTGAAAAAGTCACGGATAATATTTACGGCCCGAACATTCCGAACGATAACAATACCTTTATATTCCTTGATTTTGATACCGTCCAGAATCGGCGTAGTAAAGATTTGTACATCATCCATTTGAGGTCTTTGTCCTTTCATTTTTGATAGGTTTTTGCTGTTTAAACTCGTTCAGCCACGTACCGAAGATGGTCGTCGGTAACGCAACGTTTATCAGTCCTACTACCTGCCTGGCCATAACCTTGTGCCTATTTGCGTTCTAAGCGAATATTTCTGATGTAAGCTCCCGTTCCCGATACAAAGCGCATGTCCGCGGCGTCATTCTGACCCGAACCGAACCGGCAGTTCGTCAGAATAAACGAGCCGTTCTTCCACGTCCCGGTGTTTGTAAGCTGCAAAGGTTCGGCCGGGTGATATTCGCGCTTCAATGCAGGTGGATAGTCGGAATCGTAGTGAAAATATATCTTCCAGTCACCCTTATCGAAGTATTCGAACGAAAGGAGATAATCGGTGGGTTGTTTCAGCGGTCCGGCCGGCACATTTAGGTAGAGGCAGGGCATGCCCGGTCCTATGAACCAGCACCAGCGGCCGCCGACCTTCTGTATAAGCCACTGTCCGTCGCCGTGGCGCATAACGCCCAACGTATCGGAAGGCTTCGAAAGTGCATTCAATGAGGACACGATTTCGCCTAAGGTGACATTGTGCTTGGAAAGATGCGGTCCAAAGGTTGTACTCTGCATAATATCTACCAAGCCCTGTACCGCGGCATCGTCACGGCCTGCACTCGAAAGCTCGCGTACATGACGAAATGCAGCCGCCAGAGGAGAGTTTTGTGCTGATTCCTTCAGCGAAGCCCGTGCAGAGACGATAAACTCATCCAGGCCCCGGCAAATCGTGTTATCGCCCATCGTTGTAGAAGTTTGGTTTGCGAGCGCGGGCAGATTTTCCAACATCGCCTCCGTGGCCTGGCGTGTTTTGGGCGCTGCGTCCTGAGCATACAATTGGGTATACATGTAGGCATGTGTGACCGCTTTGGAAAACTCTGCTGTTTGCTGCAATCGTTCGGTAGCGGCGCACAAAAGATGTGTTCGGGGGGACGGATTTAATTCGGCGGCCTTTTTTGCATTTGATATACTTTGGTGAATAAGCCAAACGGCTGTTTCCTTTTCCAGGTCTGTTTCCCGCGTGACCTTATCCGTTGGGGCCAGCAGTTTTTGTATTGATAGGGCCTTTTGTCCTTCGGGCGACAGCGCGAGCCACTTCTGCAGCCGGTCGCGTGCGATATTAACCGGAGCGATTCGTCCATCGAGCCATAAAAAACGAAGACCAAGCGAGCCGAAGATCAAATCGCCGGCGGCTGAAGCAAACTGCAGAGCGGCTTTTGCATGAGGGCCAGCGGCGCCATAATGAGTAGTGCACAACTTATCCCACAGGCTTTCGATCGGCTGAAATGGGTCGTCTGCAAGTTTGTGCAAAGCGGCCAGCATGAGTGAATTCACTGTATCAGTAACGTACCGGTTGCCGGTGTTGATGCGTGCCGCAAAGCCATTGGCTCCTGCAAACCGGCTGCCTGCCAATTGAGACGCGAGGTGGTTGATCCGGACATCCGGCAGGTTTACACTCGCCGCGGCCTGGTCCACTAAGTCGATCTCTACAATTACATCACGTCTGCCAAGTTTTGTGAGATCGCTCGTCGCACTCGAAACGTTCGTCCAGGGAACCAGTACACTTGTGTCTCCGGGCATCTTGCGTACAATTTGCCGGTGTGCAGAATTGGATGGATCGACGCGCAGACACAGCTTTCGTTTTGCTTTCCTGCATATTTCCTGAAGCTCGTTCAAGTTGTTGCTCTCTGATGTCCCCACGTGTAACGAAGCAAGGTCAGCTACGATGCCAGTCAAGCCGGGCACTTGTTTGAATAGTCGCTTGATGGTGCCGCTGATGTTGGTATCAATCCGCAGAAATGTTTCTACTTTGGAGGCGCTGGTCAAAGTGGTTAAAGACTTCAAGGCGCGGATCTGGTCCTTGTCTGTAAAGTCCCTTGTCGCCGATGCTGGACGGATATCAAGTCGTGTAATGTCATACTTTTTCATATCGTTAGTGAGGGCACTTAGCCGGCTGGTATCCGCTCCATCCAGCAGCCATCCGCGCACTCTAAATGGCTGCAATTGTTTACTGGTTTTCTTGTCTATGACAATTATCCGGCGTGAGCGGGCATAGACGCCGGTGATATCATTGGAGCCGAACCGCAGCCCTACACCGGTAAGGACGCGGTCTGATTCAGTCAATAAGACCTCTCGCTCGGTGCCGCGCTCCGGTTTGAAGCCGTTGCTAAACGCTTTTATCTCACCAAGTGTTCCATCCACGTTTAACCGACGTGCCCAGACACGCAGCAATGTCACGTCCCATTCCGGCTCACCTGCTGCGCCAAAACCGACAGCCACCCAACCCTCGGGCAATATCACCTTCGCTTCGCAGGCATGCTCGGGTTCGGAGCCAAGATGAATTTCGTTTGGGTCGGCAAGTTTACCGTTGGCAACAAGCCGATGGTATCGGCAGTGCATTGTTGTGATGTTATCATAAGCGGCACGAAAGCCGAGCCCCGTCACCACACAACCGTTGGGTACATCGTAGCGAATCTCGGTTTTTTGCTGGGCATCTATGCGGTCGTCAAATAGAACGAAATCACCGAGCGATATATGATAAAAGGTCAGAGCAAAATAGAAGATAAACGTGAATTTAGTGAATGACAGCACCTTTTCCCTTTCTAAGATAATACAATAGCAATCATTTTCTGCCCGTTAAACCAAATCTGAGAGATTCTCAAGCCTCTCCTGTCTGTTTCGGGAAGAAAGCATTATTGGATTTATCACCGGCCACAACGTGTTTCGTGCGGCCATCACGCCTCTTCTATCACCCTGAGCCCCAGGGCCTTGCCGAATTCTGCAAGCGGCTCCTTAACATCACCGTAGACAGTTACGCGATGCCAGCCAAACCGGTCCCACTGGTCGAACAGCTTTCCGATATCGCCGCGGACCTCGCCGACGAGTTGGGTGCGGCAGCCGCGAGCGGCGTCAAGGTTGCCGACCGATTTGGCCTGGTGGATGATCATGGTCTTGCCGGCGAAGTCGGTGCGGAACGAGGTGGTCATGTAGCCCACGGGCAGGAACGACTGGGCACAGGTCCCGCGAGGATCGCGGTCATGGAGCGTTCGGATGCGATACATGTTCGACGTCCCTTTGGGGCCAAAGACTTTTGTTGTCGCCACGCAGTGGGCATAAACTATCTGGTTCTTCGCCGTATCGAGTACCGGGTCGGAGACATAGCTGGGTCGGCCTGTAAGAATTCGTGCCATGAGCACACTCAACGTATCGTTGGGCATTGCTTCGCAGACGCCGTGTCCGCCGTCATTGAGCAGTTGCATAAAACCGAGGCACGGATACGCCGCCAGTTTCCCTGCGCCGAATCCTCCAAGGCAATTCATAGTTACCGTGTCGGTGTCATATCGCTTGAGCAGTTCAAGAGTGGCCAGGTAGACTGCGCCGGCCTTGCGAATCCAGTCGGGCGTAGGCTCGACGACTTTGTCGGCCTCTTTGACCCATTTTTCTGCCCACTCTGCGGCCTGCTGCCGGTCGACCTGTTTGTAGAGTGTGTTGAACTCATCGAAGCCTATGTAGGTCCCCCTGGCACCCAGGAAATCCTGCTCCTGGCCACTTCTGCCACTTCCGACAATCAGGAACCGCGACTTCCTGAACCGCGAGACGGCCTGACCGATGTCGGTGAGCTTGACGTGGTCCGGGAGGCACTTCATCCGGCCGAACGGCGCAAAGGTCTTCCGGTAGACCCTTTGGCATTTTTGGGCGAATGCCTGGGGCGTGGTGCCGGGCTTGAGGTCCGCAAAGCAGCGGGCCACGGCGACCAAATCGCTCATCCGTGTGGTCGCCACGCCGCAGGCCGGTATGCCCTCCCGGCAAATCCTGCTGTAACCGACCATGAATACACCCGAGCCGCCCAGGTATTCATCGGCCACAACCATCGGCCTGCCAAGTTTGGCGATTGTTGTTATCGCGTCCGTGAGGGACCAGGTCAGGGTTACGACGTAGACCAGATAGCCGTCGACCTTGTCCTTCATCGATACCGCCTTTTGCACGTCACCCGGACTGCGGACGGGCACCGGCACAAACTCAACTCCGGGACAGCCGTCCTTCAGCAGCTTTTGGATTTCCTTCTCCCTGGCCTCAACATCAAATTCCGGGTGTGGCCAGCTTGAGCCCGGCCTCGACAAGAAGACAAGACCAACCCGAACCGGCCTGTCCTTTGGCTCATCAGCCAGGCTTATCCCCGAAGCCGCCAAGCCGCCCGTTGCCAGGGCCACCCCACAGCCCTTGACGAAGCTGCGTCTGGTGAGCCCGTGACGGCAACCAACGCACGAACCGTAGTGATGTGAATGACACATGGCATGTCTCCTCTGACTAACTAAACAATATACATTCTAACCAGCAGCTCACAGAAGAAGTAACATCGTGAGCCTGTCAATTGTC
>DATLBB010000122.1:0-5568 GCA_035527155.1 Sedimentisphaerales bacterium
GCTCATGAACGCCTTCCACTTCGAAAAAGGCGGTGGTCTGGTCGGGGGCGGGTGCCTGGAATGGGGCTCCCACTGCGTGGACCTGTGCCAGTTGGCCAACGACGCCGACGACACGGCACCCGTGGAGTACGAGCCGGTCAACGGCCAGTTACATGCTCGCTATGCCAACGGCGTAAAACTCATCATGCGTAACGACGGATGGTTGCCGTTAGGCTCGTGTCCGGTCCGTTTCGAAGGCGAAACCGGCTGGGTCGAGACAGGCGACGATGCTGAGTTCGCCGCGAGTTCCCAATCGCTGCTGCTCCGAAGAGGAACCAAGATACCGGGCTACCCCGCTGACTTCCACGTGCGTGACTTCCTTGATTGTGTCAAGACGCGGGCCCTGACCCGGGCCAACGCCGACGCGGCGTGCTGGGCTCATATTGCCTGCCATGCGGCCAACATCGCTCTGTTCCTTAATCGCAAGGTCAAGTATGACCCGAAGAAGAATGAATTCATTGGCGACGAGCAGGCCAACCGGTTGCGTTCAGAGGCCCTGCGGGAACCATGGCGAATATAGCGTCGGATATTTCGAAGGAAACCACTCAAACTATGAGGACAATCATGATAATCAAGAAACGATATTCCATTTGGTTCGTTATTCTCATCATAGTCGCTATGTCAGCCGGAACCATCGCTCAGGATCAGCCGGCTGCGGACGTTAAACAGCGCGACTTGATCGCCGTTCTGCAGTCAGATGCTCCTAAGAGTGAGAAAGCCATCGCCTGTAAAAAACTGGTCATCTATGGCACCGAGCAATGCGTGCCCGCCCTCGCACCGCTGCTGGAGGACAAGGAACTGGCATCGTGGGCGCGGATCGCGCTCGAAGCGATTCCAGGACCTGCTGCCGATACCGCTTTGCGCGACGCGTCATCGGAGCTGAAAGGTCGACTGCTTGTTGGTGTGATCAATTCGATCGGCATGCGCGGTGATGCCAAGGCTGTGGACATCCTGGCGAATAAACTGAACGACGACGACATCAACGTCGCATCGGCTGCCGCCGTCGCGTTAGGGCACATCGGCGGCGAAAAGGCAGCAAAGGCACTGACGAAAGCACTCGCCATTGCGCCGGCCAGCGTTCGGTCGGCCGTGGCCGAAGGGTGCATTCTATGTGCCGAGCGATTCCTGGCACAAGACAGGACTGCTGAAGCCGTCAAGCTGTACGACACGGTTCGCAAAGCGGACGTGCCCGATCAGAGACACCTGGAGGCAATCCGCGGCGCTATTCTGGCCCGTCAGTCCGCCGGTCTCCCCCTCTTGATCGAGCAGTTGCGATCGGAAGACAAAAAGAGGCTCGGTATCGGATTGCGCACGGCCCGCGAGCTTCCCGGCCGCAACGTGACCGAGGCTTTGGCAGTCGAACTGGACCGCTTGAGTCCGGACCGGCGCCCCTTGCTATTGTTGGCGCTGGC
This sequence comes from Sedimentisphaerales bacterium, assembly GCA_035527155.1. Classification (GTDB taxonomy): domain Bacteria; phylum Planctomycetota; class Phycisphaerae; order Sedimentisphaerales; family Anaerobacaceae; genus CS2-K091. The sequence goes on from DATLBB010000122.1 coordinate 1,452, forward strand.
CGACCGTAGTGACTCTGCTGTACTACCAATCGTTCACAAGACGGCTCAGAGCAGTTCGAAGGACCTGCGCATCACGGCCATCAACATCCTCATCCGCTTGGGCGATGTCTCGTGCGTGCCGGTCTTGCTGGAGGCCGCGACCGAGGATGATGCCAAGCTGAAACAAGCAGCTATGGAGACGCTCGTCAGACTGCCTGGCAAAGACGTCGATGCCGACATTCTCGCCCGCCTCCCGCAAGCGGGAGGCAAGCTCCAACAAGTTCTCATCGAGCTGGCTGGCCAGAGGCAAATTAGCCAGGCCCTTCCTGCGGTCGTTTTGAGCCTTCACGATGTTGATGCCGAGACTCGCGGTGCGGCTATACGTACAATCAGCATTATCGGCCAGGACCAGCAGACGGCCGATCTCGTCAAGCTGCTTCAGAATACCAAAAACTCCAGTGAGCGGTCGGACATCAGAAAGGCCCTGCTGGCGATTAGTGGCCGTTGCGGGGCGAAGTGCATTCCGCACCTGAAACCCCTGACACAGAGCCGTGACAACGAGCTCCACATGATCGGACTGCGTGCATTAGCCATCATTGGCGGGTCCGATGCGCTAATGGCTGTCAAATCCGCCATTGAGAAAGCCGAGCCCCCCGCCCAGGATGAAGCCGTGCGTATCCTGTCGAATTGGCCATATAATTGGCCTGAGGACACCGAAGCAGGGCAAGCCCTGCTGATGTTGGCCACATCGGCTAAGAAGATACCGCATCAGGTGCTGGGTTTGCGCGGTTACCTGCAGTACATACGCGGCAATAAGAAGCTCAGCAACGAACGAAAGGTGGCCAGGATCAAGGACATACTGTCCCACATCAAGCGGCCCGAAGAGAAACGGCAGGCCATCGCTGTTTTGGGGGAAGTGCCGAGCGCCAGTGCCCTGGAGCTATTGACGATGCTCGCAGAGGACCCGGCGGTCGTCGAGGAAGCCTATTCGGCCATGGTCCAAATTGCCGCCAACGATATCCGCGGGATTTCCATGGATCAGCGCCGACAAGTGCTGCAAACGGTGGCTGAGAAATCAAGGAATGATGGCACCAGGCAGAGAGCCCGAAAGACCCTCAGCGGACTTCGGTAAGCAGACATGCCGAGGAATGCCTTAGAGGAGCTCACGAAAAAATGACTGGGCCTTTGGAGACGGAGAAACAGGCACAGGAAAATCTGCTGCACATTCCTATGATGAGGCCGACGAATATACAATAACTTTAACAGTGACAGACAATGATGACCCTTGCTGTTGCACCGGTTGTAATGACAAAACGGACGATTGCAACAATACCGTAACGGTAGTGGACGTGAACAGCGTTGTAGAATATGGAACAACAAATGAAGAGCCTAACGTGTGTTTGGACACTTATGTTGTGTACCTGGAAGCAAAACCTAATCCTAATGACGCTTCATTTCCTACAGGCGAACCAACTTGGTCAATTGTAAGCCAGCCATCAGGAGCAGATGCTAATTTGTCAGTTTATGGTATTTCTGCAGGCCTTTGGGATCTTACTGTGGAGGGAGACTACGTTGTCAACGCCAAATGCGGCTCTGTGGATACGGGGGATAGCATAACAGTTACCGTCTACAAAGATAATCCGGGATTTCAATCCGTTAACATTCATTACGATGCTAGTTATGGTACAGGTTTCTTTAACACCCTCGCCATGGATCCAAGGCAATTTGAAGATGCACGTTGGGTCCCACCTGCCGTATGCTGGTGTTCTCACGAAACGTCCGAGAACAACAAATATGAACATTGCCATTTTCCTCAAGGATTCCCCTTCTCTCATGACATTGATGATGATGGAGATAATGAAACCATCACGGCCGATCATTGCAAAGAATGGTGGGATGTTGCCAAATATAGCTCATACGATTTTGTTGCTGCAGCTTCCTGTCAGAGAAATTGTCATGGATATTCTACTGGAATTAATGTTTGGATCAATGGGGCCCCTATGGGCGAATATGTTCTTGAAGATGATTATATTGAGCTTTTTGGAGAAGACATTACCGATGCCACAATTTATACAAAAGGCCCTCCAGCTCCAGACAATCCAACTCACAGCGTAAAAATAATCGAATGGAAAAATGGTAAGATAAAGCATACGAAAGAGAAAAACAATGAATCACCTATATATGAAAAAGTGTACGATCCTCCAGGCTTAACACCGGAGAGTTTTTGGCGTTACTGGAAACCCAATTAAACTTGATTTTTAAGTCTAAAACAACTAATCTGATATAAAAGTTTTGAAAGGATTAGAAAGTGAAAACAATAAATCGACAAAGCTTGAAAAGCCCTGCTTCAGCCGGACATAGTATGCTCTGGTTAAATATTACAAGATACTGCAACAATCTTCTTTTGATCACCTTATTTATTTTCAGTTTGCAGCTCGCTGCTTTCGCAGCGGAAGATTCCAAACAGCCGGCGCAGGGAAAAATTCTGACAACTGAGGACTTTCCGGAGGCTTGGCCGCAAACACGAAAGGTTTTTGAATTGGATTTACCATACGAAGACCGCATCAACATGATTATTCAAATATTGGATAAAGAATCAGTCGAACTAAGCCTGAGCCGTCTGGATGAATATATGATGTATACAATGGGCGGTTATTGGATTTATTACTGGAAGACTACCTATGGAGAAGATGATATTCCTTTGAAACCCGGAATTTGTCGAAAAGACACGATATGCATCATCGCCAACCGAAGGTTCCTCAAACTTATAGATGAATTATCAAAATTACCAAAAGAAAAGGCCGCTAATTTAGTCGGCCGGGAAATGTCCTCCGCCCTGAGTGAATACACCAGATTGTGGGATGAACAGATTTTCTATTCTCCACGCCTCAAGAAAATAGAATACAGAGATCCTAACAGGCCCACTCGCGCTTTTCAAATGACCACTAAAGATGGTAAACCAACACTTCTGGCCATGCGGCTAAAAGTCCTGACCTTGGCTTTAATAGCGGGAAATCTTCGACTGCACCAAACCCAGCCGGAGGTCGGTAAGGTCCTGGAAGCCGCTCTTGAACAAAGAAACAATTTCTATGAAAATCCCATTTTTAGAAAAATAGCCGCTGCCCGCATGCTTATCAATGGCAGTCTGTATCAGCGACAAATCCTCGCAACAGCGGTCCTGGGGACGTATGTTGATCCTGCCAGGCAGGAAGAGATTTTGGGACAGTTTAGGTGCAAGTTGAAAACAGAGAAACTCCAGCCTTATAACGTACTTGTCATACGCTACGGTCGCATCTTTAGGGAATATGGTCCATCCAGGTTTTCCGAAGGCGATTTGATCGTAAAATATCTTGAGCCCCTGGATGATTTCAAATTTGATGGTATAGTTAATGCTGCCATTAAAGCCCGGCAGCAAAATACAATACCGACAGAACCAGTAGAATAAGTCAATTGAGCGGTACCCATTAGAATTGCTGTTTCGCTCCTCGCTAATATCCTGCTCAGGAAAAAAACAACCAGCCCCGGCAAATAGTCTCATTAAAAAATCCGCAGTGCTTTTCTGTGCTGTTTACAACAAAACCCCCCGGCCAAAGACCCCCTGCCGCAGACTTACATGGGCAGGCGGGCGGACGAAAAAAAGTTCTTTTGTGGTCATTTTTTTGTCCTTTTTGGTGCATTTTGTGCATTTTTCGTCTTTTCTTGACTAAAAATTAAGCCTTTTTCGTGTCTTTATGATAAAAAGAATGCCGGCCGTCCCGGCCTCAACCGGCTACATACGACATACCACATACTAAATACCATTTTTGATCAACCAAAACCGGCCATACCTGACGACAAAATCCAAAAAAAATAAAAAAATTTATCTCTTTTCTCTGCATAGAGTTACGAGAATCCGGCATCAAAAATCGGGGTGTTTTTTCGCATCAAACGCGCACATCCGTGCATTTATAGAGGGCTGTCTTTTTTTTAAGCCGGTAAATACACAAGGATTTTTACCCGCCGTTCGTGTGGCGGGAACTACGAACTATGAACAATGAACTACTCACAAGCATCGAAAATCCAACTTTAGCTCACTTTAGTCACTTTAGCTCACTCTTCACTAACCCAAACCGCCTATCCAGCCCAAATTGTCAACTAC
>DATLBB010000123.1:0-3201 GCA_035527155.1 Sedimentisphaerales bacterium
ATTATCTCTGTTTCTGTCGGTTGTTTTGCTCGCAGGAATTTCCGCTCCATTTTGCCCATACTGGTAAGATCTTGCATAAAAGTCCCCTTCTTAGCAGCCTCATTTGCTATCATCTTACTCCTTGCCTGGTCATATTTTGATGCATATTGAAACCACGCTTTTCCCTCAATCCCAGACTTAAATGGGCATCCTGAGATAAAAAGAGCGAATCCGACAACCAACCATATCACATACCAGATTTTATGGATCTTTCTCATGTTCATTTTTCTTCTAACCCTATAGCCGTATCTGTTTAGTTGGATGTTGATAACAAAACAGGTTCCAGGTGCCGGGGGCCAGGGGCCAGAGGCATTCAACCAGTTTACGGTCGCCGGTTTTCAGTTTTCAGGCGGCTTTTTTGGTACGTCCGCAGTTGTCAATCAAGCCATTATGGGAATAGAATAACATAAATAAATCAAATATAAAAAAGCAAAATTACAATGTAAAAATCAAAAATGGATTTCCGAGCCAGAATAACAAATTGCAGGATTAATGATATTCGATGCCAGATTTCTCCACTCCGCAATGCTTCGCATTGCTTCGGTCGAAATGACAATTTTTGGATTCGGAGCCTTCGCGGGAATGACAGTGGTTGAGATTCTTCGGAAATAATGGTGGGACCATATAAATGATTAATTGGGCTGGGTCCCCGCTAAAGACATGCGAGGATGACAATATTATTGATAAATGTTTGAGATTGCCTCGTCGGCCTTCGGTCTCCTCGCAATGACAATATATATTCGGGCAACCACACGGGATTGCCCCTACGCGGGGATTCGGATTCGGGCTTATACAAAAAAAGTTCCCACATGGGCTGAAATTGCCGGTTTTGCTGTAAAAAGCTCATAAACAAGGCCGGGCCAAATAAGCCCGGCCTTTTTATGCCCTCCATTTTAGGAGGTTTATCATGTCATTTTTTTATAGCCCGTCAGAGTTTATTTCACGGTCTCTTCGACTATTTCTGGGATTCGAACAAGTTCGGCATCGGGTGTAACTTTGATTTCGCCCGAGTTTTCGTACCATTGTTCCCAGTTGACTATCGCTTGCTCGTTGTCTTCGGCACTTAAATCGGGATTGTACCCGAAGTTTTGGCCGGTGATGATTCGGAGGCGGTTAATCATCATTGCCAGACTTTGCTCTGCGGTTGGACGCTCCTCTTCGGGAAGGTTTCTATACAACGGGTCATCGGCGTAATCGAACATGCCGGTACCTTCTATCTTGCGCAGTGATTCGATCATAATGGGCAAAGCTATTTCCAAATCCAACCGGGCCATATCCTTCATACCTTTTGCAGCGTAGGCCATTCCCCTCGCCAGATGGCAGTAATGAGCTACTGATTTATGCTTAGCGAACATGTCAATTACTTTTGAGAAATCGAAGATCGCCTGGTCATATTTGCCCAGTTCATAATGGGCCTTGCCCAGCCAGAACCAGGCCCAGTTACGGCCGCCTTGAACTTCGACCACCTTGGCGAACAGTTCCGCCGCCTCTTCGTATCTTCCGTCGGCTAATGCGTGCCGGGCATTTGTAAAGTTTGCGCTCGCAACTTTTTCAGCGGCTGATTCTTCGGCCAACCACTCGGGTTCTTCTGTAGGTTCTGCTCCCGGCCGCCTGTCTACTACATGGACGCCCTCAGGAATAACAATATCGAATGTGCCTTCCGGTGGATTTTCATAGCTGATATCGTAACCGGCCATAGCTATGGGGAGCTTGGTTTCCGGATCAATATAACATTCCATGTTTAGTTTCAGCCAGCGCACGCGATGGGTCTTGGTGCCCCAGTAATCGACATTTTCTTCGATTGTAACGCTGTTTTCGCCGGACAAATCTTTGAACAACTCTCCGGGGCTGTGGATCCAGGTATACCAGTGGTCGTGCGGGTCGTAAAGAATCACCGTGTTCTTGTCTTTGTGGTGTACAAAGACGGTTTCCCTGTCGTCCACGACCAACCATTTTTTCTTGTTATCCTGGCGGTAGCGGGCCTGGATGCCGTCCGGTCCTATCTCAATCCACCTTTCGTCATCAATTTGTCCGGTTTCGTTACGCCGTACAATGTGCATAAAACGTACATTCTCAAATGCCTCCGCAGTTTGAGCAAGGACATATGAAGGTGACAATTCATCCAAAACTACTATCGACAGTACTACCGCCGCTATTATCACCGCCGCAGCGGATAATTTTATGATTCGACTTTTCATAATTGTTCTCCCTGTTAAAAGAGTCTTACTTTGCCTGGATACACAAGAGCGGTTTATAGCTGTTAGTACACGCTCTTGCCGTTCTTTCATATTAGTATCGATCTTTGTAAAAAATTCATTCAACAATCCATCTTCATATTCTAATGCGTGCGCATACTCCCGGCAGGCGGAACATTCATCTAAGTGCTGTTCCACCACCTGTGCTTCCGCTTCTGACAGGATTCCCGTAACAAGGTCTGCTATTTGGTCTCTGATTTTCTCACAATCACTATTCATTTTTGACCCTTTCGGTCAGCAGCTCATGTAATTGTTTTCTTGCCTCTTTTATCCTCTGACAGGCTCCGGAATGCGAGATTTTGAGCTTGCCGGCAATCGTCTTGGCGTTTTTGCCGTCAAAGTAATACATCGTCAGCGGCAGCCGGAGCTCCTGTGGCAGACGTCCGATGGCCTGCTCAAGATCATGGTTCTCTTTGGTTAGTTGTTGATGTTGAATCGGTTGCTCACTGGCAAGCGGCTTTACGCGTCTTCGCCTGCGGAAAAAATCAATGCAGAGATTCTTGGCAATTTGCAGAATCCATGCCTCGAACTGCTTGCCCTTGCTCAACTTCTGTATATTCATCATACCCTTGAGCATGGCTTCCTGAGCAACGTCTTCGGCGTCGTGAACATTCCCTAAAACACCCAGGCACAGCGCAAAAACATGCCTGTAATGCCTTTTAACCAGCACTGCGTATGCAGCCTTGTCGCCTTGCCTGCAGGCACGAACCAAAGTTTCATCTAAACGATCGTTCAATAGAAGCTCCTATATTCGGTACCATAATGTAGACGAATACTGCACGCCCTAAATGCAAAAAAATTGGTATGTTTTATCAGTTACTATAAAATGATAGCGTTGTAGAGGATTAAACTCGAAGAAAAAAAACGCGTCGGCTGAAAACCTAACTCCTTGCAAAACCAACAAAAA
>DATLBB010000124.1:0-10104 GCA_035527155.1 Sedimentisphaerales bacterium
ATTGGTGATTCAGATTTGTCGACACATTGCCTGCTGAGGGCTGTTGATATTGATTGTGCCAATGCAGATGCCTATTATTATCTTGGTCTTGTTAGTGCTACAAAAGGTCGGTTTGAGGATGCTGCGGAGTTTTTCGATCACACGCTCGATATCAGACCAAAGGACGTTTGCGCCTTGAAAGATTCTGCTATTGTTTATCTGGCAATGGGCAGGTCAGCCGATGCTGCCGATAGGATTAAAAAGGCGATGGATTTAGCAGGTGATGATTCCCGGTTAAGAGCGATTTACCGCAGAATTCGCCTTGTTCAGACAGGTGAGCGAATCGCCGATTTTCTTTGTCGATTCAAACCTCGATTCGTCTTTAGAAAATCACTGCGCTAATCTCTTTCGATTTTTTCTTTTTAATCATCCACTATCAAAGCCACCCCAACTAACAGCAAAGAGGTGGTCTTTTTTTCACCAAGCCCGGCAATGACTAAGGAGTTAAGAAACAATTTGCAAAATTTTGCCAAACGCATTAATCTATTGTGTTAGGCCGAGTGGCGGAACGGCAGACGCTGGGGACTTAAAATCCCCTGCCCGTTATGGGCGTGTGGGTTCGAATCCCACCTCGGCTATAATTCGTGTCTCGTGAAGCGTACGTCGGGCTTGCCCAAATGAGAAAGAATGCGTTCGGGAGCCCCTCTCGCATATTTCATGCAACACGCACGACGCCGAACGGAAACGTGCCGGAGATGAATAATGACGGTCAAAAAACCTAAACTTGTGGATGTAGAAAAACCCAATCTGTATCGTCAGATATTTCCATATACTGAGTTTCCGAAAGTAATATTTGACAACCAAAGAGTCGAGTATGACATTCCGGAGAAAATCTGGATAACCGATACGACCTTCCGTGACGGTCAGCAGGCCCGGCCACCTTATACGCCGGAGCAAATCTTACAAATATACGATTTACTGCACAAAATAGACGGTGGGACCGGACTGATTCGCCAATGTGAGTTCTTTTTATATTCGGAGCGTGATAGAAAAGCGGTAGAACTGTGCAAAGCCCGCGGTTATGAGTTTCCTGAGATTACCGGCTGGATCAGAGCTGCGCCGGCTGATTTTAAGCTCGTAACGCAAATGGGACTCAGCGAAACTGGTATCCTGACCTCGGCAAGTGACTATCATATATTTCTTAAGCTGCGAAAGACACGGGCCCAGACGATGAACACGTATCTTGATGTTGTCAAAGCAGCACTGGATAATGGAGTTATTCCGCGATGTCACTTTGAGGACATAACGCGGGCCGATTATGAAGGCTTTGTGCTGCCCTTTGCCACGGAGCTAATGAAACTTGCTGAAAGCTATAACAAGCCGGTCAAGATTCGCCTCTGTGATACGCTCGGATTTGGTCTGCCGTGGCCGGCAGTTTCTTTGCCGCGGAGCGTCCCAAAACTTATCCATGGGCTTCGACAGCTCGGGGTCCCATCCGAATGGCTTGAATGGCACGGACATAACGATTTGCACAAGGTTCAGGTAAACGCCACAACGGCATGGTTATACGGCTGCAGCGCCGCTAACACTGCGATATTCGGCATCGGCGAGCGAACAGGCAATCCACCTCTGGAGGCACTGGTTGTCGAACATGCCCAATTGAAGGGCCAGACTGCCGGTGTCAACTATGCGGCGATAACCGAACTGTATGAGTATGCCAGAGGCGAATTAGGCTTTGAAATACCACACAACTATCCGCTGGTCGGAAAAGACTTCAATGTCACCCGTGCCGGCATTCACGCAGACGGCTTGTTAAAGAACGAGGAAATATACAATTGCTTCGACACTCAAAAGCTGCTCAATCGGCCTGTCAGTGTAGCAATTACTGATAAGACCGGGGCGGCAGGTATCAAACACTGGATAGAGGCGAAGTACCGGATTGAAATCCCCAAGCACGACGCCCGTGTAAGCAACATAAAAGACAGAATCGACGCCGAGTATTCAGCTAACAGGGTATCGGCGATATCAAATGAGGAAATGTTCAAGTGGGTCCGGGAGGCTTTTGGTGGTAATTTGCCGCCGTTGAGGTGAAAGGAATTGCCGGATAAGAAAATCAAAGCGGTGTTGTTTGACCTTGGTGAGACTTTGTTGAACTTTGGGAGAGTCAACAAGTCTCGGGTTTTTCAACAAGGTGCCAGGCTGTCATACGATTTTCTCAAAAGTTGCGGCCAGCCGGTCGGCAGCTTCAACTACTACTGCTGGCGAAACCTGCTGGCCCTGCGCATACGACACTGGCTTTCCAACGTAACCGGAAAGGATTTTAATGCATTGCTTTTGTTAAGGGGTATCGGTACAAAAAGAGGTATCAGGCTCGACAGGCAACAATGGCGGCATTTTGCGTGGCTTTGGTACGAGCCTTTGAGAAAGGTCGCCAAAACCGAATCGAATATCACCGAGACTTTAACTAAACTCAAAGAATTGGGCATTAAGCTCGGTATAGTTTCCAACACCTTTGTGCATAGCAGCTCCTTGGAAAAACATCTGGAACAGTTAGGCATATTGGACTTCTTTACGGTCAGGCTTTATTCATACGAATTTGACTTTCGCAAGCCGGACGCTCGAATCTTTAAAACCGCCGCGGAGAGGATTGGCGAGATACTGGAAAATATAATGTTCGTAGGCGACCAGATTAACAAGGACGTCAAAGCCGCTGCAAGAATCGGCATGCAAGCCGTTCTAAAAGCCGCTTATACCAACGTCGGGAAAAAGACCCCGAAAGGCGCCTGGAAAATAAATCAGCTCGCCGAGCTGCCGACCTTAATAGAAAAAATCAACGCCGATACTTCGTGACTTTGGCAGGTGGGGCTCGCCCCACCATGATTCCCTATGCGAGATACGAAAGACTGCCAGCGAAAGAAAGAAATAAGTATCGTGTCCCCGGATTTCGAACGAATGAAACGAATTACCAGAGTGATAAATCTATTGCGTTGTTAGGAGATCTATGAAGGCACGTATAGTCTTGCTTTACATTCTGCTGAGTCTGGCTTTTCTGCCGGGTTGTTCACTTATTGTTCGAGAAGTATTAGTTCAAGGTAAGAATACAGCAGGCATGCGTAACCTACCTCGAATTGATCCGAATGATCCGAATTGCATCATATCCTCAATAAAAATTGTCGATACACAGGAGGGCAGGACGTTCAAAGTAGAATTTAGAGAAAACGATTTCGCTATAAAGATGAGGGAGAGTCCTTGCCGAGTCAAATATAAAAAAGGCACCGGCCCCATGTCGTATAATATTGTAGTTGAGGGAGAGCTTGCAGGTCGCTCCCGAAGATATCCAATTAACATAGACACCGGGCAGCCATATTTCATCGTGGTCAGCGATATTCATATCCTGGAGAATAATCTTCCAATCTACAATAATCCAGGTAAACAGAACGGAATTTGTCTCCTTCCTGACTTACACATAGGTAAGTTGACCCTCAGTAACCTTTTGGCCAAGTACTATTTTCAACATTCTGAAATACAGCTTTTTGGACTGCCGATTAAGAAGGACAAAGAGATTCTGGTCGGCCTGTCTCTATTGCAGAGATTTAAATATGTTGCATTTGACAGTATCAACGAAGAAGTGGAATTCTCAACTGCACAGAGCTTTCGTCCGGAAGAGAGAACTCCGGGGAGAACATGAATTTGGCGTTTGACACTGCTGGTCAAGGTGCACTCTTTACTACAGAGAAGATATGGAAACAGACGCAAAAGAGACTTCACAAGGTCAAGAAGAGTATCAAGTCGGTTTTTGCCCCTTTTGCGGGGGGAAATATTCGCTCAAGAGTTGTTACTGTTAAGGAATTAAACGTTGGCGATAGGATTGTTAAAAATGCTTTTGTTGCCATTGTGCCAAATGATACTTCAATATTCGAATCTATGAAGAATCAGGAAGGATTGTTGGGGATGCAATGCTTTGCCGATACGACAGTTGTCCTCGATTTTGAGCGGGATGTGATGTGGGTGAAGAACAACAGAGCTCCGTGAAGCCATTGTTTTGAAATAAAAGGAGGGCAATTAAAGGTGTCAGCCTGCACCCTCAGGTGGTACTTTTGAGCTTCAGACAGTGGCAAGCTTCGCGGGGATGGCCAAAAAAAGTTCGTTTTTCGTCATTTTTTTGTTGACTTTTGTTTGATAATATGTTAAAATGCTTGTATGTTTACTAAGAGGTAAACGCCAGACGCCAGCAGGCGATAGTTTTAGCGGAGAACCGCACGTTTTCGTATCAGCAGATACACGCCAAAAAGCATCATTTGGCAAGCAAGGCAAAGTTTTGAACATTTAAGTTTGTTGAATTTGGATTTGTCCTTCGACTTTGCTCAGGATGGTGAGCCTGTCGAACCATTTAGGATTCTTGTCCGCCGGAGTCTTAACGTAGGCGGATCGTGCTTAGGATTTAGGATTTCAAACTACCGGATAACTCTTTACCCAATATGATGATACAGTCAACTACCAATAATCATTTATCAATTATCAATAATCCTTGTGCCTTCTGCTCTCTACATCTGTCGAGAACCCTCTACAAATCAGCTCTTTTTATGCAAAACAAAGCCAATTTCCGAAAGGCCAAAATGAACGAAAACTTATTTGCCACAAAGGATTATGAAAATGAAACCGCCTGCAGGCTCCGAAAATACAAAGCCAATCAAAGCCAATTTTTGTACCATTGGTTCTGTTTATTGTCTATAATTGCCGCTAGGTATTGAGAATTTGATAGGGAATTTTGTGTATGGTTACCAGTAATACTGCTTTTCAGAAGTGTATAAATCCGGACTGTGGGGGCCAGTTCGACTGCGGGCAGGCGATTTTTAAGTGTCCGGCCTGCGGCGAGCTGCTGGATGCACAATATAACTGGGATAAAATAGAAGTTCCCGATAAGCTGAGCGACTTCGCCAAACGCTGGGCCAACAGAAGCAACCCCCTGGATTTTTCCGGTGTATGGCGTTTCAGAGATCTGCTGAATTTCTGTGACGACAAATACAAAGTAACCATAGGCGAAGGCCAGACAATCTTGCAGCAAAATGATGCTGTAGGTAAGTATGCTGATATGCGGGCGGGACGTTTATATCTGCAATACGAAGGGCTGAATCCCTCCGGCTCATTCAAAGATAACGGAATGACAGCGGCATTTAGCCACGCAAAGATGGTCGGCGCAGCTTCGTGCGCGTGCGCATCAACGGGCAATACTTCTGCATCAGTGGCCCTCTACGCACACCATTGCGGTCTGAAATGCACGGTGTTTATCGGCTCGGGACGTATTGCTTTTGGTAAGCTCAGCCAGGCAATGGATTACGGCGCCCAAACAATTCAAATACGCGGCGACTTTGATGACTGTATGCGTCAGGTTCAGGCTGTTTGCACCAGGTTAGGGCTGTATTTGCTCAACTCATTAAATCCGTTCCGGCTTGAAGGCCAAAAGACCATAATGTATCGAATCATCGAAGGCCTCGGCTGGGAAGTGCCGGACTGGATTGTGGTACCTGGTGGAAATTTGGGCAATTCCAGCGCCTTTGGCAAGGCCTTTTATGAATTGAAACAACTCGGCTTAATCAAGCGAGTACCGCGAATGGCCATTATAAACGCTACCGGCGCCGATACGCTGACCGATTTAGTCAACAACAAGAAATTGACCTGGAATAACGGCAAAGTCGACCAAAAAATTATTGACGATTACTACACTGATTTGACCGCTCGTAACTTTTCGCCTCATACCTGCGCCTCGGCGATAGAAATTGCGCGTCCGGTGAATCTGAAAAAATGCCTGCGAGCGATTGATATATGTAACGCCGTCTGCCGGGCTGTAACCGATGAAGAGATTGCTGATGCAAAAGCGATTATCGGCAGACACGGTTTGGGCTGTGAGCCGGCCTCGGCGGCAACAATAGCGGGCTTAAGGAACCTTAGGGCCGAAGGCGTCATCGCCGCTGACGAGCGAGTTGCCTGTGTGCTGACAGGCCACCCATTAAAGGACCCCAACGTAACGGTCAACTACCACAAGGAAAAACAGGGCAAATTCAGCAACCCCCCTATAGAAGCACCGAACGACATCGATGAAATAATCAAACTGATAAATTGATTCCTCGAAAATTCAGCAAGGACGCGGAATGGCAAACAACCAGAGTAATACTAAGAGAACGAAATTTTTTGTCATTTGTGCGGTATTACTTTTTTCCGCGGTAACCGGGTCCTGGACACTTTCCGAAAGGCCGCTCAATAATCATGAATGTTATGTGGCCATTACTTCACGCGAGATGCTGGAAAGCGGCGACTTGGTCATGCCTACCTGCAATGGGGAGCCTCGGCTTGAGAAAACGCCACTCTCTTATTGGCTTGTAGCAGGTTTGGCCAAAATAACCGGAAAGGTCGATGAATTCTCTGCCCGGCTACCAAGCGCTGTCTTCGGGGTTTTGTCGGTCGCCGCCGTTATATATTTTGTAAACCAGTGGCTGTCTTTTCGCATTGCGGTACTCTCCGCGGCTGTTTGGGCGACATCGTTAGGTTATACACGTTACTCGCATAATGCCCGGCCGGAAATGGCTTTGACCTTTTTTATTATGCTGTGCTTCTTAACTTTCTACTCAGCAGTTTCCACCAAAAGCCGCAAAAGACAAGTGGTCTATATGCTGATTTTCTGGATAAGTTTTGGGCTGGCAAATCTTGCCAAAGGGCCCGCCCCGCTGCCCTTGGTACTGGTGCCGCTTTTTTTCTACGTTGCTGTGTTTCGCCAGTGGAAACAAATACCCAAACTTTTGCCAATCATCGGGACGGTCGTTTTCTTAGCTATCGTCTTGCCTTGGCCGCTGGCCATTGCTTCCAGGATGAATTGGGATTTGGCTGTGTGGAAACGTGAATTTGTAGACCGCTTCTTTGGTGCATACGCTTCCGGCCACAAACCTTTCTACTACTACCTGCCCAAGATGTTTCAGTTTATGTTACCGTGGGCGGCTTTTGTGCCATTTGCCTTAGCTGCCCCTTTCTACAGAGTTTGGAACAAGAAGCAGCCTGTAATGCAATTTTTGTGGCTGTGGTTTGTTGTTGATGTAGCCTTTCTGACAATATCAGGTGGAAAACGTCAGCATTATATCATCCCCACAATACCGGCAATGGCAGTTTTGACCGCTATCATTCTGGAAGATATGGCTTTTTGCCAAAAAGCGTACACTCATAAAGCTGCAAGGATTTTTCTAATCATCCACTTATGTGTATTAACAATCGGATTAATTGTGCTGCCCATCGTCATAGGCCTACTAATACCCGAGGTTCTCAGTGCAGCAATTATTTCAAGCGCAGCAGGATTGATTGGTATTCTGATTGTTGCCATGTTGTTCAGGGCCCAAAAAGCTCGTATGGCGTGTTGGGCCCTATTTGTAACCATCGCTGTTTTGATAATGCTCGGTTATACCGGCTTCACAAATCCTCTCAATTATAATCAGCCGTCAAGGCGGTTTACACAAACCGTAGCACAAAAGGTACCTGCCTCGGATAAACTGATAGCGTACAAATCCGCCTCAGCAAGATTCGTTCATTATTCCGGCAGACAGGTACCTAAAATACAGGCAAAATCAGAGGTCTATGAGTTGTACGAGAAAGGCTCGTGGGTCGTGGCTTTCGGCATATATCTGGATGAACTGCTCGAAAATGGCGACTTTGAAATCGCTTACCGGCAGGAAAAGGCCGAACGACACGGACAAGAAGTTGTAGGCGGGGCGCTACTGCACAGGTCCGGCCGTGACTCTAAAAGATAAGATTTAAGCCGCGTTGCGGTTACTGAGCCAAACTTGCTATGAAGTTTTTCTCGGCCTCAGTAACCGGTTGTTCTTTGATACTGCGAACCATCTCAATGGCATCGGCAACACTGTCCCCCTGGGCCTTGACCATCCACACTGCGGCGAGCATTGAAACTCTTTTCCTGCCGTTGCTGTCGTGGAGAAGCGCCGGCAGGTTGGCCTTATCAGCCATTATAGTCAGGAACTGGTCCTGGGATTGCTTATCGGGTAGATAGTTTTCTTTTTGAATAGGCAATTCAAAATATTTAACACCATTGTTTCTGACCCAGGTTACTTCTTCATTGTGCCAGTTTTTCTCGCGATGTTCGGCGGCAGAACGCACATTTACAATAGTACCGATATGATATTTATAAAGCAGACGCGTGTAATCCATTCCTCGCGGCTGACCGCTGGTATAAAGCGCCTCCGGCTTGATAACGTGAAAATTTTTGATATGAAAATGCCTGACTAAAAGAACTACCGCTGCCACAACCAGCAAGATAACGAATATGGCGACCGGTGAATGTTTTTTCTTATTTCCCACTCTTAATCCGCCGTTAAAGTTTCCTTTCGATGCACTCCGCGCACCGAATATATTTTTTTGCCTGTTGATTCAAAATAGACTCTGCTTATCATCTCACCTATCAGACCTGTAGCGACGAATATCAATCCAATCAGCAGAAGTACAGCCGCCAGGCCTGCCAGCGGGCCGTGTGCAACAAAAATCGGCACGTTATATACGAATTTGTCGTACAGTATATAAGCACTCAGCAGCAGGGATACAAGAATACAATACGAAGCCGCCCTGCCGAAAAAGTGCAGCGGCCTTGTGATGTACCCGAGCAGAAATCTGAGCGTTATCAAATCGAAGACTACCCTGAACGTTCTGGAGATTCCGTAGCTGCTGGCCCCTTTTGGGCGAACAATGTTCTTTATAGGTATCTCGATGATTTTAACGCCGCTTCTCGAAAGTAGTGCCGGAATAAATCTGTGCATCTCTCCGTAAAGATTCAATTCCTCAATTACCTCGCGTCTATATGCTTTGAAGGTGGTGCCGAAATCATGGATATCGACGCCGCTTATTTTTGAAGCAAGCCAGTTGGCCGCCCTGCTGGGTATCTTCCTCATTAAAAGATTGTCCACCCTGTGTTTGCGCCAACCGCTGACAACATCGTAGCCGGCGTCGATATTTTCAAGAAAACCCGGTATCTCCTCCGGGCTGTGCTGCAGGTCTCCATCCATTGATATTATTATTTGTCCTCTTGCAACATCGAAGCCGGCGGCGAGGGCGGGGGTCTGGCCGAAATTGCGGCGAAGCTCAACAACAACGGCTCTGCCGTCTTTACCGGCAATATCTTTTAGCAGCTCCAACGTATTATCGCTGCTTCCGTCATCGACAAAGATAAGCTCATAATGCAGGCCGGTTTCGCCCATTGTTTTGGTCAATCGGCTGCAAAGCTCCTCGACAACCAGAGCTTCGTTATAAAGCGGCACCACTACTGAACAGTCGACAAGTTCCCTATTCACCCGTTCAGAGCTTTCCATAATGCACCAGTTTTATTCCCGCATCTTTGAAATACCGTTTTGTCTTTTCGCTGCAAAGCGCTTCCAGCTCAACCTTTCGCTGGTGCAGCAACCTGGTTTTGTCCGGGTCCAGGCCGTCAGCAAATCCCGGATGAGTCATCACTTCTGCAGTTTCTGCCGAATTATATAAAGCGACTGCCTTAAAAAAATTCACGTCTATTTTACCCGTATGTGCAATACCAAGAAAAGCATCATTTTTCAAGAAATCCTGATTTTGCATCCGGTTTATCTTCGCCATAATCCTTATTTTTTGGGCTCTTTTCCTGCCGTCTATGCCGGTCAGCGGCCAGGGTATTCGTAAAAGCTCTTTCGGCTCGAAAGGCCAGCGTATAGCGCCGATTCCAAAGCGTCCGGCCAATTGGCAAACGAGGGTAAACAATGAAGGGAAGGCGTGGATATGTTTATGTGAGTCCAAATGTGTCGGTTTTAAGCCATTATCAATGACCCATTGGATTTGGGCAGCTAATTCGGCCCGGATGGCCTCTCTAATCTTATGGCCTGCCACGGACAAAAGCGACAGTATGAACGGCGAGTAAGCAAATTGGCCGTCGGAACCAAGTAAACACTCAACACAAGTATCTTTCGATATAGGTCGGCCTTCAGTGAGATTAAGGTGCACTCCGACACCAAGAGTGGGCAATTGCTTAGCTATTTCGACAGCCTTGCCGGCGGCCGGCATATTGACCATAATCGTCGCGCTGGTCAGTATGCCATCGCTATGGGCCTGGGC
>DATLBB010000125.1:0-20648 GCA_035527155.1 Sedimentisphaerales bacterium
CCGGATTGGGAGCAGGACCAGATCAATATCGCCAAAGAAATATTGGCAGAAACAGGCGATTATATTGAGCTACCTTCGCAATTCGACATCCATGAATACAGCATTATGGAAAGATTTTGTCTCTCCATAGATGATCCTGAAATCTCCGACACTCTCTACAACCTAATAAAAGGCAGCGGTGCCTTTCAACGTTTCAAAAAAGCTATACACAAATTTGACATTGTCGAGGACTGGCACAAGTACCACGACAACAGGCTAAAGGAAATCGCCATCGAATGGTGCGAAGAAAACGGCATCGAGTTTGACGATAAGTAGCGTCAAAGATGTATAGTTACGTATGCAACGGCCTGGATAATCGGTAGTCCCCTATCCCATTCCTACACTTCGTTTTTATCACTTTGAGCGCAGCGAAGAATCTCCCTTCGAGATTCGCTATTCCATATTCGATATTCAATATTTTGTCTAACACCCTAACCGCTTGTTTGCTTCGCGCAAGACAGGCAGATTCATTCTCCTTTTCGCGGGTTCTCATCTTTGTTGCCGCTATGCTGCTTTTGCCAGTAACTGTGGAATCCTTTGCTTCTAATCAAAGCATCAGACGGAACCTGCTTCACAAGTAAAAAAATGCTAATCAAATCAGCACCACATAACAAACCATTTAGATAAGAAACAGCAACAACGACTACAGGAATGTTTAGCATGACAAAGTAGCCGAGCAAGGGTATTATCGAGAGAACCATAAAAGGGCAGGCACTAATCAACATCACACGGTTTCTTGAAAGTGCTCCATTATAATATACATATGGACCAAACATCCTTAGCCAGAATCCAATGATTGAATTTTCACTTAGTCCAAAGCAGGGAAAACACAACAAATGCAGTAGTTCATGAATAGGAATAATTCCCAGCATTATACCTAACCCAATTGGAGCGTTCCTAATATTTTGAAGAGGTGATACATTAGCTCCAGCAAGCCAGAATAACAATTGCAGCAAAAGACCTAAAAGCACTGCTATTACAATCGCGATTAGTTGAATCTTGCCTGGTCCTGGCCCACGTAAAGATGTCCATCCTTGATTCTTCGGGTCAAACTCCGGATCCTCAGGCATTGCCCCAAACCTAAACTTCATGCCAAACCTCTGTAAGTCTCCGCTAATACTTTAATCGGATGACTCACCACGCAATTGCTTATATGCTCTATCTGCATTTTGCAGGCTGCGCATTCGGTTAAAACGTTTTTGGTTGGTGATTTTGCCAGTGTTTCTTTCAGGCCTTTTGAAATCTTCGACGACAAATCGTAATTCTTCTGTTGCATACCAAACGTGCCGGCTATCCCGCAGCAGCCGGCCTTTAAGTCAACCACCTTCAAGCCGCAAAGCTTATCCAAAAGCTCAATACTCGCCCCCTCACCGCCAATAGCAAGCAAATGGCACGGCAAATGATACACAAATTCCCCGGATATGGGCTTTGTCGCAGGCTTTAACTTATTCTGCATAAGCAGACCATGTAGATAATTCATCAACTCGTAAGTGTTTTCCGAGACAAGCCTGGCATCTTCGCCGGCAACAAAATGTCTCAACTCCTGTTTCAGACACAGTGCTGCGCTCGGCTCAGAACAGACTATTTTGTAACCATCGCTGACCGCATTCGCCAGATGCTTGACATTACAAGATAAGTCCCTGTGGGCCCTTTTAACGTCTCCATAAACAATCGCCGGCAATGGTGCCGGCCGCTGCTTCGGCAAAATCACCTCAATCCCGTTTGCCCGCAGAACTTCCAGCACAGCAAATCCCAGGTCGTGGTCGTTATAATTCGCATAGGTATCCACAAAATAAGCCACTTTATCGACCGGCTTTTCTATCGGCTCACGAGCTGCCAGATATTTACGCCCTGCCTTTATGAATGAGCCGCGCTTAAACTTGGGCATACATCTTCGTTTATCAATGCCGGCAGACTTCTCCAAAAGCCACTTGAAAGCCGGCAACTGCATAACGAAATTCGAGACGGGTGAGAAAATACCGCCTAACATACTAAGATAGCGATTGTGACTTAAGACAAGCTCGGTACGCCGCAGCCCTTTTCGCTTTGCGTACTCTGCTCGTGCCACAGTTATCAGTCTGGAAATATCAACGCCTGAGGGACATTCCAGCAGGCAGGCCTTACAATTAACACACAAATCCAGTAACATTCTAAACTCCCGCGACTCAAAATCCTTATCATCCAACTGCCCTGTCGCCCAAAAATTCAGTATATTAGCTTTGGCCCTTGAACTGCCCAATTCCTCACCAACCGTACGAAATACCGGACACATCCGCAAGGTAGACTCACGACTTCGACAAACTCCACAACCGTTGCACTGATCGAACGCAAGAGACAACTCATCTTTTTCAAAGAGCAAATCTGTTTTAAGCCTTTCCGGCAAAAGTTTATGTTTCGCCCTCAAGTTCTTAACCATAACATCTGCGTCGTCGTTGATGATTTTGCCGGGATTCATCAAACCATAGGGATCGAATATCCCCTTAATCTTACATAGCAATTCATAAAACTCATCACCACATTGCCGTCTTATAAATGCCACTCTTACCAATCCCTCTGCGTGCTCTCCACTGATTGAACCTCCCAGTGACCACGCCAACTCGAAAACCTCATTTGCCACCGACCGCATCTTCTCCACCTCGGCCGGCTCACTCAGGTCCATATATGGTCGTATATGCAACAAACCGTCCCCGGCATGACCAAAAAAGGACATCTCAATATCGTATCGTTTCCCAATCTCCTGCAGGCCCGAAATATACTTCCCAAGCCCTTCCGGCCCAACAGAAACATCCTCCATAAACTCCGCAGGATGCTTCCTGCCCCTTCCTCTGTATAGCAGCGGCCCAGCATCCTTACGCAACTTCCATAAATGTTCCTGTTGTCTGGCGTCAAAGACAATCGTTCGTCCCGAAGCAATCATCCCAACCGCTGAATCGGTTTGGTCTATTTTCTCTCTTACTTCTTTTTGCGTTTTACCGGTATGTTCAACCAAAAGAACCGCAGCAGCTCCCGCAGGCAAAACGTCACGATATTCCGGAAGAGCTTCAAACGCCATATCAATTACAGCCTTGCTCATTAACTCACATGCTGAGGCTCCGCTCTTAACTATGATGGGGGCAGCCCTCGCCATTTTCTCAAGGGAATCAAACTCAAGCTGCAACAAGGCCTTTGCCGCCGGTACTGCGACAGTCTTAAGGACGATTTTCGTAAAAACAGCCAGTGTTCCCTCCGAGCCTGCTAACAGCCTGGCTAAATCTATTCTTCCGTTATGACAAATCCCAGCTATATTATAGCCACCGCGATTTCGCCCGACTTTAGGCAGTGCCTTAGTGATAACTGCTTCCCTGCCCGAAAGGATGGATATGCAGCTCTTCGCAACTGAAGCAGCTCTGTTGTCATCTGTTTGAGCCGGGTCAAAATCATTTTCGAATTCAACCACACTGCCGTCAGCCAAAACCGCTTCAATACTTTCAACGTGATCAAAGATATAACCATACTCAAGGAAATGAGCACCGGTGGAATTATTGGCAACGCACCCCCCTATCGTCGCCCGGTTACTGCTGGATGGGTCGGGTCCGATTTTTCTGCCGTACCCGGCCAGGCAATCATTTAAATCGTCCAGAACCACACCAGGTTCACAAACGGCTCTTTTCCCATCATCATCAACACTAATAATCCTGTTCATATATTGGGTCATATCAAAGACTATGCCGCAGCACAACGCTTCCCCTGCCAAGCCGCTTCCGGCCCCACGAGCAACCACCGGTATACCCTTAGCGCCGGCATATTTGACAACAGCAACTACGTCTTCAGTGTCACGCGGCGCAACGATACAGCAAGGAACTATCCTGTAAATGCTGGCATCGGTACTGTAGGCAGCCCTGTGCAATATATCAGGAAAGAGATCACCTCGGACAACTTTGGTCAAATCGTCCGCAACTTGCTCCGGCTTCTCACGCATCGCTTCCGCTATTCCTCAAAATCGCGAGGAAGGAACTGGGCCTGGAAAATAGTTCCGCTTGCCCGCAGAACTGCAAGGTCGTCCTCGTCAACCTGGCCGTTGATGAATTGCTGAACGACAGGATGGGGATGATTACGAATATGTTTGGCATTGCCATCGGCAATAATCTTGCCGTGATGCAGCATAATAATACGGTCTGCTATCTTGTAGGCGCTTGTCATATCATGTGTAACAACAACACTTGTCACGCCAAGCTCTCTTTGCAGCTTCAAGATAAGCTCATTGATGACATCGGCACGAATGGGGTCCAGCCCCGTAGTCGGCTCATCATATAAAACCACTTCCGGATTTAATGCAATAGCCCTTGCTAATGCCACCCTCTTACGCTGACCGCCTGAAAGATTTGCAGGATAAAAACTCTGAAAACCCTCAAGACCAACCATAGCCAGTTTGGTCTTTACAAGCTCCTCAACCTGACTCCAATCCTCTATCTTAAAATGCTGACGTATCGGAAACGTTATATTCTCAGCAACGCTAAGACTATCAAACAAAGCCCCTCCCTGGAAAAGAAAACCGAAACGGGTACGTACTCTGTTTAATTCCTTTTCATCCAGATTATCGATTCGCCGTCCTTTAAAATATACCTCACCCGAACTCGGCCGCAGCAGGAGTATCAAATGTTTTACCAAGACAGTTTTTCCACATCCACTCGGCCCAATAACAACGGTAGTCTTGCCCTTCTCTATGGTCAGAGAAATACCATCCAGAACGACGTTTTCACTGAACTTTTTCGTAAGGTTCTCAAGGACAATTATACCGTTCCTGTCACTGACGGACTTCCCGCTTCTCTCACCGTCCTTTTTTACCTTCCGCTTTCTTTTATCTACCATCATCAAACCAGACTTCTTACGGGCCAAAATGTATTGTAAATCGATTTAAAAATCACGGCCAGAGCATAATCCATCGCCAGTATCGAAATAAAGCTGGCCACAAACGCCTCCGTGCAGGCCTGTCCTACACCGTGCGCACCTTCCTTGCAGGTAAAGCCCTTATAACAGCTAATAACAGCAATAGCTGCTCCAAAGAAAAAGCCCTTTATCACCCCAACGGCCACATCCCATAGTTCTACGCCAGAGGCACTAAAGCTCCAATACGCCCAACTGTTAATCTTGAACTGAACAACGCCTACAAAATACCCCCCTAAAATACCTAACAAATCCGCATATATAATCAAAGCAGGCGTCAGCAGCAAACACGCTAAAACCCTGGGTGCGACCAGATAGCGAATCGGGTCTGTGCCCATACTCCTGACCGCGTCAATCTGCTCTGTAACATTCATCGTCCCCAATTCAGCCGTCAAAGCCCCTCCGACACGCCCTGCTAACATAACCGCGGCAAGTACAGGCCCCAATTCCTTCACGACTGAGATGTTAATCAAAACACCCAGCCGCTCTTCCAGGCCCATACTCGCAAGCTGGTCATATGCCTGAACCCCCAATATCATCCCAACGAACGCACCCGTTATCATTATAATCGGAACACTGCGAACGCCGATTAAATTCATTTGTGTCCAGATTAAAGGATACGTCCTGGTTGTAACACAGCTTCGTGCGGATGCAACGATCGTCTGCCAGACGAACCTTCCAAACCTCCCTGCATTGCCCACACCCGCTATAGCTTTCGCTCCCATTACCTCAATCATAATACTTCACTCCCAAAAAGAGTACTCCTACTACTAATTCAGAAGCCAATTCACAATAGTAAATCGTCAAAAATCAATAGTCAATTGAAAACCGGCAGTCCTGCTCCTTCTTTTCCGTCGATTGAACTGGGGCACGGTTCACTTATAACCTTACCATTCGCCCGATAAATTCTCCTAAGCGGGTCAAGTCTCATTTCATGACCCTTGAACCTATCAGCCGACCGACTATGGATAATGTGTGGTTTATCACAATCACTGGTCTTTGCTGCGTACGTATGAGCACGTAAAACATACGTCGGTCAAAGAATCCGGCTATCTGATGCCCTTCACTTCGCAATAATGTCTGACTCAAACATCCCGGCTATACAAATTTTCGCACAAATATAGCACAATAACGACTTCCGATAACCAACAACAAATGCCAATTCCTATAAGCATACGCACAATATGATATTAAGACGAGAGCCATAAGAATCTGGGCAATCTCATACCGGCGTTTCCATTCTGCCTATTTTAACTAAAGTTTGTCCTCAGCATCCACCGATACCTATATTGCTGATTACGATAACTTTGCCTATCTTAACATTCGTTATGCCTTATAAAGGCCGACATGGGAGATTGGGCAATATAGCACAGGTTAAAAAGGGAATTGCGATAAAAAAATGATAAACGAAGGCATTCTTGAACGTTATTTAGCCAACTTACTCTTGGGGGATAGAAATCGCTGCCGGGCCGTTATAGAAGAAACCCTGCAGAGCGGCACGCCAGCCAACTCGGTTTACGCTGATGTAATATGGCCTATTATGGCAGAAATGGAGCAGCTACTGCGCTCAGACACGATAACGCCGATCCAAGAGCATTTAGGCACGCGAATTAACCGCACAATTGTGGACCAGCTCCAGAACAAACTGCCTCGTCGGCCGAGCAAAAACAAAAAAATAGTCGTTTGTTGTGCCCCCAACGAACTGCAGGAACTCGGCGCTCAAATGATGGCCGACCTTTTTGAAAGTGACGGCTGGCAAGTAAGATTCCTCGGCGGCGGTCTAACCAAAGACGACGTCCTTTCCTTCGTAAACGAATACGCTCCCGATATACTCCTAATCTATGGCACCAGGCCAAAACAAGCTCCTGAGATTCGGCGGCTCATAGATATCATAAAGGATGTAAACGCCTGGCCACATATGCGCATAATGCTGTCCGGCGGGGTTTTCAATCGAGCTGAGGGACTCTGGGAGGAAATCGGTGCTGATTTATTCGCCGCAACAGCCTTTGAGGCGCTCCAGGTAGCTTCGAGTGATGTGAAAATGGAGCTCACTAACCACCGAACGATAAACCGCCGGAAAAAAAGAAGACGGCAAACAACACAAAACGTCCCAGCACAGGTCGGATAAAGTCAAATTAGAAAAAATGCTGATTCTTCGCTTCGCCCTTTGATTTTTTCCAGACTTCTCTCGGCATGACGGTCGTCATTTTGCGTCTTTTTGCAGTTTGTAATCAACGGAGTCTGTGAGGGCAAGCCAGGAGGCTTCGATGATGTTCTCAGAAACGCCGACAGTGCCCCAGATGTCGGTTTTGTCCCGCGACTCGATTATTACACGGACACGAGCAGCAGTTCCGGCTCTGGCATTGACCACACGAACCTTATAATCAATAAGGCGTACGTCCTTTATGGCCGGGTAGATATTTTCGAGGGCCTTTCGTAAAGCGGCATCGAGCGCGTTTACCGGGCCATCCCCTTCGCCGACAACGTGCTGAACCCTATCGCCGATCTTCAGCTTGACTGTTGCCTCGTTTACCATCTCTCCTGATGTTCGTTTCTCTACGGTTACATAATACTTTACAAGCTCAAAAGACGGCTTGAAAGTACCCATAATCCTTCTTACCAGCAGGTCGAAGGATGCGTTCGCGGCCTCGAATTGGTAACCTTCGCTTTCAAGCTCCTGGACACGTTTAAGTATCATCTGGGCCAATTTCCTGTCCTCGGTGATTTTTGCCTTTTCGAGCTCGGCGAGGACGTTTGATTTGCCGCTGAGCTCTGAGATAAGGAACCGACGTTCATTTCCGATAACAGCAGGGTCGATGTGCTCGTAAGTGCGTTTGTTTTTCCGCAGGGCGTCTACATGCAGGCCGGCTTTGTGAGCGAAAGCGCTATCGCCTACATAGGGCATATTCATTACCGGGGTAAGATTGCCAATTTCGAATATGAAGCGGGAAACCTCTGTTAGCGTTTTTATCTTTTCTGGGCTGAGGACGTCAATGCCCATTTTAAATGCAAGATTAGGTATAACCGTGCAGAGATTGGCATTGCCGCACCTCTCGCCGAGACCGTTTATGGTGCCCTGTACATGGCGGGCACCGGCTCGAACGGCAGCGAGGGTATTGGCGGTGGCGCAATCACTGTCATTGTGAGCGTGGATACCGACTGTCAACGGGCTGAATTTCTCGCACACGATTCTTGTGATTTCGTAGACCTGGCCGGGCATCGAGCCGCCGTTCGTATCACAAAGCACGAGCACATCGGCACCCGCCTTGGCGGCGGCGGCGAGGACCCTCATTGCATATTCGGGATTATTCTTGTAGCCGTCGTAGAAATGTTCAGCGTCGAACATAGTCTCAATACCATGCTTTTTGATGTACTCGATGGACTCTGCGCAAATAGCCTTGTTTTCATCAAGCGAGCAGCCGAGCACCTCTGTTACGTGAAAATCCCAGGTTTTGCCCACCAAAGTAGCGGCGGCAGTCCTGCAGGCAAGGATTGAGTTGAGCGAGAGGTCTTCGGAAACGTCCGAATCGGCTCTTCGAGTGTTGCCGAAAGCCACGATTTTTGCGTTCTTTAGGCCGAGTTTCGCTGCCTGCCGGAAGAACTCCATCTCCTTGGGATTGGAAGCTGCGAAACCTCCTTCAATATAATCAAAACCAAGCTCATCAAGGCGCCCGGCAATTGAGAGCTTATCTTCGAGCGAGAAACTGACGCCTTCAGCCTGCATGCCATCGCGAAGAGTTGTGTCGTAGAGTTTTATTTTGTCCATAGCTAATCTCGTATACGTATATCCGTTTATGCGTACATTGAACTGTTCTGTTAGCTCGTCCGGTAGCCCCGGTATTACTATGTTCAAGAATTTATTCTACCCCTCCGGGGTGAAATGTAAAGGAAAATCGTAGGGTATGGCACTTGGCGGGTTATGGATGGGAGAGGGCAAAAAAATTTTGTAAAGTTATTGAATCTCTTAATACGATTAGATATAATAAAAAGTTTATGTAAATATTGATAACAAGTGTAGCATATTTGGCCTTTGATAAGATGCTTCTAACACAAATATTGCAGCCAAGTTGCGTCATAGTTCCACTGGAAGGTAAAGACAAGGAATCCGTAATAACTGAGCTGGTGGAGGTGCTGGAGTCAAACGGATTACTGCTCGACAAAAAGGTTGCTTTAGACGCGGTTTTTACACGTGAACAAACCCGAAGCACAGGTATCGGCTCCGGAATTGCCATTCCACACGGCAAATGTAAAGCGGTCAAAGAACTCGTTATGGCCTTCGGGGTTGCAGGCGAACCAATCGATTTTGCAAGCGTCGACGGCAAACCGGTAACAATTATTATCTTGCTGGTCTCGCCGGCCGACCAAACCGGCCCTCACATTCAGGCCCTTGCCAGAATAAGCAGACTTATGCTCGACGAACAATTCAGACAATCGCTTGAGACGGCAACTTCGGCTGACGAGGTGTATGAGCTTCTGTACAACAAAGAGAATGAATAAATCGATTCTCGATACTTAATGCTCGTATTGCGTATCACGCATTGACCTTTGCAGGTGTTGTTTCCCAGAGGATGAGGCCGAGGTCATAGGGGTTAACGAGGTCAGCGTTTCTTGGCAAGACCCGCACAGCAAGGCCCTGCCGACCGGATTTTCTACAAGGCATTGAGCCAACAAACCAATGTTCTCCATCCTGCTCTGTCGGCTCTTTATGGTCCATTTTCACAACCGAGCCGTCCTTGATTTGCCCCCGAGTATCCACAGGGCCATGATAAAGCTCAACAGAAACGTCATCCGGGCTGACCTTTCCCAGCTTAACCAAGGCCCTGACGTTCAACTCCGAGCCGAGCTTAAGCTGAGGCTGTTTGGAATCGAGCTGCTCGCAATTTTGTCCGTTGTCAATCTGTATCTGGACATCTTTAATGGCCAACTCAGTCCATGCTGTTTTCATATTGGACTTCCACATCGAAAGCGCCCTGGCCCGCGACATGGCCTCTGCGGTCAAATAGCGCCATCTGGCCGCAGCCGGGTTATAAGACATTCGCGTATATTCAGTGAGCATTCTGTGTGTGTTGAATGTTGGTACTATCCACTTGATAGAATTTTTCATCTTGTGTATCCATCCTCGCGGCAAATTATCGGCCGAACGGGTGTAAAACAATGGGACAATCTCGCTTTCCAGCATATTATAAATCGCCTGCGACTCTACAATATCCTGATAATCGGCATCCTCGTAGATTCCGCCGGCACCAATGACCCACCCTACATCGGGTCTATAACCCTCACACCACCAGCCATCTAAAGTGCTAACGTTCAAGGCACCGTTAATTGCGGCTTTCATACCGCTTGTGCTGCTGGCCTCCATCGGTCTACGAGGAGAGCTTAGCCAAATATCAACACCGTGTACCATAACTCTCGCTACATCAATATCATAGTCTTCCAGAAATACTATACGCCGTTTCAGGTCGTACTGGTTGGCAAAGTGAATAATCTGACGTATAATGTCCTTGCCTTCAGCATCTTTCGGGTGAGCCTTACCGGCAAAAATAATCTGAACAGGGCGAGTCGGGTCACTAAGCAGCCTTACAAGCCGCTGCGGGTCCTTCAGCAACAGATTTGCCCTTTTATAGCTGGCAAATCTTCTTGCAAAACCGATGGTCAATGTCTCAGAGTCGAGAACCTCCTCAGCCCGGTTCAATTCGGTATGGTACGTACCTCGCCGCTGCATTTGAGCCTTAAGCCGATTGCGCGCAAAAACAATCAAACGCTCCTTGGAGCGTTGATGGGCCCGCCAGAGTTCTGCGCCGGGAATTTGCTCGATGTTATTCCAAACGGACTTGCCAGTAGTTACATCAGGCCAATTTGGCCCAAGATACCTTTTATATAAACAGTTCATCTCATCAGATATCCAGCTTTGGATGTGTACACCGTTTGTAATGGACCTTATTGGCACTTCATCAACAGGCAGACCAGGCCAAAGACTCGAAAACATCTCACGCGATATTTGCCCATGTAACTTACTTACGCCGTTAACATAGCAGCTCAGATTCAATGCCAAAATTGCCATTTTAAATGACTCAATGTCGTCGTCAGGCAGTATTCTTCCCAAAGCTAAAAACCGCTTTCGATTTATCCCGAGATGGGGGAAGTAAGTGCCAAAATACTTGTCCATCAGGCCCACGGAGAACTCGTCAAGCCCGGCTTTTACACAGGTATGCATCGTAAAAACATTAGCAGACTTTGTAGCTTCGAGAGCCTCATCAAAAGTCATATTTTTTTCGCTTTGCAATTGTCGGATGCGTTCAAGTGTGACAAAAGCAGCGTGGCCTTCGTTCATATGGCAGACAGTAGGCGCAATACCCATAGCAGTCAGGGCCTTTAAGCCGCCGATGCCCAACATAATCTCCTGGCGAATTCGCAGCTCGCTGTCGCCGCCATAAAGACTGGCGGTAATCATACGGTCTGTGGACGAATTAGCAGGTATATTCGTATCCAGCAGATATAATTTTACCCTGCCAATGGAAGCACACCAAACCTGGGCCAACACACCTCTGCCCGGATATTCGACGCTAATGGTTAACGGTCGGCCGCTCTTTTTGCGAACGAGCTCGATAGGCATATTATAGAAATCATTCTCGATATACACCTCCTGCTGCCAACCATCAAGGTTCAAATACTGGCGGAAATATCCTTTTTGATACAGAAGGCCAATCCCAACTATTGGAACGCCGAGGTCTGAAGCACTCTTTAAGTGGTCACCTGCCAGAATTCCCAGGCCACCAGCATAAATAGGCAGGCTTTCATGAACGCCAAACTCGGCGCTAAAATATGCGATAAGCGGCTTCGTATGTTTTGAACAGACTTTCTCAAACCACGTTGGCCCATCAAGGTATAATTTGAGCTTCTCTACGGCTCGGTGCAGTTCACACAAAAAACCTTGATTTTCAGCCACAGCCTCCAGGCACTGCTGCGAGACATTGCCGAGAAATTTGACCGGATTGTGACCACAAGCGGTCCATAAATTACCGTCAATACGTTTGAACAGGTCTATCAATTCGGGATTCCAGGACCAAAACATATTCCCCGCGATAATCTCGAGATCCTTCAAAGAATCCGGCAGTGCCGGTAAAACCATAAAGTTACGCACTTCGAGCATTCTTATCTCTCCAAAAAGCAAGCCTCCTGACCGCAAATAATAAGAAATATCACAAGCAAAAGAAACAATTGTTCATCGGCACTTGTTTAATCGACAAATCTAATCTTGGGCTTAAATCCAAAAAGCAAAGCAAATGGTAAGTACATTATTCGGCGGCACATACGCGGATTTGGGAGAACTTGATAGTCCGATATTCCTCGGTACTATAATGGACTTAAGATGCGCAAAAAGATAAAAGGCCTGCATAAACAGGCCTTTTATTAAATACGAGGCTTTCCTCTGCCGGTGCCGTAAGAAAGTGTCTGAAAAGAACCCTTTACTTCCAAGTGGGTAATCGTTGCTTGTGTCCGAAAGTCCTATCGAAGTAGGCATTTCCGGAACATCAAGGCCTGATTTCCCTGAGTACTGGGTATCGGTTCTTTTAAAGACGCACTCTCTATACGAGCATTGCAGGGGTCAGCCTACAATATTCTTTATACCAAATTTCAGGGCAAAAGTCAATAAAAATCCATCTATCTCCAGGCAGTTAATTAAACTCTTCAGCCTCTCTGTTTATCGGTTTTACTCTCATTTCAACGGCCAGCCGGTCGGGCAGTAGCAGAGCCAGTAATCAACAAAGACCTGCAAATCAAGCCCGTTGACGATATTATGCTCATCTTCGTATAGGTCCGCGGGCAAATCATTTCCGGTTACAAGCCACAATTCGGCAAACCTTGCAAAGTGCTCAAAGTCAACAAAGCATAACGGTCCGCCTGGCCAGAAGCCACCTAACAGTTCATATCGACCGCCTTGTGAGTAGGCCGCATCCGGCTGACCAATTGTGCCGGTGAGTGTATATGCTCCGCCGCTGCTTTGCCCGCCGCCGCCATCTATCGTGTACCAGCTCAACTCATATTGGCCACCGGCAGCAGATATCATCAAGAACATTATCCAAACGGCTGACCGACTTATAGCTGCTCTCGTTTTTCTCTTCTTCATTGTTATCTCCTGATTCTCTTATATTCGGTAAAACTCAGGCCTTACTTATTCATTGCAGATTCCTCACTACTCAAATCTGATACTGCCAAAACGATTCACCTTGATGGTACCATCATAAATACGGACCCCTTTTGTTCTATCACCGTTGCTGAAAAGTATGGTGTTGTCGGTGCTCGTACCTTCGAACCGAATGGAGCCGCCTGTGGTGCTGGTACAGGTTGCCGAAATGTCAGGTAGAAACTGCAGGTTTTGGCCCGCTTCAAAGGTGGCACTGTTGCCCGTAGCATCCACATTAAAATAGCGGTAGGGAAATGACTCTTTAGGATACGTTGGGTTTATAAGAGAACTACCCAAGGACTGGGCTGGATAGATATTCTCCAGCAGGTATTCATCGTCCTTGTCGCCACCACCAGGCTGATGGAGCGCATCCAGGGTATACCAGGTGTTGTCGGAGGTATCCCAGCCGTAATTCATGTGGTACTGTTTAGTAACGCCGACTATCTGCCATCCGTCACATACAATGGAGTGACCTAAAATCCGGTATTGCAAAGGACGATTCACATTGAGATCACCCTGTATGAGCGAGAACCAGTTTGCGGCAGTATAGTCCTTCCGGTCCCTTTTCGCACAGGCCGTCGAGTAGCGATAATGGTCTTCGAATACGCCCTCCATATCGGAAGTGTAAGCACCCGACTGACAGTCATCACCTCCACAATAATCCATGTCAACTGCGATGCCAATCTCGTGGGACAACTCAGCAACTGCGTCGATCTCGGCAGCCGAGGAACCTGCAGTGGCCCTGTCGGGCATATTAGGCCAATCGTAATCGTCGTCATAAGGAGGGTTGAAGCCATAAGGCGGCCAGTTCCAATAACGCATAATCTGTGCGCCGGCTGTTGCCACACACCCCACTACACAGCGTGCTGCGGTACAGTCATCGCCTCCCGGCGGCGCCGGGCAGGTACGGTTGTAGGGGTCTCCCTGGTGCCAGCTTGAGGTTAGTAAGACCTGACCTGACTGGTAGTTCATTGGCTCAACCTCAGAATCCAGCTTTTGTTGGAAAGACATAGCATCAACATTCAGCCCATCCCAGGAACCACGATAGTTGATTTCAAGGATATCCGCCATGACCTTGTCAGGTGATGCATTCATCCTCGTGGCCAATTCGTTAATCCCATTATGGATTCGCTCCATGCAGTCTTTCAGGAGTTCGGCTATACCCACTTCAGACTCTGGGTGCAGGTCGCAGGTTGCTGAGTACGCCTTTACCGGCGCCAACTGCTTGTGGAGGGAGAGAACGATGTGGCCTACCGGCTTGACATTGCAGAAATAACCGAGGGTTCGCTTGCCACGCTTGAATTCCTGTATGTCTTCTACATAAGCAGTATTGGCATCGCCCCAGCCTCCTTTTTTCTGGATAATCAGGTTAATCCAGTTGTTCGCCACGGTCAGTGCCTCATCGATAGACGCCCTCTCAGCCCGGGTTGGCATTGTCAGCCCCACAGCCACGAGCAACGCTATCAGGATTGTATTTTTAAATTTATCCATGTTCGTTACATCCTTATATTACTGTAGGGTTACAAGGACTAATATTTGTCCCTTTTGACCTTTTTGAAGATTTTCCATTGCCTTTCCCAAGATGGCGCCTTGTGCACGTGCATAATCCGCGGCTTTCATAGCATAGCCCGGAGTAGCGCAGGTAGTGAGTAAATCGCCCGGCTCTACGCCTGCTTCTGTCGCATCCACCTTGCAATAGACTCTGCCAGCTAAGGCAACATCGTAGTCAAACTCGCCTGCTCCCAGACGTACACCCGAGCCTACCCCGTTGGCGCCGGCCACGATACCTGCGACCTTTGTGTCGTAGGGCTTATTACTTAGAGCCAATTTGCCGGGGTTATCAGCGTCGATAATGAGCACTGAACCTGCATCAATCCTGGTGGACTCGGAGACATCAAAACCCTCCGCATAGTCAAGGCCGGCACCGAGTTCCAGTACCAGATTGATGCCGTCGAAAACTTTTAAATTTCCATCGACTTTCACATCGCCCTTGAAATATCCCGCATAGCCATACTCACTGCGAGCGTAAATACCGGAGCCGGTGTTATAATTCTGAGCATAGACAGCCGCGTAATTTTCTGCTGTAGCATTACTGTAGGCGCGAATCCCGTCGCCGTTGCCTATGTTATTGAATTTGGCCGCGTAAAAGTCGCTATCTTCGTTGACATTCAAAGCCCCGGTAATGGCGCCGGTTCCGTTGACATTCAAAGTCCCGGTCATGCTGTCGCCGGTTACATTAACGAACGTCGCATCAGATTCGGCTTCCGTATAATAAAGCGTGTCGTGGCTGTGACCCAATGTCGCAAAGGAAGAGGAGTGCAAGCCATCCAAATAATCGGCGTTGAGGCCACTGACCACATAGCTGCTGTCCACATAGAAGGGAGGGCTGGAGCCGGAAGTGCCACCGCTGAAAGCGGGCCGGCCTGTCACTGTTTCATTCTGACTCAGTTGGAAGAAGCTGCTTTCGTGGTAGCCATCCAGCTTATCTGCATTCGCAACAATGCCAGCGATAGTACCATAGATACTCCCTGTGGCCCGAATATCACCGGCAACATCCAGCTTGTAGGCCGGGCTCACCGTCCCGATGCCGACATTGCCTAAGGGTATTGAATACATATCATTCAAAACGAGCCACCAGTCGTTGTCGGGGGCGGAGGCCTTTGCATAAATCGCGTATGGCGTGGGGGTCAACTCCTGCCGTGGAATCAAGGCGGCAAAATCATTGGCATCGACACTGTCACCCGGCCGAACGGCAATTTCCAGCCAGCGGGCGTCGCCGTTGAATACGCTGCCGAAATCCAATTCCACTGTAAAATAGCCATCGATTACGTCAAGGTCGTTTACATCAATCGTACTTCCCTGCTGGGTTCCCACACAGGGGTCATCAAAGAGCTTATACTCAAAGTCATACAGACCGTCTGCTGCGTCATCGGTGTCCAGGAGCCGCCCCTGGTAGGTAAAGGCCGAGCCCATCGTAGCTGCCCTGGCGAGTTCACCCGGGCAGATCATCAGGCCTAAAGCCAAAACGAAAATTGTCAAAATTACTATCCTTTTCATTTTTTCCCCTTACAAAAAACGCTGATTTTTGAACATGCAATCCGTGTGCACCAATTCCATCATAAAAATTTCTCTGGAAAGTCATGCCTGATAGAACTGCATATTACCTCCCCTTAAACAAAATGTTAATATTTTGAGGTGCGTCCTATGCGCACTATTATCACCTTAAAACATCGCTGAGCCAGGCGAATGGAAATGTATTTCATCACCACCCCCCTGCCTCCAGTATAACCGATTCAGATACTATGATTATACACTTTTTTGGGCTTAAAGTCAATAGAATTTGAGGCAATATTGATAGGAATGAACAGCGGACTCCACAGCCGGCCCAATATCGGACAATACGAATTATACAGTTCGGAGCTCCGCCCCGACTGACTTATTCAGGTTCTCGACAATATCGGCCTGAAAGCGGTCAACCGTCTCATGGGTCAATGTTCCATCTGCATCTCTAAACCGCACTGAAAGCGTAATACTCTTTTTACCGGACGGGATGCCCTCGCCACGGTATATCCCGACAAATTGAATATTTTCAAGTTCGGCGGAGGCCTTTTTTTTGACGGTGTCAATAATATCAGCCCAACTTATTTTTTCGTTCACAATAATGGATAGGTCTCGCTGTATTGCAGGAAATCTTGGTATGGGTTTTACTTTTACGGTACCGCGCTGCAAAGCTAAAAGCTGCTCAAAATCCAGCTCCGCGGCGGCGGGCGAAAGCTCTTTGAAGTCAAATTTTTGTTTCACCGCCTTTGAAACAATTCCTGCCGTACCGATTACCTCGCCGTTTGTGATTACCTGCGCACCGGTTTGCGTCCAGACCAGGCCCGCAGGAGTAAACACCGTTTGGGCATCTCTATCGACGCTTTTTATGAGGCCTTCAATAACGCCCCACAGGTCTCTGAAGTTACTGTCACAAACCAGGGCCACTTTAGTTTTTTCAATCGGCAGATTACTCTCTTTGTCCCGCTGTGGTCGGGGAACAAAGGTATCAGCAATTTCAAATATCCTGCAGGGTGAGTTCTTGGCATTGATGTTTGTCTTGAGGACACCTAACAACGAGCCTATGAGTGTCTGGCGAAGCATATTCGCGCTTTTCCTGGATACATCATTTACAGCCAAATGTTTTCGAATGTCCCGGTCCGTAAAAAGCTCAGCAACAGAGCCGTCAACAAAGCCCACACTAATCGTTTCATAAAAGCCACATCCGTTAAGATATGTTCCAATCGATTCAGCCAATTTCTGACGAGCATCGACAGGCACCACTTCGATTTTAATCTGCTGCTCTGTCGGTATCTTATTGTAGCCGTAGACGCGTGCGACCTCTTCGATTAAGTCGACCTCGCGATAAATGTCACTTCGCCACGAAGGCACCGAACAAACTACCAAATCCTGGCTGGCTTGCGGGTGGAAACTTAACGCTGACAGAATTCGTACGACTTCTTCAGAGGGTATTTCAATGCCAAGCATCTTGCTCAAACGCGAAAGCCGCAGTGTCAGTTCCTTCCGTGTTGGCTTTTTAGGATAAATATCGACGACACCTCCGGCCACTTTGCCACCTGCCGCCTGCGCAATCAATTGTGCAGTGCGCTTCGAGGCCCAGTCTACCATCTCGATGT
Source organism: Sedimentisphaerales bacterium (assembly GCA_035527155.1). GTDB lineage: Bacteria > Planctomycetota > Phycisphaerae > Sedimentisphaerales > Anaerobacaceae > CS2-K091. The sequence continues at coordinate 17,821 of DATLBB010000125.1, forward strand.
CTACTGTTCGCTCGAATCTATAGGCTGCATCCGAAGGCAGGCCAAGTTTACGCGACGTTGTGCGGACACTGACCGGGTCAAAGTACGCATCCTCCAAAAGAATCGTTGTTGTCGCCTCGTTGACCTCGGTATCCAGCCCGCCCATAACGCCGGCTATGGCCACAGCACCTCGTGCATCAGCAATAATCAGCATGTTAGTATCCAGCTCACACGTTGTGCCGTCGATACTGACAATGCGTTCGCCGGCAATAGCTTTTCTGATTAGTATTTTTCCGTCAGCGATTCTGGCATAATCGAAGGCGTGCGGCGGCTGACCCGTCTCCATCATTGCGTAGTTGGTTGCGTCAACCACATTATTGACGCTGCGCAAGCCAACGGCTTCGATGCGATTCCTGAGCCAATCCGGCGACGGTCCAATTTTGACCCCTTCAATAATCCGGGCGGTATACCGGCCACACAATTCCGGCTCTGCTATCTCAACGCCGGCAAATTCTGTAACGTCTTTGTCTGATTCGTCGAGTTCAACTTTCGGCATCTTTAATTCTTTGCCCGTTGCAGCAGCTAATTCACGGGCGATACCAAGTAAGCTGAGACAATCGCCGCGGTTACTGGTTACCTCAACATCAATTACGGCATCGTCACCGAGATGCTTAATCTCCTCACAAGGCAGTCCTAAATCGCTCAGAACCTCAGTTATCTTCTCTACAGGAAGCCCAGTTTCGATATAATCACTTAACCAATTTAAAGAAATTTTCATAATATCAGCACCGCAAAAAGGCAAAATATCAAATTTGACAATAACTTAATCATCAGAGATACCGCTGTCAATAGTTTTGAGTTACAAATGCTGGTTTTTCGAACAAGACAAGTGGGATTCGGCTTAGATTAACAAAATCAAGCGTGTTATATTTGATTTATACCTGATATGCTGATATACTTAATTTCCGAAAGGCGCCAGATGTAGGTAATACAAATAGGAGAATGAACAATGAATAGCAATCGACGTGATTTCCTTAAAGCTGTTGCTGTGTTGGGGGCAACGTCAAGTCAGTTACTAAAGCCGGAAAAAGGCCGAGCCCAGAGTCGCAGCAGGTTAAAAAGCGGGCACAAGGTAACAGGTATGAAGAGAGGCCTGAAAATTAAGAGTATCGAGACCTTCACCCGCGGTAATGTAAGCATTGTTCGCCTTCGCACCGATGATGGCGCAGAGGGCTACGGCCAGATTTCCACTTACGATGCCGACATCTCTGCAATGGTCATGCACCGTAAGATTGCTCCACACGCGCTTGGCAAGGACCCGGCCGACATCGATGCTATCGTGGACCGGTGTATCGAGGCGAATTACAAGTATCCCTGGTCGTTTGTATGCCGGGCCCTGGCGGGGCTGGATACGGCATTGTGGGACCTTCACGGCAAGCGCGAAGAAAAAAGTGTTTGTGAGCTGCTCGGCGGCAAGCCCCGTCCCATACGTGCATACGGCTCAAGTATGAGGCGGGACATCAAGCCGGCAGATGAAGCCAAGAGGTTGGTTCGTCTCAGGGATACCAAAGGCTACCGTGCATTCAAGATTCGCATCGGCAAAGTATGCGGGCACGACCAGGACCAGTGGCCGGGGCGAACGGAGTCGCTTGTTCCGGCTGTCCGCAAGGCCATCGGTGATGATGTGTCGCTATTGGTAGACGCCAACAGTTGCTATACGCCGGCCAAGGCGATTGAGGTCGGAAAGATACTGGAAGATAACAATGTCTGTCACTTAGAGGAGCCGTGCCCGTATTGGGAGCTGGAATGGACGGCCAAGGTAACGGCAGCGTTGAAGGTTCCGGTGGCCGGGGGTGAGCAGGACAACGACTTAGCTCAGTGGCGGCGGATGATTCGTATGCGCGCTGTCGATATTGTGCAGCCGGACATCTGCTACGTTGGCGGGTTGACGCGTGCCCTGCGAGTCGCCGCGATGGCCGCGAAAGCGAACATGTCCTGTGTACCCCATTCGGCCAACTTAGCGATGGTTACCGTTTTCACGCTGCATATGCTCGGGGCGATACCTAACGCCGGGCCTCATCTGGAGTTCTCTATCGAGCCGGCTGGCTGGACTAAGGACATATATTACCCTGGACTGGAGGTGCGAGACGGGCGGGTCGCTATTCCGGACGGCCCCGGCTGGGGCATTACGGTCAACCCGAAATGGCTGGCTGCGGCAAAACGACAAATAAGCGAACGCTAATTACGACCACTTGTGGTCATAAAAATCGGCGACGGACAACTTTTGGCTTTTGTACCTCGGCGTTCTCGTTATAATTGGACAACCAAACTGAAATGAAAGATTTAAGGAAGTCTGTTATGGGAAGATACAATTTGTTGGCTCTATCGGTTGCCCTCTTGATTGCAGGCATATTCATGGGCGGCTGTGCCGCTACAGGAGGGGCAAAAAGTGAATTTGCCCGTACTACGATTGACGTTGGGATTGTTGTGAGCGATGTGGAAAAGTCGGCGGCTTTCTACAAGAGTGCGCTGGGCTTTACCGAGGTGTCCAGCTTTGATGTGTCTGCGGAAATGGGAGACGGTTCCGGGCTAACTGACAACCAGCCGTTTCACGTGAGGGTGTTTGTGTTAGGTGATGAGCCGGCCGCGACCAAAATCAAGCTTATGCAGTTTCCGCAGGCACCGGGAAAAAAGGTTGATAACCGGTTTATCCATTCGAGTTTGGGTTTCAGCTATCTGACGATATTTGTCTCGGATATGACCGCATCGGTAGAGCGGGCCAAAAAAGCCGGCGCGGTTATCGTGAAAAAACCTTACCACCTCGGCGGCAATAACTATCTGACCCTGGT
>DATLBB010000126.1:0-6657 GCA_035527155.1 Sedimentisphaerales bacterium
CTGCCTAATTCAATTGGGTGACCTTGCCGGTCGAACTTAGCCCAGGCCTCGGCGAGCATACGGCAGAAAAGCTGCATCGTCTCGCATCGCTCTTGATATCCCAGGTTGCTCGGCCAGGCCCATTGGACGCTCAGCGGAGTCTCGCCCCAGCCCTGTGCAGTTTGTTCCTGCTCGTTTGCCACAGTCATGCAGGTCCGTGCGCATATAACGGATGTCAATGTTTCAGGCCCAAACTTGAGCGGAACTCTTGTCTCCACCGGGATAAAGTACAAATCAACGGATAATGGCCTAATATCAGTTCGTTTTTTAGAAGAGTCTCTATTGATATTCATGCTTTTCCTGTTGGCAGCCGACAGGTTTTTAACAAAAATTTTATCTAATTATGTACAGAATTTAGCAGTGATTGACATTAGCAGGTTTATAACTTATATTGGCTTGCTGTCAACCCAAACTTTGTTATTTTGAGTTGCTTTGTTAGGCTCAAATTCTATAATCTTGAAAAGATGTCTCTTATTAGGAGACAGTGCTTTTTGAACGGAACAAATTTGTGAAAGTTTTACAACAGAAGTTTTATGCTCGTGTGAATATTATTGAAAGGGGTACGTATGAAACTCGACAGAAAATTGAAGATGGGAATGGTTGGCGGCGGTCCGGGAGCATTCATCGGTGATGTACACCGCAAGGCGTCTCGCCTGGACGGCGGTATCGAGCTGGTGGCCGGAGCGTTTGATATTAATCCAAGCAAATCAAAGCAGATGGGACGGGAGCTGGGTCTCAATCCCAGGCGGGTATACCGCAACTACGAGGAAATGATCGAACGAGAGCTTAAGTTGCCGGTTGGCGAAAGAATCGATTTCGTTTCGATTACAACGCCGAACAATTGGCATTTCCCAATCGCGAAAGACTTTCTAAATGCGGGTTTCCACGTGATGTGTGAAAAGCCGATGACAATCAATGTGAAAGAGGCAAAGGCTTTGCAAACGCTCGTCAGGAAGAGCCGAAAAGTGTTCGGACTGATGCACAATTACACTGGATATCCGATGGTCAAATTAGCTCGGGATTTGGCTCGTCGGGGCGAGCTGGGTAAGATTCGCAAGATTGTAGTGCAGTATCCGCAGGGCTGGTTGGCCACGCCGCTGGAGAGGACCGGCCAGATGCAGGCCGCGTGGCGGACCGACCCGAAGCAAAGTGGCGGCGCCGGCTGTATGGGTGACATCGGTACACACGCCGAGAACCTCTCAGAATACATCACGGGTTTGAAGATTACCCATATCTGCGCTGACCTGACGATTTTTGTCAAAGGCCGGCGGTTGGACGACGACGGCAACTGCCTGCTGCGTTTCAATAATGGAGCCAGGGGTGTCCTCCATGCCAGCCAGGTATCAATAGGCGAGGAGAACGGCTTGGCCATCTGGGTCTATGGTGAGGAAAAAGGTCTGGAATGGCATCAGGAGCATCCCAATTACCTGTACGTAAAGGTCCCTGACGGGCCGCTGCAGGTCTGGCGCCGTGGCAACGATTATGTGGCTGCCAGAAGCCCTGCAGCAGGCCGCGCTACACGCCTGCCGTCTGGTCATCCTGAAGCTTTCTTTGAGGCCTTCGCTAACAATTACTGCAACTTCGCCGACACCATACGTGCAAGAATGACCAGGACAAAACCTGACCCACTGGCACTGGACTTTCCGAATGTTAATGATGGCGTCCGTGGTATGTGCTTCATAGAGACCGTTTTGGCCAGCACCAAGAGCAAGCAGAAGTGGACGGCGTTCAAAAAAGCTTGAGTTAGGGCTTGCATTCACAGATGGAGTAGTTATAATAGTAAGCCTTCAAGGACGTGCAGAAAGAAGGACCTTTGAAGGTGAACAATACGGCGAATAATGGTCGTAAGCCATTATTTTCTAAAGGCTTACGTACCTTGTAGAAGGTTTTTGGGCTGTGTATGAAGGAGGTAACAGGATGAAAAACCGGGACGGAAAGAACCGACAACCGGAGAAATCAACTACAACAAAATCTTCAGGCATCTCCACAGAAAGGATTACAAAGGCGTGTTGCTGTAAAATAGCTTTAAGGTATATGAGTTAATTCAAAGTGGTTCTAATCGAAAGGAATTATTTATGAAGAAGAAAGCAAACAAGAATACAGGTGAGGTCTCTCGTAGAGATTTCATCAAGACAACGGCTGCGGTATCGCTGGCAGCTATGGGAGTGAGTACAAATCGCATCTTTGCAGCCGGTTCCGGCAAAATTCGCGTGGCTCTGATCGGCTGCGGTGGCCGTGGCAATGGGGCCCTGAGTAACTGCTTGGCTGCAGGCAAGCACATTGGTCGTGAGATGGAAGTCGTCGCTACAGCCGACTGGTTCAAAAGCAGGGCTGAGGGAACCGGCAAAAACCATGGGGTTCCAGAGGAACGGTGCTTTTACGGCGCAGATGCTTATAAGAAGCTCCTTAAGACCAACGTCGACGTCGTGTGTATAGCCACGTCGCCGAATTTCCGACCAGTACATTTCGAAGCTGCCGTCAAAGCGGGCAAGCACGTATTTATGGAAAAGCCCGTTGCTGTCGACCCGCCGGGCGGCCGAAAAATCATCGAGGCCGGTGAGTTGGCCAAAAAGAAGGGCCTTGGTGTCGTGGCAGGTACCCAGCGCCGCCACGAGAGGGGCTACCTCCGGAATGCCTATGCAATCAAACGCGGCGCGATTGGCAAGATACTCGGCGGCTGCGTCTGGTGGTGTGGCGGCGCCCTCTGGTACAAGAGGAAAAGTCCGAACGAGAGCGACGCCGACTACCTCGTACGCAATTGGGTGAGCTTTACAGAGATGTCGGGCGACCACATCGTTGAGCAGCACGTCCACAACCTCGATGTCGCCAACTGGTTCATCGGTCATCCGCCGGACAACGCCCTTGGCTTCGGCGGACGCGCCCGTCGAAAAACCGGCGACCAGTTCGACTTCCACAGCATTGACCTCGATTACGGCGACGGATGCCGCATTCACAGCATGTGCCGCCAGATTAACGGCACCGATGGCAGGGTGAGTGAGTTCTTCGCCGGCACCGAAGGCACGACCTGGGGTGGTGGTCGCCTCGAGTCGAAGAAAAATATCGAGGTGCCGGACTTCCCCGAGCACGGCGGGCCGTATGTGCAGGAGCACGTCGACCTGCTCAACAGCATCCTGAAGGGCGAGCCACTTAACGAGGCCCGCAACGTGGCCGAAGCCACCCTCACCGCGATTATGGGCCGAATTTCCACTTACACCGGTAAATTGGTCAGGTGGAAAGACATGATGGAGAATAAAGACTCACCCTGGTACAACCTCACTTGCAAGCCGACCGCAAAAGACTTCGAGGAAGGCGATGTGAAAGCCCCGCCGGACGATGTTGTTGCTATCCCCGGGAAAGCTTGATAACGAGTCGCTCTTGTTGAGACAGCCGATAGCGGTCCTCGACAATATGAAAATTGTTTTAGGGACCCTGTTTTGTCCCGGTTACGCCGGACAAAAAAGGGTCCCATTATTTTGTAAGCCGGTCACACCGGACAAAATGGGGTCCCATTATTTTGTAAGCCGGTTACACGAGACAAAATGGGGTCCCTTAGAGCCTATCCCAATAACCCGCTCTATTGCGGCCGGCTGCAAAGCCCGATGCCTGCGTTGTCAGCCAAAAACGTTCTCAACGTGGAGAAAACCACGCCTCCGAGCATTTTTGGCCTGCCGCCTTGGCCTCGAACTTTTCGCTTGGCCTCATAACGACCCGGTTATTCGGATAAGCTCTTAGTTTGTAGGCCGGTTAGTTTAGCTCAACTATTTCTGTAAATTTCACCAGAACTCTTGCCGTTTGCGGATGTGGCTCAATCGTTCCAATTATGCCGACCTTGAGACCTGCGAGTTTGCTCAAATCCATCTTCGAGGCCGGCCCGACCGGCAAAGCGTAACAAACGGTTTTATCAGTATCGCCTGTTCGCCGGGTTATCCGGTAGTGTTTTAGTCCTGCCTCGGAGCTGTAAATGCTCGAAGTTTGAAATTGCCCGATAATCGCAAATCTGCCAAGTTTTTCAGCTTGTGCCAACCTTGTGGCACGGGCCTTTTCTATTCCCTTTTTAGTCTCCTGCAAGTTTTCATTCTGGAGCCGAACCGCTTCGGCTACTTTCAGAGCCAATTCAAAGCGTTTTATGTGTTTGATCGAAAACTCAGAATAGCGGACCGCTTTTCCGGCCTCTTTGTTGTCGGCAATTTGTTTGAGTGCTTTTTCTATATTTGCGTAGTTCTGCTGGTCTATCGGTTTGGCTCGCTCAGCCTGGATTTGCTTTTCCAGGGCATAATATTCTTTGAGCTTTTCGCTCTCAACGGAAAGGTTTGTGAGAATGGGCATTTTGGTATCTGTCTTGGTATCGACTATAGGGCTGCCGACAACAGTTGGCGGCACTTCTCCAGCCGCTCCGAGCGGCTTTGTATATTTAGTGCTTATCCAAAGATAGGCACCGGTCGGCGGAGCAATTTTATAATAATCAGCCTTCTGTTTGCCCATTAACTTGACTTTATCGCCCCTGTTGAGCTTTAACTGCAGGGTCTCTGAATGTATCGGCTCCCTGTACTCGGAGCCGGCGTAGATACGAATACCTTCGGCGGTAACAATTCCGATGGCCGGATTGTCCGGGTCAATGCTAATATACCGCATTGATATCCAGGAAAAGCTGCCGGGCGGTGGAACAATACGAGACCAGCTAAATTGACTGCCGACCACGTTCACTTTGTTGGCCTTATTGAGTTTGCCGCAGATGTAATAATTTGTACCCGGACCGGAACGAATCGGGGCGTCATCGTCGGTTATCCCGGCGGCATAAGGAAAAGATGGAACACTGGCTTTGGTGGTGTCGCCGGCCGTGGTGGCAGGTTCATTAAGAGGCCCAATACCAGCTCCCCGGACAAAGCCAACAGATACGAACACCACTAAAATGATGAGAATGAAAGATTTGATATGAGCTTGCATTTTTTTACCTCCCAAAAAGAGTCCTTTCTAAAAACAACCAAAACGCTATACGATTTTTCAAATTAGCACCCATATTGGTAATTGTCAAATATTTTGGGGCCCAAAAACATTTTTTTACATTTGATCCGGCTTCGCCAGAGGCTACGCCGCGACAAGTTGGGTTCGTTTTGGGTTTGTTTTCCCCGCGGCTGTGAAGTTGTACATTTTCATAATCCTTTGTTAAATAGAAGTTTAATTTCATTTTGGCTTTTCGTAAATTGGGTTTGTTTTGCATTACAGGTCATAATTAGCCACCGAGTAGTAATCGAAATTCGGATTCCTGGTCGGCTCCGGTGGGATTTTCCAGCTTTCGCATGAGGCGCAGTCTTTGGAGCTCGAGTATCGTTTTGTACAGGCTGTGCTCAATTCGTCGTTCATACATCAGGAGGCGGTCGAGCACCCTTGCATGTGAGAAATCCTTTATTGCCATACGACCAAGAGCCAGAGCGGTAGGCGAGGCGGACTGGGCGGTCTGCGATTGGTCTCGGTTTTTGAAAAGCAGGGATTGGGTGAGTTTGGCTAATGGGGAGGAGGTATTACCTGCGTTCAATGCGTCTATGGTTTGGTTCTGGATTCGTCCGGTGCGTTTTAGCCTCCATGAGAGACTGACAATTCGTTCTGCGAGCATAGATTCCATAGGGCTGACTGGGGCCAGCTCGCTTAGTATCCGGTCGCGGTAGAGGTCGAAGTCGGCCTGGCTTTCTGAGTTGATTACGGTCTGACGGGCCGAAAGGCCGTGTTTGACGGCGTTCTGTGAGATGGCGGCCTTTCCTTCGCTGGTGCGTGGGCCGGTCGACTTTTGGGAGTTTAGGCGGTTTGCGTGGTTTTGGGCTTCGGTGGTCATGAGAAAAATCCTTTATATTAGTTCTTATTTCCCGACAGAAGAAAGGCGGGTAAACCCACCACACGAACGGCGGGTAAACCCGCCAGAAGAACGGCGGGTAAACTCCTTGCATATTTGCCGGCTTAAAAAAAGACGTCCTTCTATAAATGCACGAATGTGCGCGTTTGATGCGAAAAAACACCTCGATTTTTGATGCCGGATTCTCGTAACTCTATGATATGAAAGCAGATAAAAAATTTTTATTTTTTTCATATTTGGCCGGTTACTATGTGCGCTTTTGGTCGCGCCTTTTTGCCTATTTTAACGCGCCACTAAGGCACAAAGACACGAAGAGAATTTAAAGTTTAACCACGGATTTACACAGATTAACACCGATTTGGTTTTTGCCACGAAGACATCCGCCTTCGCTAAAGCTACGGCGGACAGGCTCCGGCACGAAGAAGTAGGGGTAAAATACGAAGCACGAAATCCGAAACAAATTCGAATGACCGAAATACAAAATTCAAAACGAATTAGACACCGAAAAAGCCCAAAAAGCACTCGTGCTACGTAGCGAGTACTTCGCAGAGTAGTACAAAAGGGACAAAAAAATGACCAAAAAAGTGCTTTATAAGCATAAATAGCGCCTTCTTACAGGCGGCGGAAGACAGAGGGCAGAAGCCGCAGAGAGCTTGTAGCCACTAAGGCACCAAGACACGAAGTTTTTTTTGTACGGAGATAGAAGTATATAAGTATATGTATATATACTAATGTAGTGCTTTAAGGGTCATGGTTTTTTGCCACTAAGGCAC
>DATLBB010000127.1:0-13031 GCA_035527155.1 Sedimentisphaerales bacterium
TCACGCGGTTCGCACCTTGTCCTTGTGGAGGATGGGGCCGAAATTCACCCCGACATTACTAACAAAACAACCGGTAAAGCCTTGAAATTCAAACCTGAACAAGAACAGTTAAGAAATTCGATATTGCAGATTGAATACGACCCGGACGAGCCCGATTTGTTCCGGTGCAGCAATATTGAACTAAGGCCGACGCCAACCGACAGGAAAGCCTTTGAGCTCACCTGGCAGGATTACAGGGAAGGAAAAATTTACGGGCCTTGAGGATAAGACCGATAAGTAATGTAAATCGGATACAGGGCGAAAGTGACAATATAGGAAATATGATTGCTCAGACACTTAAATGGGTTGGCGGTGTCGAAGGTTTCTTAGAGCTTATCGACCAGCGGCGGCTGCCCCGTGACTTTGTCAAATTGCAGTGCCGGAATATCAAGCAGCTCGATGAAGCGATAAAGACGCTTGCCGTGCGCGGCGCCCCGGCCATAGGTGTTTCGGCAGCTTACGGGCTGGTTTTGGGTATGCAAACCACTGCCGGCCATCCCCAAGCTGCGATTGAGGCTGCCACCAACAAACAAAAGCTGGAGTGGGGACTTACGGTCCTGGCTAATTCGTCCGAGTATCTTGCATCATCGCGTCCGACTGCTGTAAACTTGTTTTGGGCGCTGGACAGGGTCCGGCGAACCGCTGAGCATTTTGTTGCAAGTGAGCCGGAGGCAAAGTTACAGGCACTGGGAGAGGTTGTTTTAGCTGAGGCAAACGCTATTTATCAGGAAGATGTGGATATGTGCCGGCGAATTGGAGAAAACGGAAAGAAGTTCATTACGGACGGTAGTGGCATCTTGACACACTGTAACGCCGGAGCGCTTGCGACCGCGGGACAGGGGACAGCCCTGTCGGTGATATTTGAGGCGCATAAAAAGGGCAGGAAATTCACGGTCTACGTGGATGAGACCAGGCCGCTGCTGCAGGGCGCCCGGCTGACAGCATGGGAGTTGAAACAAGCGGGCATTGATGCTATACTTATATGCGATAATATGGCCGGGTGGCTGATGAAGCAGGGACATATTAGCGCGGTGATAACCGGTGCCGACCGAATCGCTGCAAACGGTGACGCCGCAAACAAGATAGGGACATATAGTTTGAGTATTCTGGCAAAAGAGCACAACATACCTTTTTATATCGCAGCACCATCAAGCACATTTGACTTGAGCATTAAAGACGGTAGCCAAATACCCATCGAGGAAAGGGCCGCCGAAGAGGTAACAACGTTTGCAAAAACGCAAATCGCTCCCGATGGAATTAACGTGTGCAATCCCGCTTTTGACGTTACAGATGCGGCGAATATCACCGCTATTATCACTGAAAAGGGAGTCATTGAAGACCCCGATGCCGACAGCATCGCCAAACATTTGAGGTCTTAAGCTTATGGATGAGACAGCAAATCACACTTCTCAGCCTTTGCAAACCGATGTCGCCGGGCAATCGAACGAAAAGCAGCTACTGCGCTGGCGAAAACGCAACGCATATTATTACAGGTGGCTAAACAAAATTTATAAATTCGTCGTTCGTCCAAACAGCAGAGTTTTGCATGTCGGCTGTGAGTGCGGAGACCTTCTGGCTGCGGTTGAGCCGTCATACGGCGTAGGAATTGATACCGACCCTGCGGCTATTGAGCTGGCTAAAAAAAGATTTCCGCATCTAAAATTCTATGCAGCAGATCCGCACGAATTGAATGTCGATGAAAAATTTGATTACGTTCTGATATGCAACTCACTTGGCCGATGGCACGACATTCAGCAAGTTTTGGAGCGTATTCATCCGGCAACTTCCGAAAGCACACGGATTGTAATAACCTACTATAATTATCTTTGGGAATGGATTTTGCGGCTGGGCTCGCGTTTGAGGATTCGTCGGCCTCTGGCCCACCAGAACTGGCTGCCGCCGGCTGACATCGCGAATCTGCTCAACCTGGCCAACTTTGAGGTTATTCGAATGGATTCTTTCCTGCTGATGCCGAAACGCGTCCCCCCATTGACAACCCTCTGCAATTATTTTCTTTCTCTGCTGCCGGGTATTAGATTCTTTAACATGGTCAATCTGCTGGTAGCTCGTCCCGCTTCTGCCGCTCAGCGCGATGAGGATTTGTCTGTCTCTGTAATAGTGCCGTGCAGAAACGAGCGTGGTAATATTGAAGATGTGGTAACACGTGTCCCCAAAATGGGACGGGAAACAGAGATAATCTTCGTCGACGGCAACAGCACCGATGGCACGCCCGAGGAAATAGAACGCCTGATTAAACAACATCCGGAACGCGGCATTCGTTTGGTCGCTCAGGGAGATGGAGTGGGTAAAGGCGATGCCGTGAGAAAAGGATTTGATGCTGCAAAGGCAGATGTGCTGGTTATCCAGGATGCGGACTTAACAGCTCCGCCGGAAGATTTGCCGAAGTTCTTCAGAGCGCTGCGTGACGGTAAAGGTGAGTTCATCAACGGCTCCCGTCTCGTCTATCCGATGGAGAAGCAGGCAATGCGCTTCCTAAACCATCTTGGAAACAAGTTTTTCGGCACATTGTTCACGTGGCTGTTAGGCCAAAGATTCAGAGATACCCTTTGCGGCACGAAGATGATTCACAGGAAGGACTACGAGTTAATAGCGGCCAACCGTTCGTATTTTGGCGATTTCGACCCCTTTGGGGATTTTGACCTCATTTTCGGAGCGATAAAGCAAAACCTCAAGGTCGTCGAGGTGCCGGTAACTTATCACGCACGAACCTATGGCACAACAAATATCAGCCGCTTCAAACATGGCTGGCTGCTGCTTAAGATGAGCTGGATAGCATTTAAGAAAATCAAGTGGCTGGGAAAGGCACGTTGAAATAACTATGAGCATTATTGAATGGCTCAAGCTGCCCGAAACAAGGCGTGTCAAGGACCTTGACGACCCCGCTACTACCCTGCTGCATGCTGAGATTGTACAGAAAAAGCCGTTTCTCAAAAAACTATATATTGATTTTTATAAACAATTTGGAAAGGCGGTACTCCGCTTGGGGACGCCTCACGGCGCTGAATCTGAAAAGAAGGTGCTTGTTGAACTTGGCAGCGGCGGAGGCTTTATTAAAGAAGTAATTGACAGCGTAATTACGTCCGATATCCTCGAGTTGCCGAATGTCGACAAGGTCTTCTCGGCCCTTGATATGCCCTTCGAAGATACAAGTGTTGACGCTTTCTTTATGTTTGATGTCCTTCATCATATTACCGACCCGGGGGCGTTTTTCAGGGAGGCCATACGGTGTCTCAAGCTCTCCGGCAAAATCGTTATGATTGAACCTGCAAATACATTGTGGGCAAGGTTCATCTACAAAAACTTTCATCACGAGCTTTTTGACCCGCAGGCACAGTGGGAGCTGGAAGAGGTCGGGCCTGTTTCGCATGGAAATGGCGCAATGCCGTGGATAATCTTTTCGCGCGACCGCCGGATTTTCGAAAAGGAATTTCCACAGCTTCGAATTGTCAGAATGCGCAATCATACACCACTGCGATATTTGCTCAGCGGCGGCCTGACGCTGCGACAACTTCTACCTTCCTTTACTTATCCACTTATTAAAGCTACAGAATATATATTGTCCCCAATAAATAATCTGCTGGGGATGTTTCAAACAATAGAGCTGGAGAAAACGGCAGCCGGGTAAAAAGTAAAATTGCCGGCGTTTTGTTCTCCATAACGTGTTGCGATGCAAAGAAAAAAAACAAAGAAAAGAAGAGGTAAAGGCACAAAGGCGCTCAAGCCGACGCGATTAACCATGACCCAAATTAAGATGTTCTTTGGCCAAATACTTTACCGTCTGGTACATCTTATATGTCGTGAAGATAAACGCATTATTGTCCGAAATGGGATTAAATATGAGATTGATTTATCGGAAGGTATGGATTTATCGCTGTTCCTATTCGGGAATTTTCAAAAGCATGTTTCTCAGAATAAATATTTATCTTTGCCCCAAGACGCTATTATCTTCGATGTAGGAGCAAATTCAGGGATAATGAGTTTACAATTTGCAAAGCTGGTTCCTTTGGGTAAAGTATATTCATTTGAGCCTACTTTTTATGCTTTCTCCAAATTAGAAAAAAATCTGGAATTAAATCCCGAACTTGCAGAACGTATAGTTGCTATTCAAAGCTTCGTGTCTTCAAGTACATCTGAAGAACCTAATATTAAGGCTTATGCAAGCTGGAAGGTCGGAGGTACGGCAGAAGGCGTTAAACATCGAGTTCATGGTGGGATAGAAAAATCTGCCGAGCGAATAGGAGCAGTATGCCTGGATGATTTTTGTGAGCAAAATGAAATTAAAAGGTTAGACTTTATTAAAATAGATACTGACGGACATGAATTTGAGGTTTTAAAGGGGGCCAAAAAAGTCATTAACGAGTTTAGCCCTATTATTATTTTTGAAATTGGGATATATTTAATGGATGAGAGGAGTATTGTTTTTTCAGACTATTTGAAGTTTTTTGATTCCTCAGGTTATTCTTTATTCAATAGTAAAAACTTAAAAAAAATAAACGCACATAATTATCACAAGCATATTCCATTAAAAGGAACGATTGATATTTTAGCAGTATCCAATTGAATCTGGAAAAATATGTGTTGTCTGCAACCAATGATTGATTAGGCACGTTTTAAGCAATAGAGATGGAAAAGGTTAATCGATGTTTAATTGCTAACAAGAGCACGTTCCGGTCATCAGTAACAATCTTTGGGTGATTAATATTGATCAAGAACGCCATGGGCAAAAGGAAGGTCAAAAAGTTCAGGCCAAAAGTCGGTAGACAGGCGTCGAAAGGCGCAAGTTTAGACTACGCTAAAGAAATAGATACAGAGGAACTCGCCAAACGGGAAAAGTACTTCGAGTTTTTCGTAGCAGCAGTTTTTCTTGCTTTTGGTATCTATCACTCGGTTCTATATTTCGGGCATCAGGTTGTTCCCACTTCGGATTTCCCAGCCTTTACTCAGACCGGCCATGAGCTTTTATCTTTGAAGCTCCCTTCTTCTTTCAAACGCGCTCCGGTTCTTGGTTTGTTGCAAGCCCTTCTTTCCTATTTGGTTGGCGGTCAGCATCCCGACCTGACTGCCGGTTGGCTGCTCAACGGGCTGTTGCATCCCTTTAATCTAATCTTACTGTGGCTCGTAGGCAAAAAAATCGTCGGTCGATCAGCCTTGTGGGTCGCAATCATTGCAATAATCAATCCTTGTTCAATCCAGTTGCTGACTGATCCTATCGTGGAAACAACACTGCTGTTCTTTGTGCTGCTTACTTTCTATTTTATTTTTAGACGTTCGAACTGGTGTTATCTTTTCGCGTCGATAACAACAATGGTACGATATGAAGGGGCGGCATTGATCCTGGCTGCATTTGTTATGGATATGATACACCGTCAGAGCAAGCGGGAGAGGATTCGGGCTTTGCTTTATTCAGCAATGGCGACTGTCCCTTTGGCGCTTTGGATGGCAGGTACCTTTTTGAACTGGCGGGCAGAAGGGGTAGGCCATTATTTAAGCGTGTTGTTCTCAGACAAGTACACAAAACTGCACGATGCACCAATCGAGACCAGAATCGGTGTGGTGAAGCATATGAATGTATTGTGGGGCATAGGATTTCGCCCATTGTTGATGCCGTATGCGGGTGCGGGCAAAGGTTTTGTAGAAGGGCTCTGGAGCCTAAGTAAGATTCTTGCGACTGTTAGCTTCTTCTTTGGCTCTATCTATGGATTGTGCAAGCGCAAGTGGAATATACTGGCATTGCTTTTACTCTTTGTACCGTATTTTTTGGTTCACGCACGGTTCCAGGCTACGCTTGCAAGATACTATGCCCCTGTTTTTTGGATAGCGCTATTGATATGCTGGTTTGGTTTACAGGGGTTTTGGAAACTTATAGATAGAAATGACCGGGCACCCAAAGCCCTTGTACTTATATCACAGGCTTTAGCAGTGGTAATAGCAATTATTTGGCTCGTTTCGCTTATTCCTTACTTATCCAGAATATCTCGAGTGAGCACTACATCAGCTTCTCTTCCATATGTGACAATGATATTGGTGGCAATTATTTTCACTGTACGAATTTTTATTTATAAATTCAGGCACCTTTTGCGGGAACTTTCTATATTATCATTGGCATGCTTGTTTATTGTGTCAAATCAATTTGCGCTTGTTCAGACGGTGGGAAATGGACAGCATAATATAGAGTTTAAGCTTTTGGCAGATTGGTATGTTGCTAATGCAAAGCCGGGTGAAAAACTACTCACCACACTGCCACATATCGCAAGGATATTTGCTCCTGAGCACAGCGATTCTTTCCTCTGGCTCGGAAGTATTAAGGCTGAAAGTCCGTCTGATTTCGTCAGGAAATGTTATGCTGAAAATATTAGCTACGTTGCCTGGGATTCCAGACTTGGATTCAGCTCTGGAGACCCATATTATAAGCTTTGGGGTCTAAAGAATATAGCTATGTTAGCAGAGCCGCGGAGTATTGGGGTGTATGATTTCATCACGCAGATACAGGTGAGTAAAAGACGATTTATAAACGTTTTCCGCTTGCGAAAGCTTTCGCTGGGCCTGCCTTCGAAACAATAATATACGCCGAGCCGGGACTTTATGTGAAAGATCAATTTACCGCCACGACCTCTTTGACCTCAGGCACCTTTTCCTTTAACATTCTTTCAATGCCCATTTTCATCGTCATCGCAGCGCCAGGGCAGCCCTGGCAGGCCCCCTGCAGGCGGACCCTGACGGTATTATCATCATCGGTTCCCACCAGTTCGACGTCACCGCCGTGGTCTTGCAGGGCCGGTCGAACCGCCTCAATTACTTGCTTGACCTTCTCTTCGAAGCTGTCTTCTGTTTTAGCTTCGCCGCAACCACATTTATCACACATACGAAGTCTCCTAATTTCGGTCAAATGGTAATTAACTACTCACTAATTACCACTCACCAGTTACCATTATATCAGCAATTTGAGGGCGGGCAAGCTATTTTTGTGGACAGTCTGGCAGCGTTCTTATTTTACACAGCAGCCAAAATTATTATTGGAAACCGTGCAAATTGCCGAAAAAAATGATTGATAGATGGTGTTCGACCTTGTATAATACTTCTGTATTTGTGTGAAAACATACAAATACAGGCCTGAGACCCCGCTGAAGCGGGTGATTACGGAATTATGGCAGGACTTCGAACCTTCGAGCGGTTCGATCGTTTTTCGGGCAAAAGCGATTGAGTCCTCGAAGCGGCCCAGCGGAGCCATAATTGGCCGGAATAACGATAGGACCCCCATTTTGCGGCTTCCGGCAAAATGCGGCTCCTGTGATGTTTATCAGGAAAGGAACAACGAAATGTCATCCAAACCTCGCTCTTCGGCTTCTTCCACCGCTTCTACAGACAAATCCCCTCTCAAGACAGGTGCTCAAATAATCGTCGATACGCTTATCGGGCAGGGCGTCGATACTATATTCGGCTATCCTGGCGGTGTGGTTCTGCCTCTCTTTGACAGACTATATGATGCACCCTTCAATTTTATCATTCCGCGACACGAGCAGGGAGCCTGCCACATGGCTGATGCTTATGCACGTGCAAGCGGAAAGGTCGGCGTTGTGATCGCAACCAGCGGGCCTGGTGCGTGCAACCTGGTTACCGGCCTTGCTACGGCGAATATGGACTCAGTGCCGGTTGTTGCAATAACAGGCCAGGTTCGCACAGAGCTTATAGGAAACGACGCATTCCAGGAAGCCGACACTACCGGCATTACCCGCCCGGTCACAAAATACAACTGTATTGTAAAGGACGTTAAAGACCTGGCCCGACTTATTAAGGAAGCGTTCTATATTGCTTCCACGGGCCGGCCTGGGCCGGTGCTCATCGATATACCGGTTGACGTTCAGGTCAACAAGACCAGTACAGACGTCTCAGCCAAACTTGAGCTGCCCGGATATCGCGTTCGCGCCAAGGGCCACGCCAGACAGATATCAATGGCCGCCGAAGCCATAAACAACTCTAAGCAGCCCGTACTTTATGTCGGCGGCGGCGTTATCAGCGCAAACGCAAGCGAAGAATTAAGAACATTGGCCCAAAAAGCGAATCTGCCCGTAACAACGACACTTTTAGGACTGGGAAGTTACGACCAGAGCAGGCCCGAATCACTGGATATGCTCGGGATGCACGGAACCGCCTACGCTAATTATGCCGTACAGGAATGCGATTTGTTGATTGCCGTAGGGGCCCGCTTTGACGATAGGGTTACCGGAAAGCTCGATACTTTCGCTCCGAATGCAAAGATAATCCATATTGATATCGACCCAGCCAGCATATCCAAGAATGTACACGTAGATATTCCTGTTGTAGGTGATGCCAAACTCATATTGGCTGAAATGGTCAAGGAAGTAAAGCCACGCCCACGGAAAAGGTGGTTTAGTAAAATCGCCGAGTGGAAGGAAAAGTTTCCACTTCGCTACGACAAAGACTCATCGGCGGTCAAGCCGCAGTATGTTATTGATGAGCTTTGCCGTCAGACGAAGGGCCGCGCAATCATAACTACGGGAGTTGGCCAAAATCAAATGTGGGCCGCCCAGTTTTATCGTTTTAGTTTGCCCAGACAGCTTATCAGCTCAGGCGGACTCGGCACGATGGGCTTCGGTCTACCCGCCGCCATAGGCGCCCAGGTAGCCAGACCTGATATGACCGTTATTGATATCGACGGCGACCACAGCTTCAATATGACGATGACCGAGCTTCGCACCGCGGTGGAACATAAGCTGCCCATAAAGGTCTGTATCCTGAATAATGGGTATATGGGAATGGTTCGACAATGGCAGGAGCTTTTCTATAATAAGCGATATTCCAAAAGCTACCTTTCCAACCCTGATTATGCAACTGTGGCACGTGCGCTGGGCGCTGTCGGCCAAACCTGTGATAAGAAAGCCGACGTTCCGAAGGTAATCAAGGCGATGCTGGCCGAAAAGAAGCCTTGTGTAGTTGACTTTAGAATCGAACGGGAAGAAAATGTCTGGCCGATGGTAGCGGCCGGAAAAAGCCTCAATGAGATGGACGGGCTTGATATTTTGGAAAGGTTAATCTGAATTGAGCTTGGAAAGCGGTTTGAAAAATGAAGCATATAATAAGTGCATTAGTTGAAAACAAGCCCGGCGTCCTGGCACATGTTGCCGGTATGTTTGCCGCACGGGCCTTTAATATCGACTCGCTTGTTGTTGGCCGAACAGAGGACCCAAAGTTGAGCCGAATGACGATTGTCGTTGTCGGCGATGACAGGGTCGTTGAGCAGGTCCGAAAACAGTTGGCCAAGGTTGTTCCCGTTGTGAAGGTCCAGGATTTCGCCGGTGAGCCGGTGGTGGCCCGCGATTTGATGCTTATCAGCATCTCGGCGCCGCCGGAAAAACGGCCGGAAATTTTATCATTAATAGAAATGTTCAAGGGAAAAGTTGTGGACCTCGGCCCAAAGTTTATTATGGTCGAAGTCAGCGGGCCTGAGGCCAAAATCGAGGCGTTCATAAATGCCTGCAAGCCTTATGGTATTAAGAACGTCGCCAGGACCGGTACAATCGCAATGCCCCGAGCGGCAAAAACAGAGCAGTAGCTCATACTGTGTCGGTTTTTGCACAATACGCACCAATATCTCCAGCAGAAGTAAATTTCTTGCCTAACGGGTACTTTAAACCCGGATTTCCCGGATGAAGTCTAATCTTGTGGCACGGGCATCCTGCCCGTGTGTAATAAATAAGGCTTAATTTGCCACAGATAAAGCGTTATCCGTAATAAATAAGGCTTAATATGTCGCAGATGGAGCTTTACCTGTCGCAAAGTAAGGCACTCTAACAAAACCAAATTTGTCATTCCGAGCGCAGCCGAGGAATCTATTCAAATAATCCCGCGAAGCGGCTCCTCATTTTGAAGTCAGGTTTTGCTTGTTTTAACGGTATTTATATGTTATTATGGGACAAAAGTTGAGCGGTAGGGTGGGGCTTGCCCCACCATTGTTTCTAAAAAAAATATCATTTTTTTCCCTTGACTTTTAGAGCAGAGAACATACAATTATTCTGCTTTCACTGATGGAGAACATCAACGAAGAGAGAAAAATGCTGCAATCGCTTGGCGTGCCTTGAGTTAGCACGATATAGCGGTGCCCTTTTTAGTGCGCCGCGATTGGAAAGAAGATAATGCTTATGAGATGACATATTGGTTTTTTCAGGATTGGTGCAATTCGTATTAAGAACAGAAACTATAATTTGAAAGGAACAAGAAAATGAAAAAACAGTATTTGACAATTTGTATGGCTGGGTTAGTGTTGATCTCAACAGCATTTGCTGAACCTGTTGATTTTGATAATTTACAAATAGCCTCCACTACTTATGGTACGGTTGCAGATGAGGGGAACCCTCGATTAATGGCCGCTTATAACAACAAGATTTACTTCATTGTTTCAAATGATGGGAGTGCTACTCCATCAAAAGTGTGTTGCTATACCCCCTCGGATGGATGGTCGAATTCCGTAAATCATTCGATTATTGAAGAAACAACTGGAAAATTTGTAACGTTACGACAGATAAATAACTTACTTTACTTCTCAGACAATCTTGGCAATGTGTACTCTTACAATGGAACTTCACTTACGGAGATGTCCGGGACACCTTTTACGGTGAGTGATTATGTTTCATCAATTGGGGAGTTCGATGGATTGATGTATTTTGGCACTTCTACAAGCAATATCTTTCGGTATGATGGATCCACTTGTGAACGAGTTTATGAAGTTACCGAGGATAGGTCATCTATAATAGATATGGTTGCCTGGCAGCAGGATGGGTATTTTTATGTCTCTGTCGGACCTGAAAGAGTATGTTGTCCGCCCACTGGATATGTCATAAGGTCAAGTAGTGGAGATGATTCTTCTTGGGAAATAGTTTTTCAGGGGTTTTGGAGTGCCCAGCTTTTCATGCCAACTGCGGATTACCTTTATGCTGCTGTTATGGATACGGCGTATTCACACAGCAGCACTGTCCGCAAAAGTAGCGATGGAACAACTTTTCCTATTATCTATCCAAGTGATGGTCAATATAAGCGAGCTTGGGGATCATTTTACTACGATGGGATAGCCTATTTTTTTACAGGTGACCGTAGTGGCGGACTTGGAGAAAGAATTCTTGATGATAATGGATCTGTGAGTCGTACAATAAATCAAAACTGGGTGATAACACAAGCTGTAGAATTAAATGGCGAAGTTTATGCTTTGGCGTCAGATTCTATTGATGCTGGTTCTATACCAGCAGATGTATATTTGATAACGACAGTTCCCGAGCCAGTGATTGAAGCCCTTATTGACATCGACCCTGACACTCTCAACAAGAAAAGCCATGGCAAGTGGATAACTGTATACATTACATTGCCCGATGGTTTTGATGTCGGAACAATTGACACTTCGAGCATTGCAATCACGTCGCTAATTGGTGAAACCTGTGATCCACAGTATGCACAAGAAGCAGACCTCAGCTTTACGCCTCAAGTTGGTGATAGAGACGAGGATGGCATTTTGGACCTTACAGTGAAATTTGATCGTCAGGTGCTGCTGGCTAATCTATGCTTAGATGATGTTAGCATAACGATAGAAGGTGAATTGACAACAGGTGAGCTTTTCAGTGGAAGTGACAGCATACGAATAATTGACCGAGGAAAGTAAAACCAACGCCGTGTTTCTACAGACTGTAACGGAGCCGTGAGGACACTGATAATACTCACGGCTCTACTTTGTTGGTGGTCTGGCTTTACAAAGGAAACACAGGGCAAAATAGCTTTGACTGTTGAGTGAAAAAGCGGATTTCCGGTCCTGTTTCCACAGGGAAAGGAATTTTTCGCAACAATGATAACGCGTGTATGAGCGCGAGAATATATTGTTTGCGCTCTTTTTTCTCGCTCTTTTCACATTGAATCGCTTCGGATTCTCTCTAAAGTTTCTCAAGCTCAGAATGAGCGCAGATCCCGCACCAATTTTGTTTTGCGTGGACAATCTTCGAAATCCCCTTGTCCGACATATCTTTAGCGACGGCGGATGTTCTCTGCCTTCCCTCCGTAGCCCGCAGAGCGAAGGATGGGTTTAGAATTTCGAGTTTAGCAAGGGCCGTAAGTTTAACGCTTATAGCCCTTTTTTGTTTTTGGCAGGGTGGGATTTACACAAACATCTTTTTGTCGGCGGCCAAAGCCATTTGTTGAAAATTTGAAGTTTTAATCCGAATAATCAAGCCTTTGAGGCCATTTTGATTTTTAAACCATATTTTTTTATGACCTCTGCTGACTCTTCATGGAGTTTCTTAATTCGTTCACGCGGAGACAGGTTCTTTTCCTTTTCAGAAATACTTTCCTGAATCTGATGAATTTCCCGCATTGGTTTTGGTTCTTTAGTCATCTTCTATTACCTCCCACGGCGTACAAATATCTATAGCCTTATATCCGAGCAGTGTATTAACACCGGTTACTTCAACTCTTGTTTTGTGCTTTACCAAATGTTTAAAGTTCCAGCTTACCAAAATATCAAGCCCTTTGACACTGGCCAATGCAATATGCAAAGCGTCATCTCTGTAAACAGCGGGTATAATTCCCTCTGCGATATACTTATCTGCCAGCCTGTCGATTTCTTCATCGACCGACAAAACCTCATTAAAGTCGGTATTATCAACAAGTTCGAGCAAATTCTCGCGTTTGACCTCATCTCGCGTATTGCCCAGCTCACGGATTACAACATCTGAAATATATCCTTCACACCTGCCTTTGTTGATTTCCTTAATCAGTTTAAGTGTAATATTTCTGTAGTCATCGGAAATATCTTTCGACAAGGCAAAACTAATAACCGATGTATCAAGATATAACGCGATTTTTCTCATATTCTGATTATATCAGATATTGCCGCGTTTTAACAAATTATTTTCTGCTTGACATTTTATCGCCCTGCTGACATCTTAACCGGCAACGCTTTTGCTGCTTTTATTAGG
>DATLBB010000128.1:0-18042 GCA_035527155.1 Sedimentisphaerales bacterium
GCGTTCTTCACTTGTCAATTCAACAATATATTTTTTCATGTTGGCCTCCTTGCCGGATTAAGGGATTAAGTGTTATGTGCCATGTTAATCCTATCGGCAAAAAGACCTAACAGACTTTATTTCGTGGACTGAGTACTAGGATTCAATGGCCGTTTTCACCTGTCGCCAATTCACCGGGGAATAGGGACAAAGAGGGTAAGGGCAAAGACGGTGAGGAATTCAGTCAAAAAAAAGCTTTGGATGTGTTGCAATGTAAAGGAAATTTTGATATTTAGACAGAATTGGAAAAGTTGGTTAGAAGGTTGAACAACAAGCGATGTTCTTATGAAACTCAGGGCCAAAAAATTATTAATTGCCTGTATCTTAGCAGCTGTGATGCTGTTATCCCCTGTCTGTTGGGTTGAATCGGTACAGGCCGAGACAGAAACCAGAGAGTATCGCGATGACCGGATGGCCTGGTGGCGCGAGGCACGATTTGGAATGTTTATCCACTGGGGGCCAGTGAGCCTAAAGGGCACGGAAATCAGTTGGTCGCGTGCGAACTCGAATCCTGCATGTCCTAACCGAGGATCCATTCCTGTCGAAGTGTATGATAACCTCTATAAGGAATTTAACCCGGTTGAATTCGACGCCAAAGAATGGGTTGCCATAGCGCAGGCATCGGGCATGAAATATGTAGTCTTGACGGCGAAGCACTGTGATGGTTTCTGCCTCTGGCATTCAAGGGTGGCAGATTACAACATATCGAAGACTCCCTTCGTGCGTGATGTGTGCGCGGAATTGGCTAAAGCAGCGCACTCCGCGGGAATTAGGGTAGGATGGTATTACTCGCCGATGGATTGGCGTGATCCGGATTGTCGAACAGAGCGTAATGCCAGGTATGTAGCCTCGATGCAGGGGCAATTGCGTGAGCTTCTGAGCAACTATGGGCGAATAGATCTGCTTTGGTTTGATACTGATGGCAGGTCGGCACTATGGGACCAGAAGAATACCTACAGCCTTGTCAGGCAACTTCAGCCGCAAATCATAATCAACAATCGTTTGGACATGGGTAGTATGGCGGACTACAAGGCACAGCAGATTGGGCCCAATGCCGACTACTACACCCCAGAGCAGCGAATCGGGGAATTTGATAATCAGCGGCCGTGGGAAACGTGCATGACCTTGGGAACGCAGTGGTCGTGGAAATCCAACGACAACATAAAGTCTCTGAAGGAATGCGTTCACACCCTTATCAAATGCGTCGGCGGAGACGGGAACCTGCTGCTGAACGTCGGGCCGATGCCCAACGGCAAGATTGAGCCACGCCAGGTGGAGGTGCTCAAGGGGATTGGGAACTGGCTAGGCCGGTTCGGCGAGAGCGTCTACGGCACACGTGGCGGCCCGTTAAAGCCCGGCAGATCTCTGGTCAGCACCAACAAGGGAAATGTTGTTTATATACATGCGCTGGAATATGACGGTAATACAATCACACTGCCGGCATTGCCACGAAAGATTGTCCAGAGCAATGTTCTGACAGGTGGTGTCTTGCGGTTGGCGCAAACCGAGGCATCTCTCTATTTGACTGTGGTCAAGGACGATCAGCGGGAGATTGACACTATAATCAAGCTGACGCTTGATGGCCCGGCAGCTCAGATTCCACCTGTGACAATAGAAAAGTGAACAAATTGAGTTGGAGCCTGTTTCATAGCTGGAGAAATAGCCCAGTCTAAGGATTTCTGCTATGACAAGCCTTCGAGCAGTCTCCTTGGAGATGGGAAGAGGAATCATCATGAAGGTTTTTGTACTTGCGGGGCTGGTTCTGGTAGTGGTGGTTGGCGGGTGTTCGTCGGTAAGGACACAGCAGCTGGTGCGAGAGGAGCCACCTAAGGTGCTACTGGTCCGGCAGACGGAAGATTTTGTCATAAGCGGTCGTGGCGACGCTTCTGCCTGGATGAAGGCCAATTGGGAGCAGCTTGACCTGCGCAACGCTGATGGTCATCAATATGAGACGCACATCAAGATGCTTTACTCCAAGAGCGGACTGTACGTACTCATGGAGGCGGAGGATCGTACGATCACCGCCAAGATGAACGAGGACTTTCTCGATTTGTGGAACGAAGACGTGTTTGAGTTCTTCCTTTGGCCAGATGAGCGGTACCCGGTATATTTCGAATACGAGATTTCACCGCTGGGTTTTGAACTGCCGATTCTCATCCCAAATTTCAGCGGTGAATTTCTCGGCTGGCGGCCTTGGCACTATGAAGGGATGAGGAAAACGCAGAAGGCCACTACTGTTGTGAACGGCTCTAAGCAGTCAGGTGCCCATGTCACGGGTTGGAAGGCCGAGGTGTTTGTTCCCTACGATTTGCTCAAACCCCTTCAAAACGTTCCGCCAAAACCTCAAACTCGATGGCGGGCCAATTTCTATCGGGTCGACTACGATGAAGGCAAGACCACGAGTTGGGATTGGGCCCGAGTCGGAACGAGCTTTCACGAGTTTGAGAAGTTCGGCACTCTCATTTTTGAGTAGAGCTGGGCTTGCGGCGGACACAAGCCGCTCTCTACGAGCAACGCCTCGAGGAAGTATAACCAAGCCTGCTGATGGGCGTGGGTATCAGACCGTTTAGACGATGGATTCCACAATGCGGTTCGCTCTTATTGGTTTCGGGTCTATCGTTTTCAGGATACCCATCTTGACCAGACTATCCTCATTATGGTATTATCTTTAGTGATTCTGGAGAGTTGGCAATTGCAAGTAGTTCCTGGAAATATACAAGGAAACAATACTCGTTAGACACAGGAGATATTATGCATCAAAAAAAGACTCTTTTCGGTTCATGGATTGTGCTTGCCGGCCTATGTGCAATCCACATTATGATATGTTCGATATCGGCTGCAGAATCCGACACAATCACATTTAAATCACTTCTGGAAGAAATGGTCAATCGGGATTGCATAGCCCGGCTGCCGAAGCCAGCGTATACCTGCAGGCAGTTCAGCAGTTACGACCGCAATTCCACTGAGCCCGGTTCTCCCACCTGGTGGGCCAATTGGGACCGAAGCTACTTTGTCCGAATTGAAAATAAAAATGGCAGGAAGGAACACGTGCTGATGGACGCCGATGGTCCCGGAGCAGTCGTGCGTTTCTGGGCTACATGGCATGGGCCTGGTGGCGGCGAATTTAGCAACGGTACGTTGCGTGTTTATCTTGATAAGGAGGCAAAACCGGCTATCGAAGGACCTGTGGCCAACCTGATCAGCGGCGGTCTGTTGGTCGGGGAACCATTGTCGCAGGGTGTGTCACCGGAAACCGCGTACAAGCATCGGGGTCATAACCTTTATCTACCTATTCCCTATGCAAAACATTGTAAGATCACTTATGAAACCAAGAGTTTTATCGATGAGGGTGCGCGCAAGGGTGAAGCCCTTTACTATCAGATTAACTACCGTACTTACGAGCCGGGAACAAAAGTCGAGTCTTTCACCATGAAGGCCCTGGAACAGAAGCGCTCGACCATTAAAGACGTAGAAAGGATGCTTAAACTGAATGAGCGTACCGGCCTGGACCAGTTGAAAGAGCAGATTTTAGAAGGGAGTATCTTACCCTCTAAGGAGCGCTCCATAACCATTGACGGCTCCAAAGCAATTCGTTCTCTGGAGTTTCAATTACAGGCTGATGATTTATCCCAGGCGTTACGGTCGACGGTCATCATAATGACCTTCGACGGGACCACAACAGTCTGGTGCCCAATCGGTGATTTTTTCGGCACAGGTTACCACATACGTCCCCATTCAACGTGGTACACAAGTGTTTCCGCTGACAAGACGCTATCGTGCTATTGGGTCATGCCGTTTCAAAAGCAGGCCAGGATTCATATTCTGAATCTTGGCTCTCAACCAATCAAGTTAACCCAGGGGCGAATCCGCAGTGGTCCCTGGGAGTGGGATAATCGGTCATGCTATTTTCACGCCGCCTGGAAACAATGGTCCGATGTTAAGACACAATCAAATGATAAGGCCAAAGACCATGGTGCTTTTGACCTAAACTGGATTACCGTGAAAGGCCAGGGCACTTATGTCGGTGATGTCCTGACATTATTCAATACTGCAAATACCTGGTGGGGAGAGGGTGATGAGAAAATCTACGTCGACGGTGAGTCCTTTCCATCCCATATCGGCACAGGCACGGAAGACTACTATGGCTACGCTTGGTGTAAGCCGAATTTCTTCGAATCAGCGTTTCATGCACAGCCGAGCGGTGACGGTAACCTCAAGCCCGGTTTTACAGTCAATTCCAGATACCGCTCTTTAGACGCCATTCCTTTTCGAAAATCCATCCGGTTCGATATGGAACTATGGCACTGGGCACAGACCACTATGAGCTATGCCCCAGCTACCTTCTGGTATGCCAGGAGCGGCGCAAAATGGGATGTCAAAACTGATCCAAAAGAGGCAAAACGTCCCATTCCGCGAGCCGTGGATGATATCATCAAACCCAGAATTGTTAAGAATGCCATCGAAGGCGAAACCCTTAAGATCACGGAGCGAACCGGAGGGGTCACGGAAATACAGGATATACCCAGGTTCAGATGGAGTAATAACCGTCAACTCTGGTGGAGAAATGCCAGGGAACAGGACAGTCTGGACAGTCTGGTCGTGGAGTTCAACATTGAAGAAACAGGCGAATATGACGTGACGCTTGGCATTACCAAGGCTGTAGACTACGGCATTGTATGTATTGCAATGAACTCAGAGACAAAAATAGAATCGCTTGATCTCTACAATCCGTCGGTGATTGCCACTGAAGTGAAGCTGCCTGCGTGCCAACTCCGTAAAGGCAAGAACAGACTCAAGGTGACCATCCTGGGCGCTAATCCTGCTGCCGTGAAAAGCCACATGTTTGGACTTGACTATATCCTTACCAGCAAACGTACAAATTAAGCGGTATTTCAAAGAGCAACGACGTCTAAATATACAGACCGTGTTCAATGAGCAATAACGAAACAGCGGAAATGCAAGTTTTTGTCGGTCTGAACCTGTAGAATTAAGATTAGGATGCAACAACGCATGAGAATTCTCTCCATCGCATTTTCATTAAACCTACTGTTTACATGCCTCAACCGAGGCAACAAAGATTTTGTCGAACTGCTTATTGCAAAGGGCGTTGACGTGAATGCAAAGAACAACCGGGGCCAGACGCCTCTTGATATCGCAGTTAAAAGAGGTCACACAGAAATCGCAGAACTTCTTCGCAAGCACGGGGCTAAGGAATGATAGAAGTCGATTGAAGGCCTGCAGATATCCAATGGTTTGAGCGATGATTCAGAAAGGTACGGGAGCTATGGTTATGAGAAAAAGAGAAATAGACCGGCGTCAGTTTTTGAAACGGGCTACGCTGACTGGTGCAGGTGTTATAGGTTTTCCGTGCTTTGTTCGCTCGGCAGCACTGGGTAAAGATGGCGGTGTCGCACCGAGTAACCGGATTACCGTCGGTTGTATTGGAGTGGGTGGCCGAGGCACCAATAACATGCGGGCTTTCATGGGCAGAAAAGAAACGCAGGTCGTCGCGGTTTGCGACGTCCACACCGACAAGCGAAGCAGGGCACGTCGTTTGGTCAACGAGCACTACGGCAACAAGGATTGTGACGCCTACAATGATTTTAGAGAGCTGGTGGCGCGGGAAGATATTGATGTTGTTTCAGTCACCACGCCGCCCCATTGGCACGCCATACCGTCTATTGAGGCAGCCAAGTCAGGTAAGGATGTTTTTTGTGAGAAGCCGCTGTCGCTTACTATCGCCGAGGCACAGGCCATGGTTGATGCGGTCGGGCGTTATGAGGGGGTGTTTCAAACTGGCAGCCAGCAGCGCTCGAGCTGGAACTTTCGCTTCGCTTGCGAACTTGTTCGTAACGGTTACATCGGTGAACTGAAGACGGTGACGGTTAATTCTGGGGGAGCTCCCAGGCCATGTAATCTGCCGCCAGAACCGGTGCCGGACTATATCGATTGGGACTTGTGGCTGGGTCAAGCGCCGTGGAGACCATTCAATAAACGGCTTGTCGCCCGCCAGGGTTGGGGTTATCGGGAGTATGCCGGCGGGGGAATGACCGGCGCCGGATCACACGACGTCGATATCGCCCAGTGGGGTATGGGTATGGACGACAGCGGACCAGTTGAAATTGTTCCTCCTGATGGCAAAGACTATAAGCGACTCACCTTCAGATATACTAATGGTGTCATTATGACCAATGGTCCCTTCAAGACCAATGGCAGGGCCTGGATCGTTTTGTTTACCGGCACTAAAGGGAAGGTCGAAGTCGGACGTGGGCATTTGCGCACCTGGCCAGAGGCTCTCAAAGATGTGAAGATCGGAACCAACGAAATACACCTGTACGAAAGTAACGACCACAAAGGTAACTTTCTCGATTGTGTTCGCACTCGGCGTCGAACGATCTGTGATGTCGAGATTGGCTGCCATTCTGTGATTGTCTGTCATCTGGGCAACATCGCCTACTGGTTGAACCGGCCTTTGAAATGGGATCCGGCCCGTGAGGTGTTTGTCGGCGACGACGAAGCCAATCGGTTGCTGTCACGGCCGATGCGTAGTCCGTGGCGTCTATAAGCTTAATCGTGACCGTTCTCTGCTCTGGACCAAGGATCGGGGTCTAAGGAAATGACCGCGTTTGTCAAGCGATCATCGGACCAGTGCAATATTGATCCAAAAGGGACTTCCCAAGAGCAGCAAAATGTCAATGTTTTTCAAAAATCCATGTCGCCAAAATGTCTCCACCGATGTTGATCTTGCTCAGAGTGACCACAAACTAACATCAGTTTTTTGTGGAAAAATGCAATTTCTCCAAAAATATTGTGCAATTTTCGGATTCAATGTCCGAGATCAATCAATACAGCAAGAAGGGCTTTCGAATTTGAAACCATTCTTGTTCGTCCTTCCGCAAGCGCTTATCCAAATCAGAAGGTCTTGCACTGGGATCATCCACCCAATTCCGCAGGAATGTCCCACCACTAAGGAGGTCGAACGCAAGCCGTTCGGTCTCATACTCGTAATGAAATTTTCGCCAAAGCTCATAATCGGGATATTCCAGCCGAATAGCTTTTAGTAGAAGGGCAACAAGTCGATAAGGTCGGAATTGTTCGTGTCGGTATGAGGTATTGTCGGTGTGAATTTGGATCCCCGAACACATTTTTCCGGCGTGTTTGTGGAAAGTCGGCTCGTAATAGCATCTTCTGAGGGAACACCCAGCTAACCATTGTGGCGTTAGAGAAGCCATCCGTCTAAGTATTAAATCGAAATCAATATCTGGCGCCCCTACAATCTCCAGAGGCACCGTGGTGCCCCGTCCCTCCGACAGCGTAGTGCCTTCAAATAAAACAGTGCCTGGGAAACATCGTGCCATGTTGAGATTAGAAGCATTCGGACTGGGATTTACCCATGCAAGCTCGATGATGGGCCAGCCATATCCAGGAGCTGCCTCAGGATTGTAATTGGTCATTCGGACGACGTTTAAATCCACATCAAGTTCCTTGTGAACAACGAACCATTTGGCAAGTTCCCCAAACGTAAGCCCATGCCGCATAATAAGTGAAGATACTCCAACAAAACTCTCCCAGCCATCCTCAAGAATTGTGCCTTCGACGGGTCGTCCGATCGGATTGGGACGATCCAGAATCCAGATGCTTTTCCCATGTTCGGCACACGCCTCAAGCACATACGTAAGTGTCGTTACGTATGTGTAGATTCGAGTTCCCAAGTCCTGAAGGTCCACAAGCAGCACGTCAAAGGTCTCCATCATCTTATTAGTAGGTCGTCTGGTATTACCGTATAAACTAAAGACAGGAATGTTATAGTAAGGGTCAACAAAATCGTCCGTCTCGATCATGTTGTCTTGCTTATCGCCTCGCATACCATGCTGTGGCCCGAATGTGGAAACTACATGCACTTCTGGACAAACCATTAGTAAATCGAGGGTATGACGACATTCACTCGTTACAGAAGCGGGATGCCCAAGCAACGCGATGCGTTGACCTTCGAGTGGCTTTCGACAGGATGGATTTTGCAAGAGTTCTTCAACTCCCAGGTTCATAAGGCCCTCTGTATATACAGTTTCAAGAAAGATAACGTTTCAATTGAACGCCGAGATAACATCCTCTTGAATGAGTGGTTATCTGGCGGATGAAATCTCGTTGTGAAACTTGATTGGATTGAGATATAGTTATTCTCTCTTTTACTAACTACTCAACTTACTCCTGTCCTTCCGTAAAACTCAATTACGCCGGATGTCTGAAGCTTCAAATCCCTGGCTTTACTTGTCAGAATATAATTTTTGGCAGGGACATATACAGAAAACATCAGGACTAAATTTCCCGCGTACGCTATATAAGGTCAAATGTGCCACGTTCAGCTCGTATTGGAATCTATTGGATGATTCACCAAAGCAAAAACTGTGATATCATCCTGTTGAGGCAGCATTTGACGAAAATCAGCCACACCCTTTGCTATTAACTGCACGAGGTCTTGCGCAGAATGAACGTCCGAATTTGTCATCAATTTCACTAAACGGTCCATTTCAAATAGGTCGCCATTAGGCGAATTTGCCTCAGTAATCCCATCTGTAACCACGACCAGGCTTGTATTAGGATGAATTGTTTCCACACCCATCTCAAACGAGCCTTCAAAAATTCCAAGGGGTACGTTAGTTGCTTTGCCAAGTGGCTGGGTACATTTCCCATGCCGCATAATCAGTGGCTGGATGTGTCCGGCGTTAACGTATGCTAATTCGTTCTTTGATGGATCAAACAAACCGAGAAAGAGTGTTACAAACATATCCTGTAGATTATGACATAGATGCCGATTAACATGCTCAACCACTATAGATAGCCCTGAGCAGAAAGTCATAGTAGTCCTCAGAGCCGCTTGTAAGTTGGACATTATCATCGCAGCAGGCAGGCCTTTTCCCGATACGTCTCCAACTGCAAAGGCGATCCGGCCGTCTTCTAACGACCATACGTCATAATAATCGCCGCCCACCCACATAGCAGGCTTGTAAAACACTGCCACGTCAATCCCAAATCCACGCTCCAGCCCACGTGGAGCCAGTCTAGACTGGATGTCACGAGCAAGCGACAATTGTTCGTCTAATGTTCGTCTTTCAGCCCTTGCTGCGGATAAAAGAAGGCTTTTTCGCACAAAGTTGATCTGCTTACTTACTGCCTCCACAAACTCATACATCTCCTTTGGTGCTTTATCCTCCAGGATATCCACGTATAAAGCGTCCACTACTCCGCGTACGTCGCCATCGTTTACGCGAGCAGAGAAAACGAGATGAGGTTCGTGTTCGTCAACAACTGTCAAATCCAGATTTTGTTTGGAAAACAAATGGCTGCTTGCTATCACCGGTGTATCCATTGATCGCACTGCATCAAGTACACGCTTGGATAAACACAAATTGCATGTCTGCTCGCCTGCAATATCTGTCGCATCTCTGCTGAAATGGCACGCAAGAACATGTGGAGAATTCGGCAGTGGTTCTGAACTGGGCGGCAATCTTACAAAGGCCACAAGCGCTTCCAACATCTCACTCAGGTAATGACACGCTTCCGAATATAATTCTGAGGGACTGGACAGCCCGAGCAAACGACCGATGATTTCATTGAGGTGCCGAATCAGTGTGGCGGATAAAATGGCATCTCGGTCAGCTTTATGAGATATAACTTCTTCCTTTAAGCCATCATCAATAACCAAACTTGTACTTTGAAACGACGATTCTGGAACCATCTGTTGGTCAAATTCCTGCAACAGAGATAGTGTGAATGGATGTATACTGATCTTCTCGTCAGGCAACACTGCTTGTGCTTTAATGTGTCGACCTTCGATCAATACACCATTTTGACTTTCGAGATCTTCGACAATCCAACGACCAAACGGGTCTTGGAAAAGCCTGGCATGAAGTCGTGATACATTGTCATCGTCAAGTACGATATCGCAATCCGAACTTCGCCCCAAGGTTGTGCCTTTGGGATCGAGCAATACATGTTCGGTACCTCCCGGTCCGGATATAATCAGTTTTGTCATTGCCATATTATATTCCCGTGATCAAAACTGCTCCGCTAATGCTTTTGTTCTCGCCTTTATCGAAGAAAACTCTGGTAACATTCCTCTGGGTTGCCCTTGTTGTTTCTTCCTGCATAGTGTCACAAAATCTTGTATGCAAGTCTTTGTTTCCGTTCGTATTCAAGACCTTCAGCCATTTACGACCTTTCCCCCTGCGAGAATCCGCGTCATCCAATCCTTCATCCTTTTTCAACAATCCGCGTTTCCTCTGTAACATTAGTCTACATAAGACATTTAGCCAGTACCGATCCGAAGCCCGCTACCGCAGAGATTAGCGAAGTCAACGTAATCCAGCATGAGCAGTTCACTTTAACTCTTCCCAGAACTTCTGCTCAACCTTTTGAAATTGTTTGAAGCTGGCTTCCAACTCCGAAACCATCGATTTGATCCGGTCTTCATCGATCAATACCTTGTTATCCGCTGTGGCGATCATCTTCTGCAAATACAAGGCAGCACTATCTAAGCGTTCAGCACCAGCGGCAAAAGCACCCGCCGAATCGACCAGGGCCTGTATCTTAAACTCCTTCTCGTTAGGTTTGTAAAGCAGCTTCCACGGTGCCCGGCGAACCTCCCGGCTGGTCAGTTTGAGATTGACGCTGACTTCAGCAATGTTATTTTTGATCCTTTCGATACGTTCATCGCTGACAAATTCTTTCAGATTCACACTCGCCTCAGTCATGTTGCCGACAATCTTGTCAATACGTCCATCGCTGGCAAATTCCTTGAGATCCTCCAACGCCGACTGGGCTGTATCAAGAGCCGAATCAGCTTTTGCAAGCGTCTGTTCGATCTGGCCGCTCACAGCAGAAATACTCTTCTCCAGTTGCGCCGCAGCTTTCTTGAGAGAAGCGACGATTGAATCGGCATTATCACGGTTAACCTCATACTTCACCAGAGCAAGGATACTGTCGGGATTACCGGAGTCAAATTCGCGTTTGATCACATCCATTACACTGTCGGCAAGAATTAAGTCCACCGTTTG
Source organism: Sedimentisphaerales bacterium (assembly GCA_035527155.1). Classification (GTDB taxonomy): domain Bacteria; phylum Planctomycetota; class Phycisphaerae; order Sedimentisphaerales; family Anaerobacaceae; genus CS2-K091. The sequence goes on from DATLBB010000128.1 coordinate 11,094, forward strand.
ACCGTCCTTGATCATTTCACCTTCCTGACCTAAATCCTCAATGGACAATAATGACTGGCCGCCCAAAACACCGCTTTGGGGCACCAGTATGCAATCACGGCGCAGCGGATATTGTTGAGGTATCTTCATAGTGAAAAATACGTAGACGTCGTCAGTGCCTGGATTGGTTGGATCGAGTTTGATGATTTCGGTGTGTGTGATTTGACCTACCTTGACTCCTCCCAGATGCACAGGACTACCATCACTAAGACCTCTCAGGCCAACTCTATAGGGAAGCCTAACTGTAATCTCCTGTTGAACCGTGAACAAACTGGACCAGTCCGCCAGCACTACCACAATATAAATCGCCAGCACTAACACCACTAACACGGTTATGCCAACCGCGACCTCATTATGAGTTTTTCTTGCCATATTCCTGTTCCGTGACCGCTGTCAATAAACACACAAAATATTCTACCGAGTCTCGTGTTTGAGACTGACCGTAAGCAGATCATCTTCATAATCACCTGCCATCATACGATCAGTAATCGGTCCTTGAGCATCGCCCCGTAGAAATTGTCGTACCAATTTGTCCTGTTCACCTTGTAGTTGGTCGGGCTCGCTGTCTCGCAAGGCTTCAAACTCCTGCCGAGGGCCTATTTTTAGAATTTTACCTCTATGCAGCATGCACATCCGGTCAGCTATGCCAAAAGCCGAGTCCATCTCATGAGTTACCACCAAGCTGGTCATGTGAAGCTTTTTGGTGAAGTCAATAATCAACTGGTCGATCTGGGCGCTAGTCACCGGGTCTAAGCCGGAACTGGGCTCGTCATAAAACAAAATCTGTGGGTCCAGTCCGATAGCTCGTGCCAGACCAGCGCGTTTCTTCATTCCTCCGCTGAGTTGGGCCGGCATCTTATCAGCATGCTCGCGTAAACCTACCAGTTCCAACTTGATCTTCACCATGATTTCAATAGTGGATTCGTCAAGGTTAGTGTGCTCCCGGAGCGGCAAAGCTACGTTTTCGCCTACCGTAAGCGAGTTAAACAAGGCACCCGACTGAAACAGAATGCCGAAGCATTTACGAATTTCGTCGAATTTGTTTTCCGGCATCGTAGTAATATCCCGTCCAAACAACTTGATGCTGCCCTGGTCGGGACAGAGTGAGCCGATAAGGTGTCGCAGCAAGGTGCTCTTACCGCATCCGCTGCCGCCAATAATCACCATGACCTCGCCGGGATATACGTCCAGATTGATGTCGTCCAACACTCGTTGGGAGCCAAAGCTCTTTGTTATTTGGCGAACTTCGATAATAGGTTTTTTCTTGCTTTCTGTGCCCATAGCACTTGATCTTCAGCCGAAATACTTAACCCATAAACTAATCCTTCTTGTTATTTTAGTCAAATAGTCCGTAAGAATAGAAAATCAGGGTAAAGACCGCATCCGCAACAATGATCGCTACGATACTATAAACTACCGTGTTGGTCGTAGCACGGCCCACTCCTTCACTACCTTGCCAGGATTTAACCGACAAGCCCAGGAAGCATGCAATCAATCCAATTACAAGACCGAATGCAGCCGCCTTTACGAGACCTGTAATGAAACCGGCGACATCAACTGCCTCACACGTCAAATGAAAATATGTATCCGGGTCAATTCCAAGCTGGGCAGCCGTGAACATACCGCTGAGAACTATAACTACATCGGCGATTACAGTCAGCATTACCGTCATTATTATTGTCGCCAGCAGGCGCGGAACGACCAAGAACCGAACCGGATTCAGGGCCAAAGCCTGTAGTGCCTCGATTTCTTCGGTTGTGACCATCGTACCCAATTCAGCAGCGATACTGGCTCCGGCAAAACCACACAGCACTACAGCCGTCATCAACGGACCAAATTCTCTAAAGCCGGCAACTGCGTTAATAGCAGCGACTTGGTCGGATTGTCCGAATTCATCGAGCATAGGAAACATCTGTAGCGGCAGAATCATGCCGATAGCCGCTTGTATCAGAACCACAATAGGAACAGCTCTAACTCCCACACGCACCATCTGCGCAAGCAGGGCGGCACGCCCTATCCTCTGTCCCGGGACAAGCAATCCCTTAGTGGTACTGGAAGCAACTTTGCCTAACAGCAAAGACATCCCTCCTAACATTGAGAAAATCCTGTGTCCTGCTGCCAGGATGAACTGGCCGAGGAATCCTACAGTCCGGGTAAGGCCGCTCGTCTTTGTTGCCCTCTTTGATGCAAAGTCCAACTCGTTCATTGAGACAGCGCCTCAGCTTCATTGTCATAAATTTGAAATATTGATTCCAAACGGCAGACCTCGAAATTGCTCCGGACACGCTCACACAAACCCACCAGTCTGAGTTCGCTACCATTCTTACGGCACCACTTCAAAGCTTCCACCAAAGTAGCAAGTCCGCTCGAGTCCAGGAACTTCACATATGTCATATTAACCACAATCACCAGTGGCTTCACCCGGAAAAGCTCCTGAAACTTGCCTTTCAGCTCGACAGAAGATTTCATATCTATTTCCCCGCCCACTTCCAGGACCACAATCTGACCTTCATGTCTGACACCCCTAATTACATCTTGAGGATGACTATGACCATCTATCATGACTTGGAGCTCTCTATTCTTATTGGACGTTCTAAGTTATGTATCTTACCATGCGCAACTGCATACCACAATCATCAGCACGACAGAATGTGATTTCATCCATGACCGAACGCATAATGTGTACTCCCACACCACCAGGCCTTAGTTCTGCCAGGTCCCTTCCCTTTATACTTTCCGGCTCTACTTGCTTGCCGAAATCACGAATCACAATCTCCAACGCCGGCCTGTTCTCACTACCATAGTCAATCTTATTAAGCCTTACAATAATAGGTTTATCGCAAGGACCACCATAGCTATGACGGATCACATTGGTCAGAGCCTCCACCACCCCTAATGTGACCGATTCAGCCTTGTCTTCTTCCAATCCGAAAACTTGAGCTACTTGGCGCACCGTCACACGCGCCACGGATAGGTAATCTGGATTGGCGCATATACGTAGCTCAATCTGAGTGTTCGTTGTACTATCTCGTTCTTTCGTTTTGATATTCATCATCCTGCAATTCGTTTGGGTCAAGCGATTCTCTCCAGCGTTTGACGGCAGCAGCCTGAAGGTGCGGGGCGGCCTTGTAGTCGTAACCGTGATCTGTGCCGGTGATCCGGCGCAAAGCCCCAATGGAATAGAAACGGACTGACTTGTCTTCGTCCTGCAAAGAATCTACCAACTGGGGCACCGCGGCCGACATCTTATTATCACCAGCCCATTTGATAGCCACAATCCTGACCCTCAGATCGGGGCTTTTCAAATCCGAAAGGGTAAATTTGCGCCCAAAAACGCCACACCCTGCCAGCATAAGGATTATTGCCACCCAATACCCAAATCTGGCAAACCATTTGGCACATCTGAGATTAGCCATAATAAGACTATATTGCAAGCGCCCCCAGTCGTCCAGACAAAAAATTGTTCAGCGCACGCGCCTTTGGCATAAAGAGCAGGCACAGTCTGGCTCTCAAATCCGATGGCTCCATCTTCTCATGCGGCTACGACGACCGTGGTCAGACCAACAATACACCTATTGGCAGCGATTTTGTTGATATTACCTGATAGGCTTTGCAAAAGAGGCTTTTGCCGTCTCGATAGGCTACCATTTGGAGAATATTCAGAGAAGATGACAATCTCATTACCAACGGTTCGAAAAAAGCGAAAATCGGAAGTATTGGACCCGAATGCTCCCGAAATAGTCCGCAAGACCGCAACAGATTTTGCCAACTTCTTCAGCGAACATTATGATGAATTTGCTATGGAATATTCCATTCTTGCAGAATTCAAGCAGGTCGCTCAAACAGTTACCCTGGCCAGATGGCTTGTCGATGAAGGGATCCCGGTGCCTTCTTCTCTTCTTACCGAACCTGTAGAGAATGTGGAAACACCTTCCTCAACGCCGGCGATCGGCCTTGATGTGAACAAGCGAGATGGAAAAATATTCTATCTCGTGGGAGGAGTTGACTCGTGTCCCATGGAAGCCCGGAACCACTACAGCCGTACAGTGCAAACCCCGAATATAGTTGCTGCTGCGCTTGAGCAGCAGCCCAAAGACGCCCCGCGGACATGGGCTTTCACATATGCGGGACAAAAAATCTAATCGCACAGAAAAAAAAGGCAAAATAGAGAAGCAAAGATAAGAAACCTGCTGCCTACTAAGTACAAAGTAGAATTAAAGGGCTGCTATTTTAAACATTGCAGCCCTTTCATTTTTGCCGCAGGTACAAGAGAGTTATTGATTGATTTACCAATATTACAATCAATCGCAGCCTGCAACAAAATTGATATGGAACGACCGTTGTCAAGTGAACAGGGCTGAGCGTTCGAGATTTTTTGGGCAAAACCGGCGGCAGGGGCGTGGTGACCGGTCCGAGTTTGTACACAAAAGGCCTGCTTACATTACTATTGTCTATTTGTAAAGAATAGGTTTCTTACGCCAGTCCTTATCGGCATCATGTCCATATTCCCGTACGCGCGGCCGACGCTTTCGCAAACGCACCGACTCGATCCCGAGGTAGTAGCCTGTCGACCTGGGATTTTTATCGACGCATTCCAGGCGCAACGTATACTTTCCCGGGTCCGGCCAGAAGTCCAGCAGGTGATGCTCGCGACTGCTGATGTTCTCACTGTAAAGATCCATCACGTCACCAAGCTTAACACCATTTAAGTACGCCTGATACCTGCCGAAGTCATATGAGTGAGTCATCGTAAGCAAAAGGCGGAGCGGTTCTTTCTTCTTAACCTCGAAAGGAATTTCAAGCCAGGCATCTTCAGCGCTCTTCGGCGTATACAATAACTGTTTTTCCGTATAGAGCCCAAGCTGCTGTGTTACGGCATTGGCCGTGCCGTGATACTTCTTGCCCGTGAAATCCCGGGCATAGATAATATCGTCGAGATTGGGTAACGTGCGCTGTTTCGCATGGGGGGCGCGGGCTTTGAAAGTCGGTTTACCGCTCTGGTACCAGAACGCCACGCTGGAGTAATCATCCTCGCGTTCATTCCAGCTATGGCTCTTATATTCGGGATTCTCATCGGGTGACATCCAGCCGAAGTGCTCGATGGTGAACCGTATCCTTTTGCTAAAGACAATCGGGTCGTTGATGTGCCAGCGATAAGCACTTGTATGGCCGCCTACGATCCCCCACTGGTCGAAGTATGGCGTGCCGAAGTATGGGGTACTCGTGGTCTTCAGCCCCCAGGCCGACAAAAAATAGTCCTCCGTACCAGTCCCCCAGATGGAGGCATTCTTTTCACCGTCGATATAGACTTTCTCATCGCCTTCTCCGAACCACGCAGGGCTGCGTGTCCGCACACTCAATACAGTACCGACATAATGGCCCTTGCCCTCGGTTTCAAGGATTAGATAGTCCTTGCCTTTGGCCGCAGGATATTCCTGGCGATATTGCGCATAAAAGTAAGGTGTATCTTCGGGGATGCTTTCCTTTTTGATCCAGTCAATGTTATAGTAGAGCAGGCTGATAGGTTTTTCGCTCTGGTTGACGATCTCTATTTTGGCGCTCCTGCGGAACGGCATGTGCCAGAAGCAGTTATAGGAGTCGGCATCTTCGACGACAACTGGCAGGCTGATGACCTCACTGCGTTTGCCGAAGCTGTTGGCGAAAAAATCACCTACCGGTGCTTCGACTGCCGGGCGTTTGCCTGCGTCCCAATACATCCGCAGGAGCATTTCCTGATGATTGGCAGAACCGTTCCTGGCCCAGGGGTGGGGCTCGGGGCCTAAAAACGTCATCCAGATATGTGTGATGACGCCGGGTCCTTTCACATCCATCAACACCTTCGTTTGGCCTGGCGGGACGGACTTGTTATCCCAGTTACTATTGGGATCGGGTTTTCCTTTTGGGTCAAACTTGCCGTCGGCGCCGATCTTGTGCGTCGAGGTTTCCCGCATACTCCGTCCCTGATGGGGCCGGGCAAGGTCGGCTAAAAAGTCCGCAGGCAAACTTTGTGACAACCATAAACAAAGTAAAACACTAAACACAGCCAGGGAGCGTTTGTTCATTGAGATTCGTGGACAGCTTTTAATCATTTGTTTACCTCATCAGCGTTATATTGACTGAAAACTACTGGCTTAAATTATCAACGCCAGATGGAGTTCAGTTCCCAGACGTCCAGCGTTTCGAGGCGCGTCGTACCACCCTCGCTAAAGAGCTTGATCGACTTGTTGTCTTCGGGCAGGATGCCGCCGATTGGCATATATATGCGCCCGCCATTGGCGAATATCTCAATGCTGTTACGATCCACTAAAAGTTCCAGTTCGATCTTGCCGTCGACCGGCTTGAGTGCCGCCTTCTTGTCCCGACAGGTCAATTGGGCCTTGCCGACATTGTACGTGACGCGGGTGCCTCGAATAACAAAGCCGAATTCCTTTGCATCACCGAGAAGGAACCGGCCCTTGATATGGAACAGCTCACCCGAAAGTCGCGGCAACTGCTTTTCGCCTGGATTAACGGTCATTTTACCAAACGTATGCTTCGACCCGTGGATATTCTCGATTTCGCGGACCGGCTCGGCAAACATGCGTATGCCTTCGTCCGTTGTATGCAGCGTCAGCTCCACCGGAAAGAGTATGCACTGATTGAACGGCATGCCGGGCGTGGCGATCCGGCCCCAGGCCATCTGAATCCGCCGCCCGTCATCTTTCGGCATATTGTTGAACGTCTGTGACGCATAGAAGCAGTTGCCGTGCTGGAAACGAATCGCCTTACCCTCCGGCTTGAACTCTTTGCCGTCAAAATCACCAATCAAATAATCACCGGAGCCCCCGTAAAGAATCCATCTCGTATTGCCCTTGTCGCCGTCGACCGGCAGCTCAAATAACTCAGGGCACTCATGGAAACACTTCAGCTC
>DATLBB010000129.1:0-13539 GCA_035527155.1 Sedimentisphaerales bacterium
GTGCGAGGGGTCATGATTTCGTCGGCGCTGGTTTCGTCTAATTCGAGGACGCTTTCAATCATCTCCTGCTCCTCTTTGTCGACGACGCCCTCCATACGATGCTGCTCAAGGTCGGTCAGGAATTCTTCCTGCTTTTCTTCCTGCTGCTCTTCCGGTGATATTTGGGCTACTCCTGCCATACGTCTTACAAAGCCGTCATACAACTGAAAGATGTAAAGAATCGGCCAGGCTATGGTTGCGGAGAGCATCAGGAGTTTGTACGTTTGGCTGAGGACTTTTTCGCCCGCATATTTTGCCCAGGCATGAGGGATTGCCAGGCTGAATATCGAAAATATCGTCGCAGCGATAATAAACGTAAGCAGGTAGTCACTAAGCTGCGGACCCCCTTCGTGCGTCGCTGCAAAGATATCAAGCAGCAGCAGCAGTATGCAGCAATTGGCGATGAGCCGATATAAAGAGCAGGTCAAAATCAGTTTTTCGGCATTTTCCACCAAATTATCGGCGAGGTTTTCTCTGTTTGCCGCTTTGAGTGCATCCTGCAATTTGGCTAATGAAAATATGCGCAGCGCTGCGGCGTTAACGGAGAAAAATAACGCGCCACCGGAGAGAAGACAAATCAGCAGCACTACCCAACCAAGACTCACTTAATGTCCTTTCAATTACTTTAACGCACAAGCTGCAGTGCGTAAATCATATCGCTCTTGTGCTCTTATTCTCTTGTGCTCTTATTATATACCAAACCGTAACCGAGTTGTTGTAAAATTTCGTCTTCGGTATCGTGCATTTTTTTTGCCTGTTCCTGTGTGGAGTCGTCAAATCCAAGGTTGTGGAGCAGGCCATGGGTTACATAAAGCGCCAATTCCGCTTCGTTTGAATGGCCTCGTAAATTTGCTTCTTTGACGGCCATTTCGCCGTTAACGACCAGCTCGAATAATTTGGGCGACCCTGAGGACCCCAATCGCCTTTCCTTGCGGTCCGAAACGCCCTTTTTTTGCGTTTGGGAACCTCTGCCTCCGGGAGTCCGGGTCTGGTCATCCGACAAGTTGAAACTCAAACAATCGGTAGTGGAGTTGCGAGACAGAAACTGTTTGTTTAGTCTGCGTATTTCGGCGTCACCTACTATTGCAATACTGACCGTTGCTTTTGGGAGTTTGAAACGGCTGCAGACGGCTTTGACTAATTTCTTTAGCTTTGGAAGGTCAACATCCAAACCATTGAAATTTACGGCGACTTGAACGCCTATGTCTTGCTCTTGTTTGGCAGGGGGCATAATTGTCAGTTGTTTTTTTGGTCTTTTTGCTGGGATTGTGATTGTGCCTCTTCCGGTTCATCATGCGCTTTTGGATATGCGACCCGGCCGTGATAGTGTGCCGCAAGCGTTTTCGTTATACTTGCTTCTATCTGACTTAATTCCCGCAGAGAAAGGTCGCATTCATCGAATTGGCCGTCCTGCAGACGTTTCATAGCTATGTTATGTACGGCAGCTTCAATTTTCGTTGGTGTTAGCTCGGCAGGCATAGCTCTGACGGCCCCTTCTACGGCGTCAGCTATCATTACAATGGCTGCTTCTTTTGTTCGCGGCTTCGGGCCGGTATATCTAAATTCACTTTCGGAAGGCGGAGACTGTTTTTCATCTTGTTTCTTTTTGGCTTCACTGTAAAAATATTCGACCAGCGTTGTGCCGTGGTGTGTTTCGATGAACTGACGAAGGACGGCGGGCAAGCCGTATTCTTTCGCCATTTCTATCCCGTCTTTAACGTGGCCCACGATAATCAATTGACTCATGGCAGGCGAGAGCTCAGCATGCCGACTCGTTGAGCCTATTTCGTTTTCGACAAAATAGCCGGGCTTATTGATTTTTCCAATATCGTGGTAATAAGCTCCGACCCTGCACAAAAGGCCGTTACGGCCAATAGCCTCGGCGGCAGCCTCGGCCACAGAACCCACCAACAGACTATGACTGAATGTTCCGGGCGCTTCCATAGCGAGTCTTTTCAATAACGGCTGATTGGCGTCGCTATGATCCAGCAGCGTCATACTCGTCGCTATTCGGAAGCTCTTTTCTATAAGTGGAAGCAGACTTTGCATGATAAGCCCGACCAAAAACGTGGCAAGCCCGTGCCAGCCCGCGTTTTTAAAGATATCAGCAATTGGCAGTTGCGACAGAAAGCCCAAAGATACCGACGTTATAAATACCATCACCGTAGCCAGAGTGCTTACTTCAAGCAGTTTCATTCTCGTTCGGATCTCTCGCAGCGAGAAACAGCACGTGAAAACACCTGCGGCCATTGTCAAAAACAGTCTGATGTCCGTCTGGGGCAGTGCAAAACAGGCAAGAGCAGCGTAAAACATACTTATACCTATTGCAAAACGCTGGTCGTAAGCGATTGTCAAAATGATGGCTGCCGTTACTGCTGTTCCGGTCGCCCAGGAGTTCTGTTTAGTCAGTAAGATGCCGACTTTGTTTGTCGCTAATAATAGAATCAGCAGGCAGCCCAATACCAAAGCCCTCGCGTGGTTTCTTGTGATTCGCTTCTGGTAGTGATAAATATAGAAACCGGCAGCTAAAGAAATCAACGCTGTTATAGCTGTTATTGGTATCAGGTTACGATAACGGCCCTGCGGTGTCATTTCGAACGAAAGAATGAACGCGCAGAGTGCGACGAAAAGCAGCCATAACAGAGCTGAGATTAAACTATTTGTGTTGGCGAACCGGCTTATTTGCTGGAATCGCTCGGCAGTTATATTCTTGCGTACCTGGTTTCGCCGCAGGCTTGTTTTCTTAAAAAAACCCATCTCTTTACCCCGTTAGAAATATCAGCTACATCAAACAAAACAAAATCTGTGGTCCAAACACCCCATTAGAAATACCGTCCGAATTATCTACAACAAAATTTCTAACGGGGTTTACCCTTTTATTGCGGACGGAAAAAACTGAACGATAAACGTCATCCGCCAAATGATACATGCTGTCGCTTTGTCTTTTATGTTTTAGCTTTGTCCTTTTTTCTGTAGGCCTGTACGATATTTTGAACCAATCGATGCCGGACGATATCTCTGCGGGTCAGCTCTACACAACCAATACCCTTGATTCGCCGCAGAGTTGCAATGGCTTCCACTATACCGCTTTTCTGGCCAGGTTCAAGGTCAATCTGCGTTATATCACCTGTTATTATCATTTTGGAGCCGTGCCCCAGTCTTGTCAAGACCATAAGCATCTGCAGGGCCGAGGTGTTTTGGGCTTCGTCACAGATGATAGCGGCCTCGTTTAATGTTCGGCCTCGCATAAAGGCAAGTGGAATGATTTCGATAATATCCATTTCGATAAATTTCTTCATCTGTGTAAAGTCCATCATATCTTCGAGAGCGTCAAAGAGAGGCCGAAGGTAGGGATTTACCTTTGCCTGGATGTCACCCGGCAGGAAGCCGAGCTTTTCGCCGGCCTCCACAGCAGGGCGGGCAAGAACGATTCTCCGGATTTGCTTTTTCTTGAGCATAGAGACCGCAACTGCTACAGCGAGGTATGTTTTCCCGGTGCCGGCCGGCCCTATGCAAAAGGTCAGGTCCTTGGCAAGCATTGTTTCCACGTATTTTAGTTGTCGCTTGGTGAACGGCTCAATGACCTTTTTGCCGGAATAGACAGTAATAGCTTTACCGGCCGCGAAAGTTTCAGGTGAATTGTCACGAGCGATAAAAGCGGCCACATCTTCAGTCGTGAGGGAGTTCCGTTTGACGAGGTGTTTTTGCATTCTGTCGATGATTTCAGCAGCCTTGGTTACATTTTTTTCCTTGCCGGTGATTATTAAATTGGCTTGTCGGGCAGTGATTCGCACATCAAGGGACTGACGCAGAAGACGAAGATGACTGTCGGCGGGGCCGAACAGCTCAGGCTGTTTCCGGGCTGATTCTAATTGTATGGTAACTTCCAAAGTATTCCTCTACTGAGCGGTGCCGACCATAAAAAACAAATACGCAAACGGCGCCGCGACCAGTGGCGAATCAACAATGTCCAATACGCCGCCAAAGCCGGGGACATTGTTCGCTGAATCTTTTTGCTCGGCGTCTCTCTTCATCATAGACTCTACCAAATCGCCGGCCTGGCCTATAAAGGCGAAGCAAAAGCCAAACATTAACGCCGGCCACCAGGCCATTATATCACAACCTGCGGCAAAGAGAACAGCCACTATCATGGCTGCTGCGACCGCGCCGGCCATTCCCTCCCATGTTTTGCCGGGGCTGATATTGGGCGAAAATTTGTGTCTGCCAAACGAAGACCCAATTGCATAAGCCCCTATATCAGCAAACTTTATGACAGAGACAAACATAAGAAGCGGCCATAGGCCAAAGTCAATCCGGATGGCAAGAACAAAGCCGCTGAAAAGACCGATGTACACAATGGAAAAAAAATTTGCACCACAGTTGGCAATTACATCTGACGTCCCATAACGCAGATATTGGTATAAAAGCAGTGCCAGGAGCGAAAAAGCTGAGAGGAAAGACAAATAAATCAGGGGCGGGATTGTGACCAGTTGCAGCCAATACCAGGTGCCGGCAAAAAGAAGCGAAGCGATGATTGAAACAGGCGTGAAAATCTTCAGCTTTTTGGTCCCGGCAAGTCTGGTGAGCTCCAGTTGGGAAAGAATTATTAAAACAGCAATAAGCATACAGAGAATTGTTCCCTGTATGGGTTTATCGTCGGCTGAAGTGGTCAAAGAGCCGTCTATCCAGCCGTCGAAAATGACTATGGCGGTAAAGAATACCGCCATCAACGTCCCATAGAGCAATCTATATTTGAGCATAATCTTTCGTATCTCGTATTTTGGTTCGAGATACGCTTCACGATTCACGAGATATGTTTTTGATAATGCCGAAACGTCGGTCACGTTTTGCGTAGGCCAGTATTGCTTTTTCCAAAGCTGCTTTTTTGAAATCCGGCCAGAGAGTTTTTGTAACATAGAATTCACTGTATGAAATTTGCCAGAGCAGAAAGTTGCTGACTCTCATTTCGTTTGCCGTGCGTATCAAAAGGTCCGGTTCGGCAAGGCCGGCAGTGTACAGATGCCGGCTTATGCACTCCTCGTCGATATCTTTGAGGCGGAGATTCCCCTTTTTGTATTGCTGTGCAATTTGTTTTGCTGCGTCTGCGATTTCGGTCCTGCTGCCGTAGTTTAGCGCCAGGGCAAGTGTCATACCGGTATTGCCGGCGGTGATTTCTATTGTTTTTGTAAGCTCTTTTTGTACCGCTGCCGGTAGTTGAGACAGTCGGCCGAGGTGAATTAGCTTTGCGTTGTTGTTCATCATCGTAGGACGAATACCGACAAGGTATTGCGTGTAGAGATGCATAAGGGCATTGACTTCGGTTTTGGGTCTTTCCCAGTTTTCTATACTGAAGGAATATAAGGTCAGAGATTCGATGCCAAAATTGACGCAGCATTGAGCTATGTTCTCGACCGTCTTTCCACCCTGTCGGTGTCCTATGGCTCGGGGCAATCCTTTTTTCTTGGCCCATCGGCCGTTACCGTCCATAATTATGGCGATATGACGGGGCATCTGTTCGACCCTTATCCCGAGTCGTTCGGCGGTTTCCTCAAGTTTTTCTTCGAAGCTCTTCATTAAATGTAAATAATAAAAGCGTGAAACTGCGGAATTTTAAGCTCAACAGTTTTCATTTTTGTTATCTTTGTTTTTTAATTTCCCGCTTTTAGTTTCAATTATCTGAATATCGTTTGCTTTCGCTCCGGTCCGACGCCAATCATTGTGACGGGTTTGCCTATCATTTCTTCGACTCGGCAAATAAAGTCCTGGGCGTTCAAAGGCAAATCGTTGAAATCGCTTACCTCGGTTATATCCTCGTCCCAGCCGGGGACGGTTTCGTAAACGGCAGAAGCCTGTGAGAGTTTGGCTGAGTTTGCAGTAAAGAATGTAGTGTCCTTTCCATTAATTCTATACGCCTTGCAGAGTTTCACTTCTTTTAAGCCGGTCAGAGTGTCAAGGTGCAACAATGCTACAGTATCTATTGCGCCGATGGTTATGGCATAGGATACGCCGACGGCATCGAACCAGCCACATCGGCGTGGCCGGCCGGTGGTGGTGCCGTATTCGTTTCCTCTGTCACGGATGTATTGGCCGATTTCGTTGTCCTGCTCGGTAGGGAAGGGACCGGCGCCGACCCTTGTTGTGTAGGCCTTGGCCACTCCAAGAAATTTATCAACCATTTTAGCCGCCACGCCGCAGCCGGCCGGCATACCAAGCGAGCTTGAGTTTGAACTTGTTACAAATGGGAATGTGCCATGGTCCAGGTCCAGAAGTGAGCCTTGGGCGCCCTCAAAGAGGATTGATTTGCCGTCAGCAATTGATTTGTGCAGAAATTCTGTTGTGTCAACTGTGAACGGCATGAGTTTGTCTGAATAAGTTTTACACTTTTCAAAGAGCCGGTCCGCGGCTATAGGCTCAGCGTTATAGAGAGCTGCAAAGAGTTTGTTTTTGTACTCGACGATAGTATTCAGCCTCGCTTTGAGCTTTTCGAGGTTTTTTAAATCAGCCATACGAACGGCATAGCTTCTTCCGACCTTGTCTGCACAGCAGGGGCCAATGCCTCGAATAGTTGTCCCGATTTTGTTTTTGCCGAGAGACTCTTCACGCAGTTTGTCTTCTTTTTTATGATAATCCAGTACGACGTGGGCATTTTCACTTATAAAAAGACGGTCCTTCAAGATGATATTTTTTTCGGCAAGAGTCTCAATACCCTTTATCAACACTTCAGGGTCGATAAGCACACCATTTGCAATTACGCAGATTGTATTCGGCCGAACTGAACCGCTGGGCAAAATGTGCAGAGCGAACCGGCTGTCACCAACGACAACCGTGTGGCCGGCGTTGGCGCCGCCGTTGTACCGGACGACGATATCGCTGTGCTCGGCGAGAATATCGACAATCTTGCCCTTGCCCTCATCGCCCCACTGCAATCCGACAACACATAAATTCATTTCTACTCACTTCCTTAAACAAAATGTGTGTAAGTCAGAAGTGCACAAGGCGTAAGTTTCCTTATACTCTTTTGCTCTTGTGCACTTATGCTCTTATTTTTAACTGATTTGTGCCACCATGTGGTCCAGAACAGCTTCCAGGTTGCCGTATTTTTTATCACTTATCATGCGTTGGACTTCTCTATCGTTTTTGTCTTTGTACGTGATTAAAAAATAACCCTTCGGTTTAAAGTTTGTTTTATCTATTTTTTGTATGGAATCATAAGTGATTCTTTCTTTATCGCTGATGATAAGCTCGTTTTCGTCGGCGATGAGTTTCTTGTTCCTGATTGCCAACAGATATACACCTAAAAGCACTGCGGCACCGGCAACAAATGGCGGCGCCTTTTGATTGAAGACCAGAGTACCGTTCGGTTTACCGTCTTCTGTGTTTTTTTCTATGAACTTTTTGTTAAAATAGCCGTCATACCCAAGCCAAATGGTAACAACAACGCAGGCAGCGATATAGATTTTAAGGTTGGTTTTTCTGTATTTGCTTACGGGTGCCTCGATAGCCATTGTAAGACCCTGCTGCAATCTACTTTAATCGTTTTTGTGCGATAACACTGGTTAACGGCTGTACGAAGTTGGGGACTATTTTTTCAGCCATTAGTTCTTCAGCCAGCCGGCATTGGTATTCAAAAGATTTAATTGCGTCAAATTTTTCCGAACTTGAAGGGTATTGACGGATTGTAAAGAAAAGGCTTATTGCCTCTTCCGACTTATAGTTTTGTTTGCCGTTTTCTACAACGCTTGTTTTAGACTCTACGCCGATTCGGGCCTGGGTACGGCAATCGTCTGATAACGCGATGACGACAGCGGGTGAAAAGCCGATAGGCCTGGCGGAAGGCAGCTCCAGAAGGCAGCTAAAGGCGGTTGACCCGAAGAGTGCCTCGGCGATAATCTCATCGTGACTGCCGGCACAATCAAAATCCATAGTGAAAGTAACATCCAGGGAATCGATATCAAGATGATTTACCCCGAGCATATAGGGGACAAGCTCGAGCGCCAATCTGTCCTGGCTGTAAGCATCTTCAAAGTTTGCGGGATTGACAACACCGGAGCCGATACGGTCTGTTTCGAGAGTAATCCAGCGGTATCGGCCGCCGTTGCGGTCCTCTTCCAGACAGTACTCGTTATTGTCGCGCCGGTAGAAGCAGCCCATGGAAGGAAATTGTTTTTGTATCCTCTCGAAAAAGGCTAAAATGGTTTCCCGCTCGGTCGGCAGGTCAAGCTCGGTATTTATGTACATATCGAGATAAAAATCGTCGCAAAGAGTAGTATAACCGTTTGACATAATTTGAAAAACTCTCCAATAGGCAAAGCTCTATACTCAATTCTCATACAAGCAGAGAATAAAGCGGAGCTTTCTATACATTTAAGTACTCATTCTCCCAGATTGTCTCAGTTAGACCTTGCAGCTCCTGGTCATAGTTTTTCAGTGCCTCAAAATATTCATCGGATTCGAGGGCCTCTTTTGCTTTTTCGTCTTCGGGTCTTGCGTCTTTCGGCAGGACTGACTTTCTGAAGATTTCGTAATGGTCTCTTATGGAGCAGGGCATGAGCCAGTTGTTTGGTTTTTTCCAATTGCCGAGGCCGTATTCATTCTGCCATTTTCGACCGCTTTTCATAAAATCGGAGAATAGGGCATCCGACAAGGTTTTTCCGTTATTGTACAAGTCGTAGATATTGTCGACGTAGTAAGGAATGAAGGCACAGGGAGTTACATTGCCATGCCAGTCAATATAGATGTATCCGCCGCTTCTGCCGTAGGCAATACATCCCCTGGAGAGCACACCGCTGTTCCAGAAGTCGGCGATGCAATATTTCTTTTCTCTGAGCAGCTCTTCCCATTTTCTATATAACTGGATTCTCTTTTGGGGTTTGACCATTAAATCGAGCTCATCTTTACCTCTGCCGATGGGCATCAACTGGAATTCCCACATATAGCAGGCACCTTGCTCGCCGAAGTAATAATCATAAAACTCATCCTTCAGAAGCAAATCCACGTTCTTGCTTGTTGCGGTGACGGAGATGCCGAAGGGCACGCCCGCTTGTCTCAAATGTTCAAAGGCATTAAGGATTTTTTTATGGGTGCCGGCGTCTCTTCTTTGGTCGGTTTCTTCTTCAAAGCCCTCGACTGAAATTGCCGGTGTAACATTTGCTGATTTAGCAAGCTCAGCCACGACTTCTTCGTTAATAACCGTGCCGTTGGTATATACCAAAAAGAACATATCGTTGTATTTTTTGTAGATATCCAGAAGCGTTTTACCTTCGCTTTTATACATAAAAGGTTCGCCGCCGCTGATAGTCATAAACCTGCTGCCCCAACAGTCGTGGGTCTCACCCACTATTCTATCTACATAAGGATAAGGTATCGTTGCCTGGGTGTTTGCTGCTGAAGATGCATAACAGCCGCTGCACTTTAAGTTGCATATTTGAGTAGGCGAGAACACAATAAAGCTTGGCGGCGGTTCGCCATAATTTTCTTTGAACTTTTCAACGGCCTGGTCGTAACTTTGGTCGCCCTCCAGAAGATTATTTTGAACTAACACATCGATAATTTTTTTTATAACTTCCTTTGAAATGGAGCCTTTATCTACATTTCTAATCACACAATGCAGCATTGCTGATATAAACTGGTATCTTTTTAATTGCACGGCTTGCAAGTCTTCTGAATCATTGTTGACCATACTTTTATAGATGTAATTATCTGCTTTTTTTACCAACAGTTTTCTAAGACGCTTATGATTTACCATCTTGATTAGCGTTGATGATATGACTTCCGGCTTCATTTTTTTGACTCCTTTTGTCAACATCAAGGCCATAATGACAAGATAATTGCTTAACAACAGCTTAAATAAGACTGTAATTTTCGCACAGATTCAAGCGTATTTCAAGAGCTAAAGCAACACAAAAACAGGCCAGAATATAACAATATAGGGCGAAAAGCTCAAAAGTCTCTCAAAAAATGAGGTTTTTTTTGTTGAAAACACGGAATTGCCCCGAGAAGCCGTGAAATCCTTGGGTCAGTCCCGTACCAATAAAAAAGGCACAAGGTAAAGGCTGGGTAGAACCCCGGCAAAATCGAATGAAATTTCCGGGTTAAAGGTGCTAAGTTTGTTGACCAGGATTTTCGATTTTCGGCTCTGGCAGCTTCAGCTCTGTAATTATAGCTCCGATAGTGGAGACAACAGCGAAAACAAATACGGGCCAGACGCAAGCCGCTGCAATATCACCAATGGGCATTTTCTTTACCAGCAGGGCGGATACAGCCGTATATAGCAGACCAAGTGCAATACCGCAGACAGTGGCAGCCACAATCCGTTTCCACAATTTCGCCCCGCCGCAGCCAAGAGTAACCATTGCACCACAAGCCAGCGGCACGAGCGCTGCAAAGTACCAAATATCTTTCAATCCCGGAAGATTCCCGACATTGTTAAAGTAGTTGTAAGCCACAGAGCCGAGGCTGAATGCCGCGACAACAGCCCAAAAAGCCACATGCCAATACCGCGGCATTATCGATGCCCGAACTTCTGCGCGTTTTCTTATCCTGCGCCGTATGGTCAACGGCCAGTTATAGAACAAGCAGAATACCCAATGCTCTAACAATGCACCACGTTCGCCGAACACCGGAACAATATGCACTGCTTCCGTCGACCAGTGGGCCGCCATAAACCGAGCCAGCACAGGATAGTGATACGTCATCTGGATCGGAAACGCCAGGTAACCGATATACTTGAAAAATCCCAGGAACACTGCGATATTGTAATCCTTGAAATTCCGTTCCCTGATAACCAGATACAAAACATAAAAACCACGAACCAGCGAACCTGGTGAAATAGGTACCACCTGAAACAATGCGATAATTCCAAGCCCTATTCCCCAGGCCTGACCTCTCGGCATCTCCGGGTGCATCAATACATAAGTAATTGCAACTGCCACAGAAACAATCTGTGTTACCGGCAAAGTGCAGACATGCACCGCCAGACTTTTGAGATACTTTTGTATAAAAGGTTCGTTAATCCTTGAAAGGATAAGATGTGCATCCTCATCGCTAAGCATGTGCTTATTTTGTCCTTCGGCCAGCATATCACGCATCCACTGCTCGCGAAGTTTGGCGCTAAAATAAAGTTTTATTGGCCGAGCAAAAATGTAGTGAAGCTTATCCTTAAAGAACGCCCGGTCGGTCAAAAACCTGTGCAGGCTGGCGGGCAGGATCGATAGAGGGAAATGAAATAAGAACCTTGCAAAAGAGGACGTGACCTTTTGTGCATGCTTGTCGTTTATGCGACCGGCCCTGTGCCAGACGATAACTTTCTCGGAAATCCTGGCCTGAATCGCCCGTTGCAGATAGTCCACGCTCGTCAGCATTGCCCCATAGTGCTTGCGCCAATCCGAGCGGGCCCAGATTCGACGAACCAATTTACCCAAAAAGGGTACTACACCAATCACAAAGAACAGCAGGGTCATAAATCTGCTGTTCCGCAGTTTTGGCTCGTGCCGGGCGTCAACAAGATTTCGCACCTTCCATCCGGTGACTGCACTTTCGCACATAGTCGCCCAAAGGCGCGGGCTGTAAAGCAGCCGAACGTGATTGTGCGTAATATCCGGAATCGAATCCCGATAAATTTTCTCAGCCGCTTTTAGCTCCTCTAACATTTGGCCCATATCGCTAAACTCATCGCTATTGGCCTCGGCAAAACGCTGAAGCTTATCAGTGCTGCCGCGGTCAAACTGAACGAGCGAGCCTCGCATAAGTCCTTTTAATATCAGCTTGAAATCGCCCGGGCTCATCGGCAAAAATGGCAGCAAGGCCAAACCCGCTCTGAAGTCGACCGCCACCAAACCGCCGGAGGGGTTGTCTGCGGCATCTTTGCGTTTTAGGCAGTTCGGCTGACTCTTGCATGTCCACCACTCATACTGCCGGGCAAACTCGTAAGCGCCCATATCATTTAGCAATGTTACAAATTCGCGCATAAACTGCCGCTTTGCCCGGTATTCGAGCGAGCCGAGCTGCTGTTCATCAACCGCCTTGCCTCGGTGCCATCTTTTCAGTAAATCCAGTCTGTCATCGATTTCCAACTGCCACGTGCGGCCGTCGATCCATTCGCTCAATTCCCCGCAGCTACCAAGCCGGTCGTCCACGAACGTAGCGTGGATATCTACAACTGCACTTTCGTCGCCGAATCGAATCTTTGCCCCGCGCCGGATAATTTTTTGCCAGAGCGCTCCCGCCCGTGCCGCCGCCGGATTGACCTGGAGCTGAAACGGCCCCTGGAAACCGACCCAATACAGCAGATTGCGGAACAGCCGGGAAAAAGAAGAGGGCGGAATAAGGATTTTCATCGCGTAAACCCGGCCGACTTCAAGGTCTTCAATCTGGGCGCCGGCGGCCTCAATATCTAATATTTTCACCCGGTAAACTTGGCCTGCAAACCCCCCGCCTACAAATCCCTCGACAACCAGATGCACCCGCCCTGTAACCGATTGTCCGACTGCCGTAACGTCATAAACAAGCTCATCGCCGGCATCATAACGGGCAATCCGCATCAGCCGGTGCAGACGGGTATCATCAAATTTCTTTTTGAGCTGTTTGCAAACTTCAACGGAATATTCTGCCGCCATCTATGTTTCCTAATCTAAGTGCTGGTCTTTGCAATCCAAAATCGGAGGCACAGCATCAAAACTATCGCGGCATAGACGGCCGCTAATAAATCATCGGCAAGAATCCCCCAGCCTTTGGGCAATTTTTCGAGTTTGCGTATCGGCGGGGGTTTGACGATATCGAATATCCTAAACAGCAGAAAGCCGAGGACGGTTGCGATAAGGATTTGCCCGGTTGTGAGTTCGGGTGGGAATAGAAATGGGATAGCTAAGAACGTAACCGCCTGGCCCGCAAGTTCATCTGCTACAACTTCCCGCGGGTCGGTCTTGCCCGTAGCGACGATAGCAGCGGGGGCAAATTTGACGCAGATAACAGAGCCGGCAATAGCCAGGAGCGCCATTACGATTGATATTAACACAGCCGGTGCGTGGAATTGGCACATCAGAGCAAATATAATTGCCGGCGGCAGCGAGCCCCACGTCCCCGGAGCAAGCGGCAGCCGGCCAAGACCAAAACACGATGTGAGCATTCTTTTCATATTCGCCGAAGGTTAACCGAAGACCTGTCACAAGTCAAAGACAAAGCGGCTCTCGTGGTTTTTTCAAGTCTCGCTCAGGGTCCTGACAATCGCACAGTATGCAAAGAAGTCAAATTTGCTTCGATTGTTTATTTAATATCACTCGCACGGCACAGTAGATTCCAACCAATAGCAATCCCGCCATACCGATTCCTATAAGCAGAAATTCCTTTCCGGCTAAAAGCAGCAGCTTCTGCAGGAAGGAAGGCTCCTTCTTAAGATTCTTTGTATGGCCGTAAAGCAACAAGTTAATACTTTTTTCCAAATCATCTGCTCCAACGGAATCAACTTTGCCATCCGGAGTAATAAGGACATGGGTAGGGAATGCG
>DATLBB010000130.1:0-6758 GCA_035527155.1 Sedimentisphaerales bacterium
ATTCATCTAATAAAAAGTGTGAAACTCAACGCTATATAGAGCTATAAATATTCCGAAACTCCGGAAGCTTAGAGCCTATCCAAATAACCAACTCTATTGCGGCCGGCTGCAAAGCCCGATGCCTGCGTTGTCAGCCAAAAACGTTCTCAACGTGGAGAAAACCACGCCTCCGAGCATTTTTGGCCTGCCGCCTTGGCCTCGAACTTTTCGCTCGGCCTCATAACGACCCGGTTATTCGGATAAGCTCTTAATTTTTGGCTCGATTGACGGATTTTACAGCCACAACACTCTCGCACCCCGGTGAGATAACGCTTTGCTATTTCACGGGGTAAACCCACAGGGCAAGCTCCCAGGGCAGGCCCCAATTAGAATAATGGTGGGGCAAGCCCCACCCTACCGCTATAATGGCGTATCCGAGGATCAGGATGTTGATAACAGAAATGCCGGTTACGCACCATTTACGAATATTCCAACGACAACACTCTCGCCCTAAGCTGCGCCCAAGTCAGTTAAGCCAAAAGCGTGCCCACAGGGCAGGCTGGACAGGAATGACAACCCCCGACAAGCTTGGGGTTAAACACAAAGACAACCCGCCCACAGGTGGCGGGGCTAATCGAAAAAGTCATAATTGGTGCGATGGATCGCACCCTACGTTGCTGAGTTTTCTTCGTCACCAGGCTCCTCGCAATGACACAAAGTTCGATTTAATCCGGGGCCACGATACTCATTTCTGCTTGTTGATGGTCTTTCTGCGTGGTACTCAATCATCGGTAATCACCCCTGATTAAATCAGGGGCTATTTTTTGGGTGGTTCCGGCAGAGCAAGCGGCGCGGTGCGTCCGGAGCCATCCGGGTTCCTGCCGTAGTCATAGTTGAGCCTCATCGCTAACAGGCCGGCTCTCGTTGTGTCCCCGAGTAATTTACTATGCTCCAGCAAAAGACGGGTATAGTCGTCCCGCTCAACCGACATCTTGATTACTGTTTGTGGCACACCCAGGAGTTTACTGATACAAGATTTCTCCGTTTCAATCAACACGGAAGCCAGTTGAAGCTTCCGGGTAGGATTGAGAACATCCCGGCCCTTAACATATCTTTCAATCACGTAAGAATATAATTGGCCAAAGCGCCGCGCAACAGCAGCCCTGCCCACCGCCCCTGAAGATATCTTTTTGTGGAGCAGTCCCAGGATGGCGCCATCAAAAAGTTCATAATCCACTGTCCAGTTCGCGTACTTTTTAATTCTCTTATCAGCTATCTGCACCAATAAATCTTCACCCTGTGGAATGTCCACCTCAGCGGCAAATTCAGCCGCAAAAGCTAACATATCAGGGCCGGAACGTTCAAGAAGCCCCTGAAGCTGCTCTACGATGCGCCGCGCCAACTGCGAATTGGCTGCTATCGTGGAATTTAAATTCTTTGTGAAACCGGGGGTAGTTACAGAATGGACCGCCCAGTAACGAATAACTATCTTTTTATCTCTTAGCAGCCCTAAAGCCAGTTCCGCCAACCGCACATCTTCCAGCCCATCTACCAGAATCAAAAGATTAAGAGTCGTTTTGAATTTGCGGTCTTCCGGCTCCAACTGCCTAGCCTGCTCAAAGCCTGAAGAGATGTATTTATGGGCCGATTCAGAAAACTGCTCCGCGTATTGTGCCTGAGCACTACTTTTCTTACTGGAGCTGCGAGCCAGAATGACCGAACGAGTCTGTGCTATAGACGTAAAATCCCTGGTCCTGACCAATTCTCGTACCGCCTCACCCACAAAATCGTCAATAATCTGCATATCTGGGCTGTCAAGCACACCCTTATTGCGTACCCTGTCAATCTCCCTGGTATTAACGGCCCCGGAACCCGGATACACCACTAACACCAGAAACACCCCTAAAGCAGCAAAAATCACCCATTTTGACTTCATTGTATATACACCCTCAAAAACAAGGCAGTCTCCTGTTCACATGTCCGCTCAATATTATAAGCATACTTTTTTAATCGTCTTATGTCAAGCTAATTTGGCCCGTGCTTCCTTCTATCCGCCATAAGCTGCTATTCTACACTCGTCCAGCAGGCGACTTTTCTTAAGCTTTTTTTTCGCAAAAGTCTTTGTCTATAAATCCTAAAAGTCGATATAATATCACTTAAAGAACCGATAAGAGTATATTAAAGGATTTATTCGTGGCCGAATCGTCTCCAAAACTCGTTCGTGTAGACCCTCTTCGCCTGCACATAGAACGTTCCGGCCAAATGGTCACCGATGCGACCATTTTCGCCTCACAAGCCATCAAGCTCGAACCCGACGCAGTCCGCCAGCTTTGTGATGCCGCCTCTTTGCCCCCGGCAAAGAAAGTCCTCGCCACCGCCGATATCCACGTCGGCTTCGGCATACCCATCGGGGCCGTCTTAGGACTGGACAATGCCATAATGCCCGCCGCCGTCGGATATGATATTAACTGTGGTATGCGCCTGCTGAACACACCCTTTACAAAAGGCGATATCGACACCGACAAAATCGCTGCATCCATCGCCCGTGATATTCCCCTCGGCGAAGGGAGGGCCAACCTGCCGTTGGACAAAGCCGGCATCGAAGCCGTCATAAACAACGGCGCCGCTTCAATATCCACCCTCGCACAAAGAACCAAACACCATGCCTGGGAGGCCTTCGACCCGGTCGAGTTTGCCGATGACCTCAAAAGAATCGAGGAAAACGGCCGCATGCCCGCCGACCCCGGCACAGTACCAAACGCCGCAATACACAAAGGTTCAGACCAGCTCGGGACACTCGGTGGCGGAAACCACTTTATAGAAATTCAGTACGTCCAGAAAGTCTTCGACCAGGATTTGGCCGGGACCTTCGGCCTTTTTGAAAATCAAATCGTCGTAATGATACACTCCGGCTCTCGCCGGTTCGGCTATGAAGTCGCAGACCAGTATATGAACACTGCCGCAAGAAGACCCGAAATGGCAGATAGAAGAAAAATGCTGGCATATCTGCCGACCGACTGTGACGCCGGCAAAAATTATATCACCGCGATGGGCGCGGCCGCCAACTTCGCATTCACAAATCGCCACATTATGGCCCTGCTCGTAAGGCGCTGTTTCAACAGAATGTTCGGCCCAACTCCGCTAAAGATGGTCTACGATGTCGCTCACAATATGGCAAAGCTCGAAGAGCACAATGGCAGACGGCTTTGGGTGCACCGCAAAGGCGCCACCCGTGCCTTCGGTCGTAAGCGTATGACAGGTACCATTTTCGCAAACACCGGCCAGCCTATAATTACTCCCGGCTCAATGGGCACCGCCAGCTTTTTACTTGTGGGAACCGGCAATTCCGATGAGTCTTTGTGTTCGGTCAATCACGGGGCAGGCAGAGTGATGAGCCGCACCGCCGCCCTTGGAAAAGCTCGAAGAGGCAGAATTATCACCCCCGCCAAAATCAGCGACGACCAGTTCAAACGCAGTATGAAAGGTATAAAGCTCATCACCGGCAACAGACACAAAATAAAGGAAGAAGCCCCCGATGCCTACAAAGACATCGACGAGGTCGTCCGAATCGTCGTCGAGTGCGGCTGGGCCAAAGCCGTCGCTCGAATGGTCCCATTAGCCGTACTAAAGGGCTAAAATTAAGATTGCTCTGCAAAAATACGATAAAATCAATTAACAAATCGTTGCATTTGTTACCCGATACCTTATGCTAATACAAAATTGATTTATCTTATGGCTCAAAGAACCGCATATTCAGTTATCGGAAGGTAAAATGGCTAAAGACCGTGTTGTTTTCATAACCCTGCTAACGGTATTGGCCTTTGTCGCCGGCTGTCTGCCTGAAGAGCGCAAACCTACGGATTCTTCAGCGGCTGTAATCCCAAAGCTTGAACCTACTAAGGCTGAACCGAACCTCTTCGAGCCTAAGCTGGTTGAACCTAATGAAATCGAACTCGTAAAGACCGAGCCTGATGAGCCTGAACCCGCAAAAACTGAACCTAACGTGGTCGAACGTCCGAAAGCCGAACCCAACGAGGTCGAGTCTCCAAAAGTCGAACCCATTGAGCCTGAAGCAGCAAAAACCGAACCCAACGAGCCTGACACGCCCAAGCCCGAACCTAACGAGACAGAACCCGCTAAGGCTGAGCCTAATGAGGCCAAGCCGCCTCCCAAAGTAACTTTTCACGATAAATGTGCCAGCATCTTAAACAGATTTGTCAACGATAAGGGAATGGTTGACTACAAAACGTTAAAGCGAAAAAGATTGGAGTTAAAGCACCTACTGAATGAATTTGCCAAACTCAAACCAAATGAATATAACTCCTGGCCGAAAGAGGACAAAATCGCCTTCTGGATTAACGCCTACAACATACAAATGCTTAAGATAATTATCGACAATTATCCTATTGATTCGTATCGGCTGCTCCACTTTTTCCCGGGCTGGGAACCTGACAGTATCTTGCACATCAACAGACGTATCGGCGGCATCAGCAACCAAAAATTTTACGTAATGGAAGAAGAGTTTACTCTTCAGACAGTTGAAGACCGCTTCTTCCGCAAAGAGTTTGACGAGCCGCGAGCATTTTTCGCGCTATGTTATGCCAACCTCTCCAGTCCGCCTTTGCGAAATGAGCCATATCGCGGAACCAAACTCTCGCAGCAGTTGGATGACCAGGCCAAAAAATTCTTATCCAATCCCCTCGCATTCAAGATAAACAAAAAAAGGCAGACTGTCTACCTTTCCTACATACTTCAACCGACATGGTTCGGCAGCGAGTTTATCCGTAAGTACGGTACAGACAAAAAGTTTAAAGACCAGCAGCCGGCCGTCCGCGCCGTCTTGAATTGTCTTACAAACTATATCTCCCGGCAGAACACAAATTATCTTCAAGTAGAGAACTATTCCATTGAATATATGAGACCTAACTGGAGACTCAACGACAGTTCGAAATCAACCAACTAAAAACTTTGGACTATTAAAGGGAAATATCAAAAATGGCAAAAAAATCGATTCATAGCAGTCCTGATTATGACGCTGACAGATATCTGTTCACGAGTGAGTCTGTAACAATGGGTCATCCCGACAAAGTCGCCGACCACGTATCCGATGCAATCCTCGATGCAATGCTCGCCCAGGACCGAACCAGCAGGGTGGCCTGTGAAACGCTGGTGACGACCGGTCTGGTCGTAGTCGCCGGCGAAATCACGACAAAAGCATACGTTGACATCCCTGGAGTTGTCAGAAAGACAATCAAAAAAATCGGCTACGACGACCCGTCCATAGGTTTCGATGGTGATGACTGTGCCGTAATAGTGTCAATCGACAAGCAGAGTCCTGACATCTCACAGGGTGTAACCGAAGGAAAAGGCCTGCATAAGGAACAAGGAGCCGGCGACCAGGGCCTGATGTTCGGATTTGCCTGCAGGGAAACGCCGGAGCTTATGCCAATGCCAATCCAGCTCGCACACAAAATCACAACTCGACTCGAAAAAACACGCCAGAACAAGACACTGCCCTGGCTGCGACCCGATGGTAAAAGTCAGGTGACGGTCGAATACGAGAAAAGAAAACCAAAACGCATTCACACAGTCGTAGTGGCCGCCCAGCACGCACCATCTGTTGGCTATAAACAATTGCGAAAACAAATTATCGAAAAAGTCATTCTTCCTGTTCTGCCGAAGCGCCTTGTTGACAAAGACATTATATTCCACATCAATCCGACCGGCAGGTTCGTAACAGGCGGCCCAAAAGGAGATTGCGGACTTACCGGCAGAAAGATAATCGTCGATACCTACGGCGGAAGAGGAAGCCACGGCGGAGGCTCCTTCAGTGGAAAAGACCCTACAAAGGTCGACAGGACCGCAAGCTATATGGCCCGATACATCGCAAAAAACGTCGTCGCTGCCGGCCTCGCCGATGCCTGTGAAGTCCAGTTATCGTATGCCATTGGAGTGGCTGAGCCGGTTTCTGTCCTCGTAGATACCGAGGGAACCTCAAAAATCAGCGAGCAAAAGATAAGTCAGATTGTACGGAAGCTCTTTCCCTTAACTCCCAAGAAAATGATTGCGTACTTGAAACTTGACCGACCAATCTATGCCGAAACCTCTTACGGCGGACACTTCGGACGAAAGGGAGCCAACTTTACATGGGAAAAAACCGATATGGCAGCCAAACTCCGCAAAGCCGCCGGATTAAAACCAAAAAGATAACACCACGATTGTTAACGTAGGGGCGGTTGTGCTGCCCGCCCTTAAATCTTGCGAACCATTCAATATCCTATACAATTCTTTTATGCCCGAAGAATACAACCCCAATATACATCACCGCCGTTCCATTCGCCTCCCCGGCTACGATTATTCACAGGATGGCTGGTATTTCGTTACGATTTGCGAGCAGGCCCGAAAATGTCTCTTTGGCGAAATTATCAACGCCAAAATGCACTTGTTCGAGTATGGCCGTATCGTGGAAGAATGTTGGAAATGGTTGGCCCATCAATTCAAGGATGTATTTTTGGATGAACACGTACTAATGCCGAATCATCTCCATGGAATTATCATCATTCGTAAGGGCGGTTGTGCTGCCCGCCCCTACCTCCAAAACACCCGAACGTAATAAACCACTGGGACGCATAATCGGGGCCTTCAAAACCGTTTCCACCAAACGAATCAACATCATCCGAACAACGCCCGCCTCCGCGCTATGGCAGCGCAATTATTACGAACACATCATCCGCAGAGAAGACGAATTAAAGCACTTCCGCCAATACATCGCCGACAAC
>DATLBB010000131.1:0-7335 GCA_035527155.1 Sedimentisphaerales bacterium
GTGTCCTCTTCCGAAACTTAAGAGGCGGACAATTTTTGTGATGAGGATTTATGATTGATTACTTCGAGGAAATATCACCGCCTGATAGTTTGTCGGTATTCTATAGCGAGGCTGGCTTTTTAGCTTCTGGGTGGGCGTCTATTTCCGACAGGCCTTCGCCTATGCGTCTGCATCATACCAATTGTGCGCTGCGTCCTGCCTCTATTTGGGACATCCCGTATTTCATACTTACTTGTTTTTTTTGCGGTGCCTTTAGAAGCAGGTTTCCGTTCGGGCTTGCCTTCCAATCGTGACAAAGCGTTTCTGCATACGGCTTTTGTGTCTCTGTCATGGATCTGGAGCCCCTGCTGTAAAACCTCCATGGCCATTTTCTTCATTCTTCCACGCATATTTCTCAGGCCATAGGTCGCTGCGTTTTTCGTGGTTATGTGACAATCGCTAAACAAAGCCGCTTTTAAGATTTCTAAACCATCTTCCTGCATCCATGACAGGTTAAAAGCGGACTGCCGTCTATTTGACGCGTTGGATGAATATAGCTGGTCCCTAAGCTTCGCAAGAAGCCTTATCGACTCCTCGTCCTTTTCTCGTCCTGATAGTTTTCTTTTTTCTATCTCCATATAGCCTCCCCTTAATTTATCGGCAAAAGTATGAAAATTGCTGAAGCTGTTTTTGTTTCTCCTGATAAGCCGAAAATAATCTTTTTTCTATGTTCGCCTGCCAAATAATCAAAAGATTTCCTATTTTACCATTATGCGGGTGTTCTATCCTCAGTACACTCCGAGCAGCGATACTGTCACCTCCCGCATTTCCTCCTACGCAAAGCCAGACCCCTTTGTCTTACTATAAACACATTGGCACTGCGTTACACAGGATTAGTGCCATATTCTTGTTAGGCCGATACTTAGACTCCTGCTTTCCAGTCTACCTAATATTCTAATAATAGATAGCTGAATTGTCAAACGATTTACTTAAAGTGGGCGATTTTAGGCAAGAAACCACCGTAATTGTATGTCAAATAAGCTATTATGTTGAATTTCAAAAATGTTATTTTTTCAGAAAAAATATTTTCTGCGTTATTTTTTAGGTCATACGCAGCCGAGAAATCAGCGAATCCAAGTGAATTGTTTGGCAAAAACCGGTGTTCTCGTAATGTCACCACATACAAAATATGACTATTTTTATTAGACGCGGCAGATTGATTTTGTTAGATTGTTCCTGTAAAAAGGAAACTAAAAGTTTTTGCAGGAGGTCAAGTAATGTCTAAAGGACATGTTTGGTTGTATATGGCTTTGTTACTATCGTTGGTAGTGTTGGCAGGATGCGGGCCGAGTGCATTTCGAATAGAACTCGTGCCCACCCATCAGCGACTCGAAGAGACCCAAATACAGCGAGATAAAGGCTTGTTTGTCCCTGATAAGGTAGCTGTCATTGATGTTGAAGGTTTGCTTATTAACAAGCGTAAGCGCGGATTGCTTCGAGAGGGAGATAATCCGGTGAGTCTATTCGTGGAAAAACTTGACAAGGCATCAGCTGACCGACATGTCAAGGCGGTCGTTCTTCGTTTAAATTCACCCGGCGGGACGGTTGCGGCAAGCGATATTATGTATCATAGTTTGCGGGAGTTTAAGCGAAAAACAGGAAAACCTGTCGTGGCTTGTATCCTTGGATTAGGGTGCAGCGGGGCGTATTACCTGGCGTGTGGCAGTGACGGAATTTTGGCCCAGCCGGGTAGTGTGACGGGCAGTATCGGAACCATTATGCAGACGTTCAGCGTGGCAGGGACGATGGAAAAAATCGGAGTTAAAGCGGTTGCCATCAAGAGTGGAGAATTGAAAGACTTAGGGTCGCCGCTTCACGATTTGCGAGCTGAAGAACGCAAAGTACTGGAAGGAATTATCAGCCAGTTTTTCGAGCAATTCCTGACGGTTGTACATGAAGGCCGCAAACAAATTGGAGAGCGTAAACTGCGAAGACTGGCAGACGGACGAGTGTTCACGGCTGAACAGGCTTTGCAAGAACAACTGATAGACAGAATTGGTTATCCGGAAGATGGAATCGAATGGGCCAAAGAGATCGCAGGGGCCAAGAAGGCACGTGTGGTTATCTATCACCGCCCGTTAGGTCATAAAGCGAATGTGTATGGCTCGGCAATGAGTGATGACGGTGTTGCCGGCGCCTTGATAAATGTGGAACTACCGGACTGGTTGAGCTCAAACAGGGCGCAGTTTTTATATCTGTGGCAGCCACTTGTGGAATGAGAGCTGGGGTCAAAGATTCTCAACGGTGTGCGCAAATTAAGTAAGAGACACATAAAAATACTTGCAGAGCGTTTTTCTGTTGAACCCGGCTTATTCTTGTAAAAACCGAATCAGGTTTTAGTATGTGTCGCATTTTAGTGTTTTTAGCAGCAGCGTTAAATTGCCTGTCAAGTGTTTCATATTGTGAAAAACTAAAAAGCCCTTAGCGTCTTTTCCGTAACAGCACCGCACTGAGGCCGAGCAGTAAGAGCGAGGAGGGTTCGGGCTATTCCCAGCAAGCTTCCGACGGATCAAGGTTGCAGCCAAGCCAACTCTGACGCTACTGTTCCCAAAGCCAATTATCTGTGAAGATGGACAGGTCTTTGCTGTTTACTTGCTTGTCGCGGTTTAGGTCTTCGGGTAAAAGAGCCTTTTCGGCCTGCCAACTATCGGCAAGCCAAGCAAAGTCTCGCAGGTTGGCTATATCGTCATTGTTTAAGTCAGCAATATTGCCAACGGTCAGCGAAGACATACTGGCTTCGGGTGTTCCACCATAAGCGCCCATGTTTATCCGTTTACCGTGTGGCCACAATTCCCCGGTCCAATCAGAATTGGGGTCGCCGGCGTCGATGCAGGGACTGTTCACGTTATCCTGCACCCAGCTTTGAGTATTGGGGTCCCATCTGCCCGCCTGGGACTTCAAATGGTAATCGCCACCAACCCAGAAGTCGTCATTGGCATCCTCTGGTGTTCCATTGGCGTCCCAATAGCCGGGGTCGGCAAAACACGGGTCAGCGTCGATATTACCCTGCCCAAGGTAGTGCCACTCAGACCCAACAATCGAATGGTTAACCGTAATATCAGTCGTGCCCCACTCTGGGTCGTCCACGTAGAACTGTGCCAGCGGCGTCGGCGTATTCCAGAAGATATTGCCGTCCAGATAGGCCCCTCTTCCTGGGTCAATACCCGCTTCTGACGGCTCATCGAAGTTGATTCCGACAGAGCAGTTCACAACGGTGTTATTCACAAAGTTGATCCAGGATTGGTCTTTGACCAGCGCGGCATGGTCGCAGTTAATAAACAGGTTGCGCACGATAACGTGGTTGGAGCTGTGCCCGGCATCATAGCCTGTGCTCACCCCGTACGCCTCGCCCTCTGATGGGTCGAAGTCTCTGTGGAAGTTCATAAACACATTGCCTTCAACGTAGCCATTGGTACCGTCCAGGTCCAGAGCGTCATCTCCGCCGCCCAAAAAGACGTTGTTGATAAACCGCGGTACAACACTTGAGCCGCTGGTAGTGAAGTCAACTACATCGTCTTTATTGGGACTGC
This sequence comes from Sedimentisphaerales bacterium, assembly GCA_035527155.1. Classification (GTDB taxonomy): domain Bacteria; phylum Planctomycetota; class Phycisphaerae; order Sedimentisphaerales; family Anaerobacaceae; genus CS2-K091. Next base: position 3,570 of record DATLBB010000131.1, read on the forward strand.
TGTTGAAGCCTAAGACGTTATTCTCGAAGACCAGGTAAGGGTCGGAAGACAATAGGCGGTGGCCCACAACGGTCTGCATCCGCGTATTTTCAGGGAACACGCAGTTCCGCACTATCGCCGAAGACTCTTCGATCTGCAGCGTCGTATTGTTAGTTTGGCCCCAGATCACATTATCGAGAAGCACCCTGCACCGGTACAGGTCTACTGACCTACTTGCGCCTGAGCAATGCTCCATATCCACATAGCATAGGCGGTTATCCTCACTCGTGTTCTCGAATCGTATGCCGTCCCATTCCGTCGCAGACGACCCCGGCTGCAGCATCAATCGTATCCGCTCGAATTCCGTTCCTTCCGCCACCAGTCGGCCCTGGACTGTCAAACGAACGTCCTGATTGAAGTAAACTGTCGTCCCAGGTTCTATTGTTAGTATCTTGTCACTCGGGACAGACAAATCGCTTGCCACATACCACGGCCCAGAAGCAGCGTCCAGCACGGTATTGGGCTGCGTCAGCGGGTTGGGGACATTCGTTACCGAATCATCGGCGCCAACAAAGATGATTTTGCCCGCAAGAGTGGACTGCGTTACGAATGAGAGAACAGACATTGCTAATAAGATTCTTATGTACAGCGTTCGCATCTCTACTCCTTTCAAAAAAAATTGTTAATGTTTTCAGGCACCAAACAAAAAAGGCACCGCTACATCGTGCTCGTTTAAGTCCCGCAGAGCGATTGCAAGTTATTTCTCCATGCATTGATTTTCTCCATCAATGAAAGTGCCATAATTGTATGTTTTCTGTGGAGAAAGTCAAGGGAAAAAAAGCAAAATTTCAGATTTCAAATTTCAGATTTGGGGAAGAGATTGCCACGCTGCGCAAGGAGAGAAGGGGGACAGGATTTTGGGCCACAGAGGACACAGAGAACACAGAGATTTTTATAGACGGGACAACAGGACCTATCCCTCGACTGAGCTCGGGACATGCTTGAAAAGCAGGCAATGATCAACGGATTATTTTCCACAGAGAAATGGTGGGCACGGCCCACCCTACCTAACTTCGTGGGCACAGGTTTCGCAGGAATGACAGATGAAGATTGATTGCCATCCCCAAGCCCTTTGGGCTTGAGGATGCCACCCCGTCTAAGAAACAAATCTCACGTGAAATCCCGAATAAAAACATTGGGACAGGCGTGGGGCTAAATATGGGTACCTGCTTGTGGCAAGTCAACGCCATGTATTCGGACGGACGGTATCTCTTATTACATTAGATATGCGGCTTGCTCTTCGGCTGCCCTGCTCCGGTCCCCATACAGTCGCAGTTCCGCGTCCTGAGCGTCTTCGGCCCCCACGGCCAGCGGCCCAATTTGTTCCGCCTCTTAGAGCCATTCGGCCTCTTCCGCCCGCGTATGCTCCCATCGGCCAACCTCCGCCGAGGCCGGGTGCAAATCCAAAGCCAAAACGAGCAGGCCTCGCCACCAGGTCGCTAATGTCATAAACGCGGGTTATCATTTTGGCAGGTAAAGATTGCTTTGTCGCGATGATAATTACCCCGTGCTCAACTACATAGCCCAGCTTGGCAAAGCTGCCGGAAACCGCCATCAACAAAATCTCCAGGCCCGTATGCAGGCGAATCCCGGAGACACCGTCAATTCTGATGGGCGTGTCCCGCTCGACATTCGCATTTTCACTCAAGTCCCTCCACAATACGACTATCCTCAATGGAGGCTGGGTTGAATTACGCAAGAGGTCAATTGCCTCGCTAAAAGGCGTATCAAGCGTAAGAGCGGAAAGGCCAACAGTCTGCTTTAATTGATTGTAAACGGTCGTGTTACTGCGGCGGATTCTCGCAACTCTACTACGTGCGTTCTTCGGAGAAACTTTGACTAACTTTTCCTGATGACTGTTTTTTTCAGCCGCCAGGACATCCGTTTTACAGAAGCAGCACATAGAAACGAGAAGCACGATTGTAGTCGAAATCCAAACCTTTTTCGCGTTCATCGCTATACACCTTTCCATAGGCAGTTTTTACTACGGCACAATTTCCTTGATATAGATATTTGCAAATTGGATGGGGTCGCCGTGATGCTGCAGCGCGATAGGCCCACGTTTTGGCATTCCCGGAAGTCGGGCATCTCGAATCACTGTTTTCCCATTCAATACGACGGTGACACAGTCGTCGATGACCGTGATTTCGAAGCGGTTCCATCGGCCGATGGGATTGTCGGCATTCATGTTGGGCGTTGCAGCCTTTCGTACCCTCGAGGACATATTTGTGTCCGTGCGATATCCCCATATTTCACCGGAGCCGATGGGCCAGCACCAGATATTGACCTGGCTCTTTGAACTGCCTCGCAGGTAAATGCCACTATCACCCGCATCAGGTACAGAAGCAGTCAATCCTTTGCCGCTCGGGTCGGTGGCCTGTGTGCCATCGAGCAAAATCACGGGTACATCTTTGTTTGTCGGTTTGGCTGTGAAACGCCAGTCCACGATGAGGGTGAAATTGCCGAATTCCTCTTGCGTCCAGAGGTTTTTATCTTGTGCCTGGCTTTTTCCATCGTAATCCAGAATCCAATTCTTCGCCTGCCAATGTCCCTGGTGTCCCTTGGCCTGCTTGAAGCCTCGAAGGTCCAGGCCATTATAGAGCGAGCGAAAACCTCTTTCTTTCTTTGCAACCTCGTCAGCAGGCGGATTTGAGCCGGGCAGCTCGCGAATACGAATGTTGCGGAAATGTACCTCACTTCCTTCGGATTCGAGACAGATATATCCTTTGCGCGGCTTTAACTGAGAGGCGCGAGTGACTACCTTGCCATTTACGGCAAGGGCGACTGTTCCATCTTTGCACTCGACTCGATAATTGTTCCATTGTCCGGCCGGTTTGCATCGTCGTTCACTTGGCAGGGAGCGATTCCATCCTGCCGGATGAGGCTTGTCCGGTTTCATAGTCGCACCGTGGATGGCAAAGACATCGCCGTGGCTGGTATAATTTTCGGTGTTGCGTCCATCAAGAATTTGCACCTCGATGGAACGTGTGAACGGCTGGCCCGGGGCAGTCACAGGATCAGAATGAATGAATAAACCGGCGTTGCCTTTCTCTTTCATGTGGCGCCATTCCAGCTCGAGGACATAGTTTTCGTAATGTCTCTTGGTCCGCAGCACGCCTGTTGGGATGCCGGTGCATACAATCATCTCATCGCGTACGGTCCAGGTTTCCGGGGCGCAATTGACATTGACCCAGCCGTCAAGACTTCTGCCATTGAACAGGGACACAAACTCGGAAGCAGCTCCATCCAACTGCTTTATCATAATGTTTCGGAGCGTGATGTTACCGTTGAGGTTCTGAAATCCGATGTGTCCTTTGAGAGGGCGCTTGGCCAGGGCCGGGCCCTTTTGCTGGCGTGCTTTGGTTTCGAGGGAGAGGTCGGCGTCGATAATCTTTACGCCATTTAGCACTATCGTCACTTGGCTGCCGCGGGCGGTAATCAGCCACGAGTTCCACTGGCCTACCGGATTTGTGGCATCCTTTGCGGGAGCAATTTCGTCATAAATCGAGCCGGTACACTGCTCAGTCCTCGCGCTGCCGCCATAATAGACCCGATCATCCACTACTTGAATCTCCATCGCTGTATAGGCCGGGTCGCCCTCCGGGGGAAACCGCAAGCCTATGCCACCATTGCTGCCTCTGGTTACCTTAGTGTCAAGCTTTAGTACGAAGTCGCCGTACTGCTTCACAGACCTAATCCAGGTTCGCTTGTTCAGGCCGTAGAGGAC
>DATLBB010000132.1:0-5396 GCA_035527155.1 Sedimentisphaerales bacterium
AATACTGCTGCATTATTATGCTCTGTACCCGTATGGAGAGACTCTTAGCCACTACCAAATCCAGATGCCAGACGATTCGTTTCGGCCCCGTAGACGAAGACAGGATAATCGAAAAGCTAAGAGAAATGGGCGCCGAAGAAAGATGCGCCCAATACTTCGCCCGTCTGTCTCAGGGTAGTTTAGGACAGGCTTGCCGGTGGGCCCAGCTCGAGCTTGCCGATTCGAATCTTTACGAAACTAAGAAGCAGTTGCTAAAATCGCTTGCAGAATACGAATATGCCGGCGCCCTTGAGCTGGCCCAATGGCTTCTGGACGAAAGTAAAAAAATCGCCGCCATCTGGGCCGACCTCGACAAGAACACCAGTAGAACCGATATCAATCGAAGAGCCGCAAGGAGCATCGTACAAATAATCATATCAGCCTTGCATGATGCGATGAAACTAAATGTTATACAGGCAAAGGCCGTTATCAATTTTGACCAAAAAGGCCGGATACAAAAGTTGGCCGGCCGTTTCGACCCGGAGCAAGCCGCCGAAAAAATCGCCGACTGTTACAAGAAGCTGCGTTGGATAGACTCCGGCGTCAACGAAAAGCTTATTTTCGAGCAGCTATTGTTAAGCCTCGCTGCTTCTGGTACAATGAAGGTTTATCAATAGCAATGCTGACGCGCATATTATAGTAGGCAGTTGAAATGTCAAAAGATACGGTAACAAAGCCCAAGCAGGCAAAACATAAAAAATATATGTTGGTCCGCTGCGGCCTGATGAATACGCTCGGCCTCTTCGAGCACCACGAAACCAGAATACCCAAAGTCCACAAACGCGTCGTGGTAAAAACCGACAAAGGCCTGGAATTAGGACACCTCGTAGGCCAGCTCACCTCCTACAAGGCAGGACAATTTAAGTTAGATAGTGGCCAGATAAAAAAATATTTTGATGACAGTGATATCGACCTTACTATCGACCATGCGGGCAAATTTGTCCGTTACGCAACCGCTGCGGATATAAGCGAAGAGAGGCACCTGCAGAAAATCGCAGAAGAAGAGATGGAATGTTGCAGGCGTTTCGTCAAAGAATTGGACCTGCCGATGAAAATAGTCGACGCGGAACACATATTTGGCGGCGAGCGCGTCATCTTCTACTTTATGTCTGACGGCCGAGTGGATTTCCGTGAGCTGGTCAAAAAAGTCGCACAGGAATACCAGACAAGAATCGAAATGCGTCAAATCGGCTCACGCGACGAAGCCAGACTGCTTGGCGATGTAGAAAGCTGCGGGCAGCAATGCTGCTGTCAAAGATTTCTTAAACTCCTGAAGCCGGTCAATATGCGAATGGCCAAGATGCAAAAGGCGACCCTCGACCCTTCGAAAATCTCTGGCTATTGCGGCAGATTGAAATGCTGCCTGCGATATGAAGATAAGACTTACACCGAGCTTAAGAAGCAACTGCCGAAGAAGAACACTAAGGTAAAAACCAAATACGGCGAGGGCACAGTTGTCGACATGCAGATATTGACTCAGCTTGTTATGGTTGAACTCGGTGACGGCCAGAGAGTCTCTGTCGCTCTCGAGGAGCTTGAGGTAATCTCTACCCCTGCAGCAGCAAAGAAGAAACAAGACAGTGCCCCGGAGAACAATCAGCAAAAAAACGAGGAAAGCAAAAAGGATTCCCAAACACAGGATAGTGCAGGAGCGCCGGAGCAGTAGTCGTTAAGGAAAAAGGATGCCTCGCAAAATCGTTGTAACCTCAGCTTTACCTTACGCAAACGGCCCGATACACATAGGCCATTTAGTGGAATATCTTCAGACCGATATCTGGGTCCGCTTCCACAAAATGTGCGGCAACCAATGCCTCTACTTCTGCGCCGATGACACTCACGGCACCCCGATTATGATAAGTGCCCGCGCCGCCGGCATCAGCCCCGAAGAGCTAATCGGGCGGGTATATAAGGAGCACAAAGCAGATTTCGACGGCTTTTACATCAAATTCGATAATTATTACTCGACCCACTCACCGGAAAACAAGTATTTCAGCGAGCTTATCTTCGCTCGCCTCGATAAAGCCGGCTCAATCGTCAAACGAGATGTCGAACAGGCCTATTGCGAAAATTGCAAGATGTCACTGCCTGACAGATTTGTCCGTGGCGCCTGCCCGAAGTGCAAAGCTGAAGACCAATACGGCGATTCCTGCGAAATCTGCAGCGCAACGTATCGACCCACCGACCTTATTAATCCTTATTGCGCAACCTGCCGGGCAAAACCGGCCTTGAAAACATCGCAGCACTACTTTTTCAAACTCCGCTGTTATGAGAAACAATTAAAGCGCCTTATCGCCGGAGGATATACTCAAAAATCAGTAGCGAACAAGCTCGATGAATGGTTCAAGGCAGGCCTGAAGGATTGGGACATATCCCGCGACGGTCCATATTTCGGCTTCGAAATACCCGGAGAAGCAAACAAATTCTTCTATGTTTGGCTCGATGCCCCTATCGGATATATGGCCTCAGCCAAGAACTACTGTGATAAAAACAGCCTTGACTTCGATAAGCTCTGGAACAGTGACGAATACGAGCTTTATCACTTTATCGGCAAAGACATTATGTATTTCCACGCGTTGTTTTTCCCGGCCACCTTGATAGGCGCCGACTTCAAAACTGCCGACAAGCTCTTCGTCCACGGTTTTTTGACCGTAAACGGCGAAAAGATGAGCAAGTCCCGTGGAACTTTTATAAAAGCGAGCACCTGCCTCAAGTTCCTCAATCCGGAATACTTAAGATACTACTATGCAAGCAAGCTCACGGATGGTATCGACGATATAGATTTGAGAACAGACGATTTTATAAACAAAATTAATTCCGATATGGTCGGCAAATTTGCGAACCTGGCCTCTCGTTCAGGCCCAATGCTGACAAAAAAGCTGGCCGCCCAGCTTGGTCAATTAGACGACCGGGGCAGGCAATTAATCAAAAAGCTCGCCGCCGCAAAAGAACAGATTATAGAGGACTATGAGAACCTTAAATTTGCCGCTGTGGTCCGAACAATTATCGCTCTGGCCGACGAGGCAAACCGGTATGTCGAACAGAATCAACCGTGGGTAACTGTAAAAACCGATTTGGAGAAAACACGGACCACCTTAACTGCCATAATAAACGCCGTGCGTATTCTAACAATTTACCTGAAACCCATCCTGCCAAAGTATGCAGAAAGAATAGAAAAGTTTCTCAATGTCGAAGATCTAAAATTTGCCGATGTCGAAACGCTCTTGCAGAATCACAAAATAAACGATTTCCAACGTCTTATTGAAAGAATTGACACAAAACAGGTGAATGCAATGATAGAAGAAAGTAAAGAAAGTCAAGGCACCAGACCCCCAGAGCCTGCAGAAGCAGAGGCCGTCGTTACTGAGCCTTTCAAACCCGAATGTACAATAGAGGATTTTGGAAAGATTGACCTGCGAATCGCAAAGGTAATAAAGGCCGAGCCCGTCGAAGGCGCCGACAAATTGCTGCGTTTGCAGTTAAATGTAGGAGGACTTGAAAGAAGCGTTCTTGCCGCCATAGCCCAGGCCTATAAACCTGATGAGCTGGCCGGCAAAATTGTAATATATCTGGCCAATCTAAAGCCCAGAAAGATGAGGTTTGGCCTCTCTGAAGGTATGATTCTGGCCTCCGGTACCGGCGGAAAAGATATCTTTATGCTCTCTGCAGACACTGGAGCAAAACCCGGACAAAAAGTTACTTGATAAAGAATTAACCGCAGAGAACGCAAAGACCGCAGAGAATAAGAGGGTAATCTTTTCGAATCTGTTTTATCTCTGCGTTCTCTCCGTAAGGAGTCCCAAGGACAGCGAACTCCGCGGTGAAAAATTTAAAAATGAAGAAAAGTCTCGAAACAATTGCCAACGAAGATGGCCGATTCAGTCCCAAGGCGTTAAAGTTCGTCCTTGAGGGACTCGACTACACCGCAAAGAAAATGACAACCGAGCGCAAACATGTCAGAGGCCAAACCCTTTGCAAGGGGCTAAAAGAATTGGCCCTCGAAAGATGGGGCAGATTGGTAGTATTGGTACTAAATACCTGGGGCGTCAAAACTACCCGGGATTTCGGCGAAATCGTCTATTCTTTAATAGAGCACAAATGGATGAGTACACAGCCAACCGATTCAATTGACGATTTCAACGACGTCTACGATTTCAAAACCGTATTCAAAGACCAGTTCGAATTCTGAAATCCTGATTTGTGAATCGAGCTGCGAGCCTTGTGTCATTTGGGGGTGTTGAAATAATAGTTCAGGCCGGACATTATCATGTGCACGCCGATCGAAGCGATGAACAGGCACATCACTTTTGAAAATACCGTGCAGACCATTTTGCCGAGAATCCTGTGTATAGGTTGGATAAACCGCATTATAAGCCAGAGTATGCCGAAGACCGCCGCGATTGCGACTATTGCCTTTGCCGGCCCGGATTTTTCGAGAGTCGTCAGGCTGGTTACCATTGCACCGGGTCCTGCAAGAAGCGGACAGGCTAACGGCACACAGCCAATCTCATAAGGACTGAAAGTGCCCTCAACCATTACGGAGCGACGCAGCGAGCCGAATATCAGATGGTCGATAGCGATAATCAGCAGTAATATCCCCCCGGCAAGCTGCAAATCAGCTAACTGAATGTGGAAGACATAGTTCAGTATTGCATTGCCGGCAAATGAAAAAACCAGAAGGATAAGCACGCCAACAACCAAAGCGATATTGAAGGCCTTTTGACTCTGACCATTGGGCGTATGCTCGGCAATATGGAGCAATATCGGAATGTTGCCTATCGGGTCAACAATGGCAAACAGTGCTAAAATCGCTTCAACGTAGGACATTTTATTTTTATCACTTTCTTCAAACTTTTATAACAGCGCCTTTTTGGTAATCGGCTGATTTGGGATGGAAGCTGAAGTGGATTTTTAACTCGTTTTTGTTAGAGGGCATAAGTCAGGTTAGGAATTTCAAAATAACTTTTTTGTAATATTCTACGCCCTTTTTTAGGTCGCTGATGTCGATATATTCATCCGGCTTATGGGCAAGCTGCGGGTTGCCCGGCCCGAAGATTATCACCGGCGCACCCAGCGAAGCAAAATATGGGCCATCTGTGGTGAAACCTACCGCACCAGTTTCGTTGATATCGACGGCGGAGCAAAAGTCCCTGACAAAATTACAGCGAGAATCAGTCTCCAAGGCCCCCACTTCTCGTACAACGGAAACTTGCGCCTCAAATTGAGGATTTTTTTGCTTTAATTCCACAAAGATGTTTTGCAAATCATCGATAATATCCTGATAATTTTGCCCCGGCACCGTGCGAATATCTATCCCGATATCGCACTTATCCGGAACAATGTTCATCGCTTCACCTCCC
>DATLBB010000133.1:0-7211 GCA_035527155.1 Sedimentisphaerales bacterium
TATGCAATTGTCATGTTGAGCGAAGCGAAACATCTGGCCGGCAAACGGGAAAAGAGCCCATCTGTGGGCTTGAGATTCTTCGCTGCGCTCAGAATGACAACGACTGTCTGGTTTACAGGGGTAATTCGGATAGGCTCTAAGTGAAGGTGCCGCGCGGACTGGATGAAAGGTCAAAAGCCAGGGCACGCCCAGGCCTCGGAGTTTTTTGTGTCAGCCTGCTTGACAACCGGACAGAAAGCGACTAGGATTAAGCATACGCTGTCTCGGTTCTTTCAGAAGGATGTTAGGGATGACAAAAGCTTCCACAAAAAGAGTGGCGTTTATTTCGTCGTTCCCGCCAAGAAAATGTGGAATAGCCACTTTCACAACAGACCTTATCAGGAAAGTCACATCTGCGGCCAAAGGTCGGTTTCAACCGCTTGTGGTTGCCGTGCGCTCCGATAACGATCTGAAGTACGATGACCCGGTAAAATTCGAGATTCGTCAGAACGTCAAGAGCGATTACATCTGCGCCGCCGACTACATAAACTTCAGCAACGTCGACCTCGTTTCCGTTCAGCACGAATTCGGTCTGTTCGGAGGTTCGGCCGGCTCATACCTGGGCCTGCTGCTGAACAGACTCAACCCTCCCGTGATAACAACACTTCATACCGTTCTCAATGAGCCTGCCCCTTCCTACTATGAGTCAATGGTCGACGTGTGCAATGCCTCGTACAGAGTAGTCACGATGAACGAGCGGGGCGTCGATATGCTGCGCGACATTTACGGAGCCTCAGGCAAGAAGGTCGAACTTATACCACATGGCATACCGGACCTGCCTTTTGTCGACAGCAACTACTACAAGCATAAGTTCGGCGTCGAGGGACGCAGGACTGTCCTGACCTTCGGACTGCTCAGCCGAAACAAGGGAATCGAGGTCATGCTCAAGGCAATGCCCGCTATCATTAAAGTGGACCCCTCCGTTCTGTACATCGTACTCGGCATGACACACCCGAACGTCCTCAAACACGAGGGAGAATCCTACAGATTGAGCCTCCAGCGAATGGTCAAGGACCTAGGTCTGCAGGAACACGTCGTGTTCCACAACCGCTTCGTGAACGATGAGGAGCTGCACAACTTCCTCTGTGCCGCGGATGTCTATGTGACGCCTTATCTCAACCGGGAGCAGCTGACCAGCGGCACCCTGTCGTTCGCGGTCGGCACGGGCAAGGCGGTGGTCTCCACGCCTTACTGGGCGGCAATGGAGCTGCTCGCCGATGGACGCGGCAGACTGACCAAATTCGGCGATTCGGCCCAGCTCGCAGAGGCCATTATCGACATACTTCAGAACGATACGCTTTTCTATTCCCTCAGACGCCGCGCCTATGATTACGGAAGGTCCAGGACATGGCCGAAGGTCGGTCAGGCATACTGGAAACTCTTCACCGCAAAAGGAATGCCGATTAGAGTCGCCGCCAGGGCCGCGCCATCGGTGGCACAGACGGCGTCCAGTATCGAAGTTCCCGAACCATCGCTGGTTCACATGAAAAGGCTCACCGACGACACAGGCCTCTTTCAGCACGCCAAGTTTACCGTTCCATGGCGCGACTTCGGCTACACCACCGACGATAATGCGCGGGCTTTAATCGCCGTCAGCAAGTACTATGCCCAATACCCCGAACCCGATGCTCTGCGCCTTCTTGACACCTATCTGTCCTTTGTAATCAATGCTCAGAATCACGACGGGACAGTCCGAAACTTCATGCACTTTAACCGCACATGGCAGCGCAATGAACCGGAGAACGATGCATTAGGCAGGGCACTCTGGGCCCTCGGCACGCTCATGGCAAAGCCGCCTTCACCTTCCTATCTGTCCGTCGTAAAGGAATCCTTCGACAGAGCCGTCAGGCATATCGCCAGGCAGTATCCGAGGGGCAAGGCCTATTCCATCCTCGGCATGAGCGACTATCTAAGGCAGTTCCCGGGCGCCAGCGACATCAAACGCCAGCTTGAAATCGCCGCCGACAGCCTCCTGGCGCTTTACAATCAGAACAACCAGCCCGACTGGGCCTGGTTTGATGAGGTCCTCACTTACGATAACGCCGTGCTGCCGCACGCACTCTTTGTTGCGGGTATGACACTGGAGAGCAATACGTATCAGGAAGTTGCGGAAAAATCCTGCGAGTTTCTCCTGGCCAACACCTTCGACGGTGACCATTTCAGCTTCATAGGCTGCAACGGATGGTACGAACGCGGCCGAACACGGGCATCATTCGACCAGCAGCCATTAGAAGCCGGCGGCGCAGTGATGATGCTCCGGTCGGCTTATGACGCTACCGGCAACATCGGCTATCTGACGCTGCAAAGGAAGGCTTTTGACTGGTTTCTGGGGGAGAACGATTTGCATTTACCGCTGTATGATTTCCGGACCAAGGGATGCAGCGACGGGCTCATGGCCGGCGGGGTCAATCTGAACCAGGGCGCCGAGAGCATGGTGAGCTTTTTGCAAAGCCTGCTGGCCATACGAGAGAGCTACACCATGATGAGCAAGGTTGAGGAGGTCAAACAGTCAACGTTGGAAGGCGGCAATTCGAAACCCACCGGGAAATCGATTTCTATCAGGAGCCTCTGGGGCAGGACCAATCTGCAAGAGAGTCCCATCGAGGAACCGGCGTAAGTTGCGCAAAGCGTTTTGTTTTTCGCGGCAGACACGCACGAAAAAATCCTCCGGAGCGAATCGTGCGTCAGATTCGCAACCGCAGCCGAGTGGTCGGCTGTTTCACGGATGGCATCTCAGCGTTGATGCCGGCGCCATCCTGCACCGCCTCTTATCGGTCTATCGATCATACAGGGCCCGGCGGGCTTTATCTTTCGTTCGGGTCGGGCTTCCACTTCAGCTTGGCCAGGTCGGCGGTTTTCACAAACTTAACATGCGTATCGACAAACGCCACATTGCAGCCCCTGCCCCTGTTATGGCTGGTGGTCAGAATCTCGGGCCCGCCCACCTGGTTCCAACGCTTGGTATAAACCTTCGTGTTGGGGTCGGCACAGGGCGCAACCTTGTAAAATCCGCGGTCTTTCATTAGCCCACGTGTCCCACGCCAGTCTTTGCCGAAATCAGTCTCAAAAAACAAGACCATATCGGCAGGCAGCTCCGTCAGGCTCTTACCCGCAGCGTTCACGTTCATGGCAACATCCGATTCTCCCTCGATGCTGTCAGACCTCCTGTGGACAAATTGCTTTGGGGTGACGAAATCATTCTGGATTAGTATATCGCACCACCTGTCGCCGGGCGGTATCCTGCCCTGTGGGTCGTCATTGGCATAGACTCGTACAGCTTTGGCAAGTCCCGAAAGATTCGTCCCAAAGACCACTCGGCTCGCGGGAGGCTCTCGAAGTCTCAAGAGCACCAAACACCTGTGAATGACAGGTCGTAAACCAAACCTGCGGCCCGAGGGCTGCGTTGTTTCGGCAAGATAAGCTGCTAACAACACACCTACAAAGACCACTGTGACCAAACCAACCGTCAGCAGCCCTACCTTGGTAAAATGGCTGCACCGCCCACCCTTTTCTTTCTGCGGGCCTTCGCCTGCCTGGCGCCCTTCAATGTCACCGTCTGTTCCGCTCATTTTCAGACTGCCTGCCAAACTGACCTGCACCGAGCAGGTGGTTCAGCTTTTATTCTGTGGGTCGGAACCTGTGGCAAAGCCGCAGGCTAAATAGAGATTGGTTGAGCTTAATAGAGATTGCGTGACCTCGCTCACAATCGCACCCACGTTTTCGATCTTGACGGAGTACCATATCAAAGATTACGCTTACGCCGACATCTGCTGCCCACATCTTGCCTAATTGTAAGTATAGCCTGGAGACTATGAATTGTCAATGTTTGCAGATGCTCTTGAGTCTCTGTGACGGCGCCGACGAACTGCCGGCGACAGGCCTTCCTTGGTCCGAAAACCTATCCTTTTTTGAGACCCAGGGGCTTTGTTGCCCTTGCCTGATGCCCCTGAGGAAACCGTCTAATCCCGCCCGCGGAAACAGCCGAAAATGGTAAACAGGTAAAGAAACTGGTGCTGTAATATTGACAATTTGATTTGGAGGCACAAAAAATGTTGGCAGCGTTAGAATGGCAAGGTCTTATCGTTGAGCCCGTCCGTGAAATGCTCACCAGAATAATGGGTTATCTCCCCACGCTTTTGGGCGCTCTGCTCATCCTCATCGTAGGCTGGGCGGTGGCCAAGACGCTCAGAAGGCTGGTCAGCCGGGCACTGAAGGCAACCCATTTCGACAAGCTGGCGGACAAGGCCGGCATTTCGGAAATCCTCAGCAAAGGCGGACTTAAGACTTCCGCCGTCGAGGTCCTCAGCACGCTGGTCTATTGGCTGGTCATTATGATGGTGCTGGTCCTGGTCGTTAACGCCCTCGGCCTGCCCCAGGCCTCGAACGTCCTCGAGAAGCTGTTCGCCTACATACCCAGCGTCATTGCTGCACTGTTTGTGCTGGTCGTCGGTATGTTCCTTGCGAACTTCGTCGCCGGGATTGTGCGCACCGCCGCCGGCAACGCCTATCTGCCTAAGCCCGAGATGTTCGCAGCCGTAAGCCGATGGGCTATCATCATCTTCGCCGGAACCATCTCGCTCAGAGAGCTCGGCATCGGAACGCTCCTTGTTACCGCCACCTTCAACATCATTCTCGGCGGCGTCTGCCTCGCTTTCGCCCTGGCCTTCGGACTGGGCGGTAGAGATGCTGCGGCAAGGTATCTCGAAGAGTGGCGAAAACAACGCTCCGAGGAAAAGGTATACAGTTAAGCTTACCCAGCCTGATTGGAACTGCCAAAACGCGGATGGAGAAAACGAAGGGCTGTAAGCATCAGCTTACAGCCCTTCTGATTTTGTCCTGCAAGCCCCAGGAAAATCCAAGACGCGCCGACCACTCGCCCGAGAAGAATTTTTCATCCGCAACCCCCTGCCAATAAACAACTTACGCCGCCCTAAAAAAACACAAAAAAAATGAGAAAAAAAGCTTGCAATCTCTGCCATAATCGCGTCACGAAGCTATGGGAACATATTGATAATTGAGATGCGGTATGCAATATGTGGTTACTGCCGAATACCAACTTGGCGCACGTCAGGCATGTACGGCCAAAACGGGCACAGAGAGCATCTCTGCTCGCCATACCCAATTTTTTTATCAACAACACACCCCACACAAACGCCTGAAAGGAGGTGGTTAAAATGGACAGGTAAATGTTTTTAAACAATGTGTATTAAAGTATTCTTGCATTTGTTTTGTTTAACCAGAGAATGATTATTCTCACAGAATTTGAAAGGAAATATTATGAAAAGGCAAATTTTAAATTTAACGATAATCTCTTTATCGTTTGTAATGCTCCTGTCTCTAGCTTCAGCAAAAGAAGCAACTGGAAATCTGGTTGGCGGAACAGAGAGTTGCTGTCAGTACTACAGTTGCTCCGTTAGTTCAGCTGCTTGTTCTATTTTACATCCCGGCTGTGGCGGAAATGGAGAGTCGCTAGCAACTAGTACTGGAGCTAATAATTACAAATATTCTAGTGAAACGTATAATCCGTGCACTGGCAGCTCGAGCTGTGAGGGAGCAGATATGACAGATTATACGTGTACTTCTTGCTAGTGTTTAAGGTACCTCCAGTGGAAATTTATTTTCACTGGAGGCACCAATTAATTATTGTTGAGAAATATTTATTAGAAAGGACTGCAATGAAAACATGTTTTATTTTATTATTCTTTTGCTTTGGAAGTGCTTTGTATGCAGAAATGCCCATTGAGCAAATTCTTGAAGATTTTGAAAATCATAGAAATATCAACAAACACTTCAATAGTACAACAATAGAGGAATTACGATTCTCCGGTGTAGAGGAGCCTAAATTTGCAGCATTGAATGAAAACTTTGTTACTGATGGTAGTCAATCAAAATGGCAACCTAAGAGTTGGATTAAGTTGTCCTCACCAGATGACACGGATACTATTACAATCGAAAATAAAAAATTAGATTGGGAAAAGACAGTCATCTGGGATAACAAAATATTCATTGAACATATGCCTCGAAAAAAACAAGATTCAGACTTTGTATATGCGAGCGAAAACATTGACCAGTACAAAAAGCATTTGGCTCTTTCCTATATGGGGTCATTTCTGGAGGGTTTTGTTAAGGGAGATTTGAAGTCTTTTGTTGATATTTTTCGTGGCGATATTGATAATGTTCGTATGAAAAACGATAGCATTCAAATTAAAGGCACAGATACAGAGTGCTTTCTTTTGTCATTAAAAAATGATAATGGGCAATTGAAAGTCTGGCTTTCGCCTGAATATGATTATAATATTTGCCGTATGGAGTCTGTTAAAATCCAAGGCCAAACAGTTTATGGACAAAGACTGCCAATTAAGTTGCAGTATAATCCAGAAAAATTTAACAAGTCAATAAGACCTTATATTCCTACAGGGGATATGGTTGAAGTGTCGTTTGTTTTATCTGATGTAGGCTTTGACAATGTTGATGGCAAATGGATTGCAAGAGAAGGGATTCGTAAAACTACAGAGACTTATAGTGATGGTAAAGTTAGAACCGAGATACATACTCACAAGAGAACATTTATAGATTTATCACCAGATTTAACAGATGCATTTGTCCCGAACATTAAGAATGGATCGCAAGTTCATTTGGATAGCCCTACCAACATTGTCATGCAGAATTTTTGGGAAAATGGGAAAATAATAGCCAAGGTTGATGAGCACATTGAAGATATGATTGACGAAGAAATTGATAGACAAATTGCTATTAAAGCCGTAATTATTGAAGACAATAATAAAATTGTATCCTCAAGTGAAATTGCAAGCAAAAACACGGATATTAAGGACAATATATCAGAAAATACTTATGTATCTGAAGATAAAATTGTTAGCAATGACAAGTATTACTACATTTTGATTTTAAGCGTTATGGGTACAATTTTGCTAGGGACAATTTTTATAAGAATGAAAAATAACGAAAAAAAGAAAGAAAAGTTTCGTGATGATGTCCAATAATATGAAATTTGTATTAAAAATAAAAACTCTACTAGTACTTCATAACATTTGAATATGTGGGTACAATTTCTTCAACTTAACTCTTGCGTCGTCGGTTGTAAACTGCCAGTCCACAGCTTTCTGATTGGCATTTCGTTTACGATACCATGCCTTTGCTTCTTGCTGCAATGT
>DATLBB010000134.1:0-22126 GCA_035527155.1 Sedimentisphaerales bacterium
ACAAAAAAGGCAAAAAAATGACCAAAAAAGTGCTTTATATTCACGTAAATGAGTGGATGAGTGCATGCGTAAATGGGTGGGTCCCTGCCCCCTGCCTGAGACTTGCTGGGGCAGGCCCCCCAATTAGGTAGGGGCAAGCTAATACATGCAGGGATTCGGGATTCGGACTCGGGCAGGCGGCGGAAAACAGAGGGCAGGGTGAATTTATGGTGGACAAGGATTATTTGGATTAGAAGATTTGGGGCTATTTTATTGGCCAGCGGCCGTGGGTTAGTGCGAGAGAGTTGATATTAAAATGAGGTTCTCTTTAACAACATGCAAAATATTTTGCCATCTCTTCAGAATTATGTTCACTAAAACGGCGAAATAGCTTTATTTTTTATCTGAAAATACTTAGCATGAGCAATTACATAAACTGTATTTCTTAAGAAAAAGAAACGTCTCTCAGTAAGTTTATTTTTCAGAACACTCATGTCTGAAAAAGGTTTGTCAGTTTTATCATCATAGCCAAGCATATAATCATAGGAAAACAGGGTTTCCGTTAGCTGATCAATTCGTCTATAGTTATAGCCAAAGTCTTTAACTATGCTGCGGTACGTATTGTATTTAAGTTTTTCTCCGCGATATTGATGCAATTTTTCTAGAATTTCCTGTATCTCAGGAAATTCAGCTTTCGTCTCCGCAATTAGATTGGTATTTAGAAAGCCAACATAGTTATTAATTGCATATTCGAAGTCAGAACTTTCTACCTTTTTGTGGCGACTGTTAATCGCAGACTCAAATAATCTGATAATGAAATAAATTAAATCGCGGGGTCGTTTGGTTATTATCTGCTCAATTACATCGTAAGGGTGTTTCTTACTGGTGCTGATCGAAAAGAATTCCTTCCAAGCTTTTTCTTCGACCTCTTCCTCTCCAGTAAGAGAAAGTATGTAGATGAACCGCTTTTCGATCAATCGTCTTAATAGCTTAGGGTATTGTTCCCAGTCGATCTCATGTGATAGAGTAGTTAGCTTATCAGGCTCAATGGCATATTTCTGAACATAACTGAAGATGTCCTTTCTCAGAAATATGATTTCTTTGACTTCAACCTTTGTTCCTGCGCGGTCTTCCAACTCATTCTCTAGTCTGTTATCAAGTTCTAAGAGTGTAAGTACCATCTCAGATTGTGTGTCGAGATTGTGTTGTGAATCCCAAGTTTTGTCCAAGTTATCGGCGAGAATAATGATCTTGTAATATTTTGCATTGATTGATTTAAAATAGTCCTTAATAACGCGAATTAAAGGACCTAGATATTCTCTATAAAGGTCTTGAAGAATATCAGCACTTTGTATAGATACAGAGTCTCTGGTTTTCTTGCTAATCTCTTTAACGATTCCGAAGAAATTAAGTTTAGCAAAAGAAATATGTTCTTTCATGAACTTGAAGAGTGCATTTTCTTCACCAGAAAGGTTATAATATGATGGCTTTTCAAGAAGCTTGTTATAGATAATTTCTGCTAGTTTAAGATAAATCACGAGTTGCCATACGGTGACGAAGAACCCTCTTTTGGAGGCACTGCTCGTGTAAAGATTAGACATCTCAACATCTTCAAGAAGTTCTTCGGATTCTGGTCTTAGATTTATGACATAGTTAAGAGAATCTTCCCCAAAAACATCTAAAAGCTTTATATAGATCGCCGACTTACCACTACCCTTTCGGCCAATGAGCACGGACTTCTTCTGGTTGAGAGCTGAATTATAGGAAGCTGTTAAAACAAAATAATTTCGCAAGCCCTCTTTTTCGAATTCTGCGATGTCACAACCTATCCCCAACTTTATTAGGTTCAGTTCATGTTCTTCTTCTACAGGAGTTGGAACTTGAATGATTTCCTGGATCTTTTTGACCCGCGGATCCAACCAATCTATGATCGAATCAACCAGATTACCTGAGTCGCGATATTGAATTAGAATCTCATCATAACCTAGTGGCGCATGGAATTTAGCCGGAGCTACAAGAATAACCTGCGCCCCAAATCTGCAAGCTAAACCAGCATAGAAGGAATTCTCCGCATTATCAAAAAACTGCCTTTCTATATTCTGACCTAACATATGAATCAGAACGATCTTTGACCTAATTAGATTTTGGAAATACCAATTAAGAGGTTTGTACTGAACCTCACTGACATCATCAGTAACTACTTTGCATGCTCGTTCATCTTCAAATTCGTTGACCGCTACTGTTAGGTCTAATGATGCTTGATTTTGTAGGGGGCTCTGTTTGTAAAAAATATCAATGTCTTTTTCTTTTATATTTCCAGGATTAATAAACTTGGCCAGAAGGTCATCTTGGTAGTTTCTCTGTTGCAGTGCCCCTTGTATTGAATTTGAATTTGTAATAGAAGTGTATCTTATATTTTTGAGGATAAATTCGTCGTATTTCTGCTTTACACCTACGATATTCTTGTTAATAAGAATAAGGATTGCTTTTCCACCTGCTATCGCATATCCCAATTCAAAAAGGACGTTATGATTAAAATAAGTTAAATCACAAACAAAAACCTCAGAATTATTTATAGCACTGAGAACCTCCTTACTAATGGGTGTAGTCTTTCTATAATCCTCCCAAGACTTAGCTACAAACGTCTTCTGATGGGAATTAAACTCCCTTATCGCATGCTTTATAGAATCTACATTATCATCAGCACACCCGTCTGCACGACCTTGATAAGCAAAAAACATTAATTTCTTTTCATGTTTTGTCACTGTCGTTCAACCTTCCTTGACTATTTCTTTCCTACCATTTGTCTCTGTTGCTTGAATAATTCTACCTTTTTTTTAGCACCTGTAAAGGTCGAAAAAACACTTAACGACAACTCTCTTGCACAAAAAACGCGTGCTTGCGAGGCACCGCAATTCCCGCCAAATGATTTCGTCTCTCTAATTTCGCTGCAATCTTCAAGATGCCCGCATCAAGCATTTATGGTAGTAAAATAATATAAAAGAATTGAAAAGGGAAAGAAAAAAAAGTTTATTCCGTCCAATCCGTCCAGAGGCCGGACTTTCAGGGGCCGGACTTTCAGCGCAACAGGGAAACAGGTAGTGGAAATCAGGAGAACAGGAGAACAGGAAGGGAGAAAGGGAAAGAAAAAAAGGGATTTTTAATCCCCCCCCACCGCAGGAGTGGGGATTATATAGAAAGGCAACCCCCAAGCAGGCTTGGGGGCTAAACAATCCCGACACAGACATTCGACACTTCGACAAAACTCAGTGCAGGCTTCGCTCAGTCCAAGGGTGGCGGGGCTAAAAACCACGTTTTCAGGCAAAATAAACAGGATTGACTTATCAGCGGTAATGAGTTAAACTTACAAACGGACATTTGGCCGCTGCGTGTGCGGGAATTGTGAGTTTTTTGCCAATAAAACCAATTTTTTGTAACAAAATCGGGGTCTCAAGCGTCTCATATAAAGGAAGGTTTTGTGTCCTGAAAGCCATACAGATTAAGGAAATACTCCTTTTTGTTGGTGTAAGCTCTGCATTGACATAGGGTTACGGTGTTGCAGACTATCGTATTTTGAACGTAGGTGGCCAGAATGAACTTTCAGAGGAAGAAAAAATTAGGTCGGTTGCTCTGTGAAAAAATGTATTTAGATGAGTCCGGCCTGCAAGTTGCGCTTGAAGAACAAAAAGTCCAGCACGAGCGTTTAGGCCAGATTCTCCTGAGGCTTGGTTATGTAACGCAACCTCAGCTAAATGAAGCACTTGCGCTCCAAGTGGGCATCGAAAAGATAGATTTGTCCGATATTTCAATTCGCCCCGAAATCATCACCCTTGTGCCGGCGGAGTTGGTCAGCAAACACAGTATTTTGCCGTTACATCACGAAAACGGTCGATTAGCCGTGGCGATGACGGATCCGTTTCAGCCTCAGGTTCTTGAGGATTTGCGGCTGGTAACCGGCCATTCGGTCCGGCGGTATTATGCTGACCCGATACAGATGGAAAATTCGATACTGAAGTTCTACGGCAGCAATGTGGCCAGGATGCTCGATAATCTCGTACCGGCTGAACAGCGGCCCCAGGCCGAGATGGGTATGGATAACGGTGATTACTCGCCTGCCAGGCTGAGTGCGCTGGCCAGAGAGCCATCCTTAGTTAACCTTGTGAACCTGATAATACTGGAAGCGATTGAGGCCCGTGCAAGTGATATACACATCGAGCCGTTCGAGCATCAGGTAAAGATAAAGTACAGAATCGACGGTATGCTTATGGAGAAGGCGCCATCATCGAAACACCTGCAGGCGGCAATTATTTCGCGAATCAAGATTATGGCAGATATGAATATCGCTGAACGCTTTGTGCCACAGGATGGCCACATCGAATTTGCCGGCAAAAACGGCAGGGTCGATATTCGTGTATCCACCGTCCCGACGGTACACGGCGAGTCTGTTGAGCTGAGACTTTTAGACAGGACGGTATCATTGATAGGGCTTGAGGAATTGGGGATGAATGCTCAGTGTCTGGAAGGCTTCGATCAATGTCTGCATAAGAACCATGGGATTGTACTTGTTACCGGGCCGACCGGGTGCGGAAAGACAACGACACTTTACGCGGCATTAAAAAAGATATATTCGCCTGCTGTGAAGATGATAACGATAGAAGACCCTGTTGAATATCAGCTTGAAGGTATTAACCAGATGCCGGTCAATCCGAAAAGAGGGCTGACATTTGCCATGGGACTGAGACACATTCTTCGTCAGGACCCGGACATTATAATGGTGGGAGAAATCCGGGATAGAGAAACTGCTAATATATCAATTCGCGCGGCATTGACGGGACATCTTGTTTTCTCGACGCTTCACACGAACGACGCACCCGGGGCGATTACAAGATTGATTGATATGGGTGTTGAGCCATTCCTGTTAGCCAGTTCGTTAGAGGCGGTCCTGGCTCAAAGGCTGGTTCGTACGATTTGTTCGAACTGCAAAGAGCCGTACAAGCCGGACGAAACGCTCATCAAGAGCCTGAACGGCTCGGTGGCCATCAAACCTTATACAGAGTTTTACCACGGTGTCGGTTGTAATGAGTGTATGCAAAGGGGGATGAAGGGAAGGACAGGTATATTTGAGATGCTCAGGATAACAGCCACGCTTCGGGACTTGATAGCTGCAAGGCCGACGACCGAACAGATTACAAGGGCGGCCCCGGCGGACCATATAAGTATGGAGCACGACGGCATCGCCAAGGTGTTAGAAGGTATCACGACTCCTGAGGAGGTCTTGAGAGTCGCCAAGAGTATCGGTGAAGAAGAATAAAAGAAAAAGTAAGTAGAAAAGATATTTGACTTTTGCATTTATTTAGCGGAACCAAATTGTGGGCCAGTTTTTTTATAAGGCAGTTGAGCAAGGTGGCGGGAACGTCACAGGGACGATTGAAGCGGTTGACCACAGAAGTGCCGTTGCCACTCTGGCTGATGAGGGCCGGTTCGTAGTAGAACTGGCTGAGCAAACTCTCGAGCCGAGCGTCAGCGGTGACAAGAAATCAGAGTTAGACCTTGCTAAGTTTCTGAAGTTTGGTTCGCGAAGGATTACCAGCAAAGACATTTTAGCCATTACCAGTCAGTTGAGCACGGCCTTGCAAGCGGGACTTCCCCTGCTTAACGGGCTTGAAATTATTCGCGACCAGCAGCACAAGCCGGCAACAAGGAACATGTTGAGTGAACTTGTCAAGTCGGTAAGCTCCGGTCAATCCCTTTCAGAGGCTATGGCCGGGCACGAGAATACTTTCAGCCCGTTGTATCTTTCGATGGTAAGAGTTGGGGAGACAGGAGGGATGCTCGATGAGACGACGTCCCAGTTGGCAACAATGTTGAGCAGAGAGGAAACGATAAAAAGCAACATGAAAAACGCCTCAGCGTATCCTATCTTCGTTTTGTGCGTCGGGCTTGTGTCGGCGGTTATTGTAGTAACGTGGGTATTGCCGAGAATATTAGCTATGATAGGCGACGCGATTGCGGTACTCCCCTTGCCTACAAGGGTGCTGATGGCGTTGGGCGCGCTTACGAAGAGTTTGCTTACGACGGTATATGGCTGGTTTATTATAGCTGTAATTGTGGCGGGGCTGTACTTGTTGCGAAAATGGGCCAGGTCTGAGGGCAGAATCA
Source organism: Sedimentisphaerales bacterium (assembly GCA_035527155.1). Classification (GTDB taxonomy): domain Bacteria; phylum Planctomycetota; class Phycisphaerae; order Sedimentisphaerales; family Anaerobacaceae; genus CS2-K091. The sequence goes on from DATLBB010000134.1 coordinate 6,139, forward strand.
AGTGTGATGCTTTTAAGCTGAGAATACCTGTTTTGGGTTCGGTCCTGCGTACAATAGCGGTGGGCAGGTTTGCGAGAACACTTGGAGCGCTGACTAAAGGAGGCGTCACCATTTTAGAGGCCCTTAGCGTCGTTCGTGATACGCTTGGCAATGAATTATTAGGTAGAGAGATTGATGGTGTAGCTGAAAAGGTCAAGACGGGAGAGTCGCTGGCCGGGCCTTTGGGCGAATCAGGATATTTTCCGCCTTTACTTGTGCAAATCGTCTCTATTGGTGAGCAGACTGGAAAGCTCGATGAATTGCTGCTCAATGCCGCGGACACTTTCGACTCTGAGGCGGACTCGGCGATAAACAGGTTTATGGCAATTTTCCCTGCGGTTTTGATACTATTGCTGGCTTTGGTCGTAGGTTTTATAATAGCGGCGACCCTGCTGCCAATAGTTACAATGCAATTTGGTGCAGGAGTGCTTTGAATTTCGGGTTTTTCAAAAATAGGAAGGGTATCCAAATGGGACGGAACAGAAGGAAAAATAAGGCGTTCACGCTCGTCGAAGTGCTTGTGGTCATCGTTCTGCTGGCGCTGATTGCGTCGGTTTATGTACCCAGAATGTTCAGGGGTATGGGCGAGCAGAAAAGAAAGATGGCAAGGACAAAGATGGCAAATATCGAAAGTGCAATTATAACATTCCAGCTTGATTGCGGACGATACCCGGATGAATCGCTGGGACTTGATGAGCTGATAGTGTCACCGGCGGACCTTGAAGAAAAGTGGAAAGGACCTTATCTGAAGCGAAGTGAGCTGCTTGACACGTGGGAGAATCCATATATCTATATTGAAGAAGGTGAAATTAATCCGGGCAGCTTCGATTTGATAAGTTACGGAGCGGACGGCGTAGAAGGCGGTGAAGGTGACGATGCGGACGTATATAACGATTGAAGTAGTTTTGAGTTTTTGAATTACGGGCATGAAAACGCGAAAGCGAAATACGAAAAGAGGTTTTACCATCGTAGAGTTGCTGGTGGTGATAACTCTTATTGCGCTTATCGCCGGCGTTGGCGGCGGATTTTACGTGGGGACATACAGGAGGATGCTGGTTGAAAAAACAACACGGGACTTTTTTCTTGCAGCTAAATACGCAAGGATAATGGCAATTGAGCGACAAAGACAGTACAGGATAGAGCTGGATACCGCCAACGGCGGATTTTACCTGACTTGCGACGAATTGAATGAAGATACTGAACAGACAGAGCAGACGATTGTGCGGGACCTGTACTCAAGGCCGGTGGAATTTGTCGGCGATGTCAAATTCGAGGCTGTTCAGATAACGCCGCTTGGTTCGCAGTCTTCCGATGAGCAGACGGCAATACTGTTTTTGCCGAACGGTACCGCACAGTCGGCAGTAATTCAAATTGGCGACGGTGAGAATCATTATACGGTAAATATATGCGCTGCGACCGGCAAGGCAAAGGTATATCCGGGCACGGCCGAAGAGGTTGAAACCGGGACCGTTGATTTGGATAAAGAATGACCATACAGACAAAAAAAAGCACAAAAGGTTTTACTCTCGTTGAGACAGTCACAGCGAGTGCCATCCTTTGTGGAGCTGTTTTGACACTGGTAGCAATCACTACACGGTCTCTAACCGGAACGAGACTTAACAGGCAATATGAGATAGCAGATTCAATAATAGACAAACAGCTTAGCTTGCTTGACTATATCGGTATCGATGAATTCATCGAATTAGGACGCGCAGACGGTGTGGTTGAAGATTTTGAGCCTGGATATCACTGGGAAGTGTCTACTGAGTACCAGGGAATAGACAGTCTTTATCTTGTAACGATAACTGTTACCTGGGTTGAACGTAATCGTCCTTATAGCGTTTCTGTGGAAACAATGCTCAACGGTATGAGCACGTATGTTAGTACTGGCACAGATGTTAGTACTGGCACAGAGCAAGAGTGATTGAAGGAAGATTTATTTGAGAAAGACCGGATTTACATTGGTGGAAGCGCTGGTTGCCTCGACGATAGGGGCGTTTATTGCATTGGTGGCGGTCGGTACACTGCGGACTATTACAGCCAGCGCTGAAAGGGTAGAGGCTAATATCGAAGCTGCTGCCGAGGTGAGGTTTGCGTCGAATATGCTCACAAGGGACCTTGTGAACCTGTATCGCGACCAGGATTTTAGAAATATGAAGCTGGTCGGAATGGCTAACGAGGCAGATGAGGGCGGTAGTGTGTTGACCTTCTATACCGTCGGCAGGGCAAAGGCCAGAATCGACCAGCCGGAAGGCGATGTATACGAAGTGGAATATTACCTGGTCAAAGACGAAGAAAAGTCAGTTTTGTTTCGGCGATTGTGGCCCAATCCAGACCCCAATGATGAGAACCCGGGTGGAATCCTGACCGTCATTGCAGAGGATATTGAATTTTTCCAGGTCAGGTTTTACGATGGAGAGGAGTGGGCCGACGAATGGCCTGAAGAAATGGAAGTCACTCCCCAGTTGATTGAAGTCAATATTGTGTCGAAACCACCAAGGCGGGGAAGTCCGGCCATGGAATCTATTATGGTGAATTTAGTAAGGTCCACAGGTGCAGCGATTGACGCTCTCGAAAGTGGTGAGGAAGGTGTCGGTGAGCAACAAGGGAGTGGTCCGCAAAGCGGCACTGCACCTGAGATGGGCAGGTGAAATAAAAGTCATGGAAGCTGGAAACTAAGGTTCTTGAAAAAAATGAGTATTAACGGTGACAATAAGGGGCTTGTTCTTGTAGGTGTGCTGTGGATAGTGGCTGTGCTTACGGTAATCGCTACGTCGGTTGGCCATAATAGCCGACTCGATACCAAGGTTAGCACTATAAGGACGGAAGAGCTTCGGTGCAAGTGGGCCTGCCGGGCGGGGATAGAGACGGCTATCGGCGTGCTGAATGAGGACCTGAGAGAAAGTGACAGCCTGACCGACCTGTGGAGTGACAACGCCGAAGATTTTAATGACGTTAGCCTGGAGAAGTGCTGGTTCTCCGTCAGGGTCATTGATGAGTCGAGCAAATTAAACATAAACACCGTAACAAAGCAGCAGCTCCTGGAATTGCCATATATGGAAGAGGACATAGCCGATGCGATAATCGACTGGCGTGACCAGGATGATACGCCAAACGCCGAGGGCGTTGAAGGTGGGTATTATGAGAATCTGCCGTTTAGATATGCGATTCGAAACGGTCCTTTCAAGACAATACGTGAACTGCTGCTGGTTAAAGGCGTTACTGAAGAGCTGTTCTATGGAGAGGACACAAATTTCAATGGTCAACTGGACTACAATGAGAAAGATGGTGACGAAAGTCCGCCCGTCGATGACAGAGATGATGCGCTTGATCTGGGATGGATTGCGTATCTGACATGCCATTCGTATGACAATAACGTAGATGCCGAAGGCAACAGAAGGATTAATATCAGCCAGGCTAATGAGAGACAACTTCAAAATTCCTTGGGGATAAGTAGGTCTCAAGCCCAGTGGATTGTGGAGAAACGCGGGAATAACGGATTCAACAGTATTGCCGACCTGATAGATAATAGCACTCCGCAGCAGCCTCAACAGAGTTCCCAACAGAGTTCCCAACAGAGTTCCCAACAGAGTTCGCAAAGAGGGTCTCAAAGTAGTTCGCAACAGGCGGAACCTTTGGATTTGCAAACGTTCTACCAGATTGCAGACAAAATAACAGTAAATAGCGGCAACCAGATTGCCGGAAGAGTCAACATTAACACGGCACCGAAATGGGTTTTGGTAGCGTTATTGGGCGGCAGCGAAGCAGATGAGCAGACTGCAGAAAACATAATTGCCCACAGGGCGGGCCTGGTGGACGGGACGCAAAGCATCTCAGACTTGATGAGCGAGGGTCTCGTAAATTTGGAAACATTTAAGAGGATTGCAAATAATATTACTACCCGTTCGGACGTTTTTACTATTCGTTGCTTCGCGACGGCTGACAGGGGCGGAGTCAGCGGAACAACGCTGCAAACGGTAGTGGTCGTAGATAGAAGCGAGTCACCGTATACGACACTTTACTGGTATCAGGGAGCAGGTAATTTATGAGCGACAGTACGACTGACATGGGGACACGGCGGTCCGCGATTGCGATAGTGCAGGATGGCAGCAAGCTTAAAGCTGTGGAGCTTGGCAGGCAGAGTGGGGTTTTTGAAGTTCTGTGGACAAACAGCAGCGAAGCCGGTGACCTTGACTGGAAGGCATTCGAGCTGGAATGCAGTTTGGCCGGCGAGCAGACAAAAAAAGCAGAAGCTGCCGACGGCAGGACAGTTGTTGCCGGGTTTAACTCGACAGGTGTGGTTTTTTATCGTATTGAAGTACCCTCGGCACGGAAAGAAGAAATTGCAGCTATGGTTAGAATGCAGGCTGAATCTCGGCTGCCACTGTCGGCTGACCAGATGGAGCTGGCCTGGCGGGCCGGCCAGACGCGGAATGGAAAAGCGCCCGTAACCATAGCAGCGGCAAGAAGAGAACAGTTAGAGAAGTTTGTTGTAAATGTGCGAGGTTTTGAGCCTGAAAAAATACTATTAGATTGCGAAGGAATAGTAAAGGCGTGGAGAACATTCTTCTCTGGAAACGAAAGAGACGCTGTGGTTGTGAGTATTGCGGAACGAAATACACAGGTTTGTCTGTCTCAAAACGGGCGATTGAGCAATGCTGTGGTCCTGGATATGGGGACAGAGGATTTTGCACAGACGAGCCAGGACCTGCCGGCCTCTGCGGCAGGTGCGTTTGTGGACCAAACGGAAACTACTGAAAGATTCGCCCAGGACATCAGGAGTGTGCTGGAATTGTTTGGCTATGCGGAGCCTGGGGAATTGCCGCTTTTTGTGCTCTCGGACGCCGGCGCTGTGTATGAACGCATAGTTTATTCTCTTGGCTCGGCAGGATTGAATGTGAGAGCGGCTTGCTCACAGATTCAAAAATTAAATGCAGACAGAAGGCTCAGTGCTGAAGACCTTTACGAATATCGTGTGCCGATAGGGCTTGCTCTGATGGCGCTTGATGGGGACACAGAGGGACTTAATATTTTTGAGCGTTTGTACAGCCCATTCGGTGAGGAAAAAAAGAGGAATTGGTTGTATTCGTGGAAGGTAACATCTGCGATTGCAGCGGTGATGCTGGTCCTGCTGGTCATCATCTCATACGCAGTTGATGTTGCCGGCCCGACTGCTATCGAAAAACGTTTGAATAGCACGGGTGCCGACACAAATATCGACCTGCTTATACAGCGGCAGCGGTTAATCAAGTCGGTTGCGTCACAAAGGCCCAATTTGCTCGAACTCATAAATCAGATAAATGAAGGTGACAACAAAGGGATAATGTTAGACAAACTGGATTTCAAGAAAGGTCGGCTCGCGAGCATGAGTGGGCAGACAAAAGACGCTGAGCAGATGTACAAATTTCAAAAAAGCCTGCTGAGCAAAAAAGGTATAACGGATGTAAACATAAAAAGTGCAACACCGAACAGCAAAACTAAGAAAGTCGAATTCACTATAACTTTTCATTACAAGAATTTTACCAAAAATCTGAGGACTCGGAGATAGGTAAAGACCAGGGCCTTAGCCCCCTGCCGTTGGTGAGCAGATGGCCCAGGCCTTTTACTTGTAACGGATTAGAGAAATTATGATGAAGAGATTAGGCCAAAAAGAGAAACGAACGCTGAAGTTTGGCGCTATCTGTGCAATAGCTATCGTGGGTTTCGCATTTGCGACCCAGTGGCTTGGCCATTGGAAGAAAGTGCGAGACTCGCGCGCCGGGATAGAAAACAAATTAGAGACAATCGATATTAGCGGGGCGAGGCGAGCGGGCTTGACGTCAATTGTGCCTGTGTTTGAGATGCCGGAGAAGGAAGAGGCACAGAAGTATCTGTTCAGAGATAAATTTAATGAACAATTACGTAAGGCGGGAATAAAAAGTGACCCTCTGCAGGTTCTGCCTGCTGTAAAGTCGGGCGTGGCCGGCTATCAGTTATTGCGTTTGAAATGTAGTGCCAAGTGCGGGTTCGGACAGGTACTCGACTTACTTGCAGGCCTGAAGGAAAATCCCTATCTGGTCGGGATAGAAGAGTTCAAAATAGAATGCGACGAAAAGAAACGGCAGGACGTCAAGCTGGATTTAACAGTATCAACTTTAGTTAAGTAAGAAAGGATGGCTTATGAAACTTAATGATTTAAACAACAATCATACAAAAGATAAAAAGGAAATTGTCTCGGTTGGATTGCTTGGCGTTTCAGCGGTTATGGTCGTTCTGATTGTAATCAAGGTGACAGGCTTTTTAGCTGCCCCAGCCAGAGCAGAGAAGTCGGTTCGAAGAGCTGTTGCGCTAAGTAAGCCGGATGCCAACGATATGGAGAAATATCTTGCCCAATCCGGGGCAATTGCTGACAAATTGAAGAAAAATAATTTGTTCGCACCGCCTCCGCCGAAGCAGCACCCTGTAAAGCAAGTGTCGGGCATATTGGGCGATGAGGCGCTGATAAACGGCAAATGGTACAAAGCCGGTGACAAGGTAGGGGATGCGAACATTGTGGCAATCGAACCTACGCAAGTCAAGATCGCGTGGAATGGTACGGAAAAAGTCTTTCTCCCGATTGAGGCTGAGTCTTCTTCACGTCCGGGGCCGCCGAAGCCCGGAGGCTCGGTAGCTAAAGCAGAGGAAAAAGGACGGCCTGAGATGGTTCAAGTTCAGCAAGAGGCAAGTGAAGGCATGGGCAGGTTTGGGGGAGACAGGGCCGCAATGAGAGAAAGATTCGAGAATATGTCTCCGGAAGAAAGGGAAAGGGTCAGGGCCGAAATGCGTGAAAGATTTGGCGGCCGGGGATCTGGCGGCGGCCGGGAACGAGGTGGCGACCGGGGACCGGGCGGCGGCAGACGAGGTGGCCGTGGCGGACGGGATTAAAATTATTGAGCTATGGGGAAAAATATGAAACAGTCGAGCACAATCATATCAGTAATAGTCGTGGCTGTGCTGCTTCCTGTGGTGCTTCTTTCTGCTTTTGGGTTCGGTTTCTACATTCGAAAAGTCAGGCAACAAAGAAGAACTGTTGAATCAGTTGCTGCACCAAGAGCTGTCACTGAACTGAAAACGAAGGAGGCCGAGATAAGGCCGAGGCCGCCACATGAAAGCCGGCGGAGGACTCGTACTATCTCTCCTGAACAAAGAACGCAATTGGGAGAACAAATAGAGGATATAAAGCTGCGATGGGCGAATATGTCGGAGGCGGAGAGGCAAGAGTTTAGAGCTAAAATGCTCGAAATGTTTGACGCCCGGCGGCGAGAAGCCGGCAGCAGATTACGAGCCCGGCCACCACAGGAAGATGCGAGATTTCGAGAGGAACTTATGCAGACAAAGAAAAGGTGGAAGGATATGTCCGAGGAAGAAAGACAAGAGTTTAGGGATAAAATGCGTGAAAGGTTTAACGCCACAAGGCAAGGAAATGATTAAAGTGAGGTGAGTAAATTGAAACGAACAAGAATAACATTGTCGGTAACAGTTGTTGTTGTGGCCCTCATTGTTTTTGGGGTCGGCTCTTATATCTTAAAGGTCAATCTCGCAAAAGGGGCCGCTGAATCCAAAGCAGACCCTGAGACCAACAAATCCGGTGAGGCCCAGAAGCCGAGTGACCCAAATGCAACCGAGAAAACCACCGAGGCCGAAAAGCCAGCCGACTCGAATGAACCTGAAAGAGAACGGCCGGAGAGAAGGCCAATGTCTGACCGGGGAGACAGGACGGGTAGGCCTCGCCTCTCTTCTGAAGAAAGAGAGAGTATGAGGGAAAGATTTGAGAATATGTCTGAGGAAGAAAGAGAACAAGCCAGGGCCCAAATGCGCGAAAGATTTGGCGGCCGCGGACGGGATGATGAACGGGGCCCGGGCGGAAGACGGCCACGAGGCGACAGAGAGCGAGTAATGGACCCAAACGACCCAAATGCTCCGAGCGAGCCGAACGAGCCGAGCGAACCGGTCGACCCGAACAAGATAATGGAGTCCATAAATCTTAAAGATGTGCAGATGAAGGACATTGTTATGAAACTTGCTGAGTGGACCGACAAGGTGATTATTCCGTCCGATGATGCACTGAAGGAGAAAATAACCATATACTCGACAAAGAAGCTGCCGAGAAGCCAGGCTATTGTGATGATTTACACTGCCTTGCGTGCAAAGGGCATTGTTGCCGAACAGACCGACAACGTGATTGAACTAAAGCCTATTAAAGATATAATACTCGGCCCCGTCCCTACCGTACAGGCTGATTATGCTCTTGCAATGATTGAAAATAAAAAGCAGGTGGTCCAGAAGTTCTTTAAGCTTGTTAATTACGCCCCTGCTCAGATGGCACAGGTTGTTGAGCCTTTGATTGGCGACTATGGCTATGTCAGCGCTGATGAAACTACCGGCCAGCTCTTGGTGATTGATACGGTTGAGAATCTTATGCGCATTGAGCGCATCATCGAGCAGTTTGATGTGCCCGAAGCCGAGCAGACCGTGACCAAGATCATCCCCGTTGAATTTGGCGACCCTTCCGAGATTGTTCAGATGTTGAAGATACTATTAGGTGAGAGCGAGGGATATAGCAGTCGCTATAGTGGTTTCGGCAGGAGTGAAAGGGACCGTCGAAGCAGCAGCTCCTCGTCTTCGAGTAGGCCTCCTACTCCAAGCAGTTCAGCTAAAAAAACCGATTCCAAGGGTGTGGCAACCTCGGTTGTCATTGGTTCAACAAGGGGACCGGTCGTGCTTATCCCCGAGTCAAGGCGCAAGTGGATAATTGCCAAAGCCTCGGCCGAAGATATGAAACAAATCGAAGAGTGGATAAAAAAACTTGACATGAAAGAGCCGGTACAGTCGGAATACGAGGTAGTTCAACTAAGATATGCTGACCCCCGGGAAATCGAAGACAGTGTGGGTGACGGATTCAGGGACCTGCCAGGAATGGAATTCCTGCCAAGCATCCTTATTGAGCCCCTCCCTAACACAAAACAGGTTATCATCTTCGGCAGAGAAGACCTGCGCGAGATTGTCAAGAAAATGATACAGGAGATAGATGTTCCTCCGGGCCAGTTCGAGACAGGGCATTTCAAACTCAAATATGCCGACCCCGACCAAATCAAGGCAAATATTGAGGAGCTATATGAAGAAGGTATGCAAAGCAGCAGCAGCAGATATAGTCCATATTACTCTCCCTGGTCGTCTCGTTCGCGGAGCAGTTCAGAGACCTCGTCTGAGAAGGTCAAGGTAATCTCATACGTTTCACTCAAGCAGGTAACGGTGATTGCCTCTAAGGAGAATATGATAAAAATCGCAGAGCAGATAAAAGAATGGGACGCTCCGTTAGATGTGAATGCAGTCAAGCCAAGAATAATTGAGCTGCGCAATACCGACCCTGTTCAAATGGCTGACCTGCTGGCGACGCTTTTCAGCGAGAGTACGAGCGGAAGAGGACTGTCCATTTATGATATTATCTACGGCAGAACAGAGGAGAAGCAAAAAATTGTCGGGCCGCTTTACGGACAATTGACCTTTGAGTCTGTCCCGGGCACAAAGAAGATAATTGTAATAAGCAAGATTGCCGAGGCATACGATGTTGTTGAGGCGTTGATACGAGACCTTGACAAGGCGGAGATGGGCGAAGTGCCCAAGGTCATAACGCTCAAGTACGCAAATCCCGAAGACTTATCTGAGCGTCTAAATGCCCTGTTCAACGAGCCGGGCACTACTGCCACAATTCAGCGTAGTGACAGGGGATTATCCGAGTACTCCATGGAAGCAGACAGTGGAACAAGCTCCAATCAAACCGCCCAGGACACCACCAGCCAGGAGCCCTACAGGCCCTGGTGGACCACCGGACGCCAGAGCATCGATGAGCAGCCTATAAGCAACGTCATAGGCAGGATTCGTTTTATTCCCGACCCTCGCACTAAATCCATTCTCGTTCTTTCTCCGCCGGAGTTTATGGAAAACATAGAACAACTGATTCAAGAGCTCGACATACCCGGCAAGCAGGTAATGATAAAGGCAATCATTATGCAAATCGATCACAGTAATGTAACTTCCCTCGGGCTGCAGCTCAAATCGGGCGCCTTTTCCGACGTTGGGGAAAACGCAATCACTATCTCGAACAGTCTTAGTTTTCTCGAAGAGCATGGCGCCTTAGTATTCGGCGAAGAAGGTGGTGGGAGCTCGTTGGACATTACTGCGGGCCTAAGCGTCACTGCTATGATTGATTTCTTAGTGAAAAAAACTGACGCAAAGATTCTGAATCAACAGACACTGTGGACAAAAGACAACGAAGAAGCAATGTTCTTCAAAGGTAAGAAGATGGGATTCCCGACGGAGATGGGATATACACAGCAAACAACCACACAGACGATTGAGTACGAGAAAGTAGGTATGACTCTGCGGGTCCGGCCCAGTATTACCCCCGAGAACAACGTGGATATGATTATTAATGTCATTCTCTCACAGCTTACAGCAGAGATTGTAAGTGGCCAGAGTGTAAGGTCCGAGATGGATACGACCACGAATATGATAGTGCAGCATGCCCAAACACTTATGCTCGGCGGCATCCTCTTCCAGACAGACAGCAAAGTCGAGCGAAAGATTCCCATATTGGGGGACATGCCTGTGGCCGGCGGCCTGTTCCGCCACAATGCCATTACAGAAAGCAACGAGGAGCTGATTGTATTTATTACGCCCTTTGTAATAGACGAACCAAACGATATGCTTCCGGAAACAAAAGCCGAAATTGAACCTCCATTAGAAAAACTGGAAAACGTGAGAGAAGAATTGAAAGCCATCTTGGGAGGTGGTTTATAATGAGCTGCCCAGCTTTAGCCGGATGTCAATCAGCTTGTAGTTTACAGAGCCTCGACACCGCAGGTACGCTCACCTACGTTGGAGGCGGAAATTGGGCCCGCCCATGGGTATATTGGAAATATCAACTCAGGAATAATTGAAAGGAGCTACCATGAAAAACACAAATCAATCGAGCGCCATGATAGTGGGCTGCGTGATTCTAATCAGCGCGGGCTGCGTCCTCGCGCAGGATTGGCCACAGTGGAGAGGAGCCAACCGGAATGGTAAGGTGAGCGGTTTCACCGCACCCCGGCAATGGCCGAAGGAGCTGACACAGAAGTGGAAAGTGACGGTGGGCTCCGGCGATGCGACGCCGGCCCTCGTGGGTGACAGGCTCTGTGTCTTCACGCGTCAGGGTGATGATGAGGTCACGCTGTGTCTAAACACCAGTGATGGAAAGGAACTTTGGCGGGACAAGTACGCCGCGCAGGCCGTGATCGGAGCGCCCGCCCGGCACCCGGGGCCCAGAAGCTCACCAGCAGTGGCGAATGGAAAAGTCGTTACGTTAGGCGTCGGAGGGGTCCTCTCCTGCCTTGACGCCGACACCGGCAAACTCGTATGGCGAAAGGACCCGTTTCCGAAGGTCGTGCCCAGGTTCTTCACGGCAATGTCGCCGATAATTGTGGACGGGATGGCAATCGCCCATCTCGGCGGCGCGGGTAACGGCGCAATCATCGCTTATGACCTGGCCGGCGGTAGCGAAAAGTGGAGGTGGGCGGAGGAAGGCCCAGAGTATGCGTCGCCCGTGCTTTTGACAGTGGGAGGGACCAAGCAGATAGTGACGCTGACGGAGAAAAAGATTGTTGGGATTGGCGCGGCCGATGGAAAACTGCTGTGGCAGCTTCCGTTTGTGCCTGTGAGTCGGGCTTACAACGCCGCCACTCCGATAGTCGATGGGCAAATTGTGATCTATACGGGTGCGGGCCGGGGCACGAAGGCCGTGAAGATTGAAAAGCAGAGTAGCGGCTTTGACGCCACGGAACTCTGGAGCAATCCAGAGCTCGCGCCCCAGTTCAACACGCCGGTGCTTAAGGACGGCCTGCTCTTCGGGATGTCCAACCGCAACAATCTCTTCTGCATCAATGCTAAAGACGGTCAGACGGCCTGGACCGACACAACCACGCGCGGTCGCGGTGGTTTTGCGGCCATTGTCAGCGCCGGTTCGGTGATTATGGCTCTTCCCAGCAATTCCGAACTGATCGTCTTCAAGCCCAGCGGCAAGGAATACGCAGAGTTGGCCAAAATCAAGGTCTCCGAAACGCCTATCTACGCACACCCGGTAATTGCAGGCAATCGTGTCTTCATCAAGGACCAGGAGACGGTGACGATGTGGACGATTGAATAAACGGGATAGATTTGGCCGATGAGAAGTTCGCGTACGGTGCAAAAAATCGTACGTGGAAGTCAGGGTAGGCAGTAGCGACAATGGAATGCGTTTTCACGGCAAAGTGCAGTTGTGCAAATGCATTTTCTCGTCGTATTGCACGCTCCCAGAGCCAAGTTTCGCCCCACAATATCATGTATAATGCAGGCCCTATACCTTCGGATAAATCCACGGCTTCCGGTACTTGCGGCGAAGCAGCCTGTTGGCCTCGCGGTCGCCGATGATTACTTCTTTCTCGCCGTCCCATTCAATACTGCGGCCAATCTTTAATGAAAGCATACCCAGCAGGCTCATATTCGTCGACCGGTGACCGATTTCGATATCACACACTGGTCGTCTTCCCGTCTTGATACAGCTCAGCAAGTCCGCCCACAGCTCAGGGATGTTCTGCTGGTCGGGTTCATGCAGCTTGGGTTCCTCGTGGATGACCTTCTGTTCTCTGCCGACCGGGTAGAATCTCCAGCCGTCCAGCCAGCCCATGTGGAAGATGCCCTTGGTACCGTAGAAATAACAGCCGACATTTTCGCCTTTGTCGGCATTATTTGCAGCGAACTGCCGATGCTCCCAGACCGCTGTGAAACCCTCGAACTCGAAACTGGCGACCTGGTGGTCAGGTGCATCCGTCGTCTGGGCCTGGGCTGTATTAACTGGGGGGCCTTTGATGGCGCGGCCGCCCGTGGAAAATACACGCCTCGGATACTTTTCCTCGGTCCACCAGAGGATCTGGTCCATCCAGTGTATACCCCAATCACCCAATGTGCCGTTGGCATAGTCGAGGAATCCTCGGAAACCCTTTGGATGTATCTTTGTGTTAAATGGACGCAATGGGCCGGGCCCGCACCACATATTCCAATCAAGGCCCTTGCGAGGTTCTTCGTTTGGTTTTGGTGCTTCCGGACCTCCTCCGTAATGTACGAAGGCCCGCACCATACCGATTTTGCCGGCCCTGCCTTCCTTCAGGAACTTCATACCGGAGACATTGTGCGGCGAAACGCGGCGGTGTGTTCCGACCTGGACCACCCGGCCGGCAGCGCGGGCGGCGTTGACCATTGCCCGGCCTTCCATAATGGTGTGGCAGATGGGCTTTTCAACATGAACATGTGCACCTGCCTTGACTGCCGCGATTGTAATCAGCGGATGCCAGTGGTCAGCCGTGGCCACGATAGCAATCTCCGGCTTTTCCCGCTCCAGAAGCTCCCGGTAGTCCTTATACTTCTTTGGCTTGTCGCCGCTGAGCCGCTCGACCTCGCTGGCGGCAGGGTCCAGCTGGTTCTGGTCAACATCGCACATAGCGACCATTTTGCACTGGCCCGACCGTATTGCAACCCGACAGATGTTCATTCCCCACCAGCCACTGCCGATAAGCGCGGTGCGGTACTTTTTGTTTCTGCTGGCTCCCAGGACGTAGGGAAAGGCGACGGCCATGCCGGAGGCCACGGACGTCTTGAGAAAAGTACGACGGTTCATTGGCATGTTCATACCTCCTTTGAGAATTAGAAAACCCGATTTCGCTTCATAAAGGCAGACTTAAAGGCCCTCGTTTTCCATGTATTTTAGAAAACGCCGGCCCACAAATACTGCCGACTTTTGCCTGTCAATGTATCAGCACAGCTTCATAAGTCAAGTGAAAAGTCGAAATCGGCCCCTACACCCGAAGGAGTTCAAGGTCGGGCGAAAAATTTCGCCCCAAGCGCTTGCGGCACAGCCAAGATTTGGGTATTCTGACAGTAGTATTCTGTAACATCTACTTTGATGTGTGGCAGCCTCAAGCAAGTCCCGAAAAATCGGGACGAGCTTGGGGATGGTGCGGAGCAATTTCCAACGACCGCCACGCATTTATCATGTTACAGAAAAGTAAATATGCTCAGTGGTGTAGCTGGGCAGCGATTATCTGCATTAGGACAGCCTGGAAACAGCGTATTCAAAAGATTGAGGAGTAGCTTGCGATGGATATGAAACGTCGTGAATTCTTAGCTAAGTCGATAGCAGGGGTGGGTGGACTTCTATTGGGGTCGGGGTGCATAGATACAGCAAGACAGAAGTTCGGGACGTTCGAACCTTATGAGCGCGTCCCACTCGGAAAGACAAAAATTAAGGTCTCTCGCGTCGGCTTTGGCACTGGCATGCGCGGCGGCAATCGGCAGTCCAACCAGACACGCTTAGGCAAAGATACATTTGATGCCCTGCTTAAAACAGCATACGAGCGGGGTGTGCGGCTGTTTGACATGGCGGACCTCTACGGCACGCACCCGTACCTGGCCTCGGCACTGAGCAGAATGCCCCGCGAGGATTACGTGATTAACACAAAAATGTGGTGGCGAAGCGGCGGCATACCCGAAAAGGAACGCCCAGATGCCGACGTCGTCGTTAAGCGTTTCCTAAAGGAGCTGAACACCGACTATATCGATGTAGTCCTGCTGCACTGCGTCGCGTCGGAGAGATGGCCGCAGGAGCTGCGCAGGCAGATGGACATCCTGGACGAGCTCAAGCACAAGGGCATTATCCGGGCGCATGGAGTATCGTGCCATTCGCTGCCCGCCCTGCAGGCCGCGGCAGATGAGCCGTGGGTCGATTCCGTGAACGTGCGAATAAACGCTTATGGCAAGAATATGGACGGCCCGCTTGAGAAGGTCGAACCTGTGGTCAGAAAGCTGCACATGGCAGGCAAGGGCGTTGTGGGGATGAAGCTGATTGGCGAGGGGGCCTTCCGCAACAGCGACGAGAAACGCGACAACTCGGTCCGCTATGTGCTCGGCCTGGGATGTGTGGATGCGATGGTAGTCGGCTTCGAGAAAACCGAAGAGGTTGACGACTTCGCCGCACGCGTCCGCAAAGTACCGAGAAATCAGGCACTGGTGGCAACGACAGCTTTGCAGCCTTGCTGCGTTACATAATCGAGCAGTATTGTGAAAGTCAATATCGAAAATCGCATCCTGGAACTGGTTCAAGGTGATATTACCGAGATGGAGACTGACGCCATCGTTAATGCCGCCAACGCTCAACTGGTTTTAGGCGGCGGCGTAGCGGGAGCAATCAGGAGAAAAGGCGGCCCCTCAATCCAGGAAGAATGCAACAAAATTGGGGGCACTTTCGTAGGCGGTGCCGTGATAACCACCGGCGGCAATCTGAAGGCAAAATACGTAATTCACGCTGTTGGGCCTCGGATGGGCGAAGGAAATGAAGATGAAAAGCTAAAAAATGCAACGCTGAATTCCCTTAAAGTAGCCGAGGAAAACCACCTAAAGAGCATTTCTTTTCCGGCAATCAGTGCGGGCATTTTTGGCTTTCCCATCCAGAGATGTGCCGAGATAATGCTCAAGACAGTCATCGAGTATCTAAAAGGCCAAACCGGCCTGGAAAAGGTCACCTTTGCTCTCTTCGGCCGGGAAAGTTACCAGGTCTTCGAAAACCAGCTAAACCAGGCAATCTCAAAATGAGGTCCTGCTGCCGCCAGGCCGCCCAAATTCCGGGCCGCCGTTGTTGCCGGATTATGTGAATGGGATCTCTGAGTTTGCCTAAGTGCATCATAAAGTTGCCATATTTTTGCGGATTTGTTCTTGATTTTTGGCCTGAATGGCATACAATTTTACTAAATTCGATATACTGCGTGGTCGGGTGCGGTGTTTTTCAGGAAAAAACGGCTGATTTTTTGAGAAGGCACGGCAATGGAGAAAAAATTTAGTGTCTTTGAGATTCTGGAAATATCTG
>DATLBB010000135.1:0-17658 GCA_035527155.1 Sedimentisphaerales bacterium
ATTCGTGCCCGACACATAGGCCGAGACATAATGGCCGGCCTGCGAAACGTAGTCGGAGGAGAGATAACCGACTACACCAAGATGATGGCCGAATCGCGGGAACAGGCCCTCGACCGAATGATTGAAGATGCCCAAAATCTCGGCGCAAACGCCATCGTCGGAGTGAAATTCGCCACCTCCATGGTCATGCAAAGCGCCTCAGAAATCCTCGCTTACGGCACCGCCGTAGTCGTCGAGTAATACATACCTGAAGACTGGTTGACCTGCGGTACAGAATCTGGTAATTTTAAGCCGGTTTTGTTGAATTAAATCGAGGATTTGAGAAATGGCTGAATTTATTACCGAAGATTTTCTGCTGCAAACTAAACCTGCTAAAACTCTCTACCACGAACACGCTGAGAAGATGCCTATCTACGACTATCACTGTCATCTTCCGGCCGACCAGATAGCCGCCGACCATCAGTTCGATAACCTGACCCAAATCTGGCTCTACGGTGACCACTATAAATGGCGTGCAATGAGGGCCAACGGCATACCGGAAAAATATATAACCGGCAATGCAAGCGATTTTGAAAAGTTCGAAAAATGGGCCCAGACTGTGTCATACACGCTCTGCAATCCTCTTTATCACTGGACACACCTGGAACTAAAGCGCTATTTCGGCACCGGTGAAAAGCTTTTAAATCCGGATACCGCAAAGAAAATCTACGAGCGCTGCAGCGAGATGTTAAGAACGCCGGAGTTTAGCTGCCGCAACCTTATTAAAAAAGCCAACGTAAAGCTGCTCTGCACGACCGAAGACCCGCTCGACTCATTAGAGTACCACAAAAAAATTCGAGACGAAGGCTTTGAAATCAAAGTACATACTGCCTTTCGCCCGGATAAAGCCATGGCCGTTGAAAACCTAGCGGCCCTTAACGCCTGGATTGATAAACTCGAGTGCCTCTGTGATATTGAGATAACCGACTTCCACTCATACATCGAAGCAATCCGCCAGCGCCATTACTATTTCCATGAAAACGGCTGCAGACTCTCCGACCACGGCTTGGAGACCGTTTATGCCAAGGATTATACCGAAAGTGAAGTCAAAAAGATTTTTGATAAGATAAGGTCTGGAAAGCGCCTCGACAAAATGGAATGCCTCAAATTCAAATCCGCAATGTTGATTGAATTTGCCCTGATGGACTACGAATCCGGCTGGGTCCAGCAGCTTCATTTAGGCGCACTTAGAAACAACAACACGCGAATGTTCAAAGCCATCGGGGCCGATACCGGCTTCGATTCAATGGGCGATTTCGAGACAGCCAGACCATTAGGTAAATTCCTTGATACGCTCGATAAGAAAAACGAGCTGCCCAAGACAATCCTCTACAACCTGAATCCCAGGGACAACGAGCTGATAGCAACAATGGTCGGCAATTTTCAGGATGGGTCCGTTGCCGGGAAAATCCAGTACGGCTCGGCATGGTGGTTCCTCGACCAGAAGGACGGAATGGAAAAGCAGCTAACCGTGCTTTCAAATATGGGCCTTCTAAGCCGGTTCGTCGGTATGCTGACCGATTCGCGAAGCTTCCTCTCGTATCCAAGACATGAATATTTCCGCAGGATTCTCTGCAATATGCTCGGCAGTGACGTCGAAGCCGGGCTCTTGCCTAACGATTTAGACTTGCTCGGCAAAATGGTCGAGGGTATCTGCTTCAACAATGCCAAGGATTATTTTCCGATGGCGCTGGATTAGGCTGTTGATAACTGAGCCATATCCGGGGGAAATTCCCTTTAGCACAAATGTGCCTTTTTACGTCGAGCGAGGAGCAGAAGCAAGCATATCATAACCAAGACGGCCAGTGCAAAGCTGGCGAGCGGCGGCAGGCCCAAGGCACTGGGCAGGTACGCACAGAGTAAGGCCAGTACAGCAACCAGAAGACTGTAGGGCAACTGCGTGCGGACGTGCTGCATAAGGTCGCAGGAACTGGCGATGGAACTCATAATTGTCGTGTCAGAGATGGGCGAGCAGTGGTCGCCGAAGATTGCTCCGTCCAGGACTGCGCCGAGGCTTATCATCGTGGTCAGGCCATAGGTGTTCCCGTCGAGCGCGAAGGCCACTGGAATAGCCGTGGGGATAAGTATGGCCATCGTCCCGTAGCTCGTGCCCGTGGCAAATGAGGTCACCGAGGCAACGAGGAAAACCGCCGGCGGAAACCAATAAGGTGAGACCCTTCCGGCCAGAACCGCCGTAAGAAACTCTCCCGTCTTGAGGCTGTCGCAGCAATTCTTAAGCGACCATGCGAGAATCAATATGACAAAGGGAATCATGGCCCGTCTGACACCCCGCCGGAAACAATTGCGTATGACGGAAAAACGCAGCGACCCGAAGAGCTGTGAGCAGAGCAAGGCCAGTGCCAGGCCGAATAACGCCGCGAAGTCGAGAATCAGATGAGTGTTCTCGGCGGCGCTGATGACGTCGCGCCAGTAAACCAGACTAAGAAGCGAACCACCTTGTCCGAGCTTGGCCGGTCCGCCGCCATCGATCCAAAGCCCGGTGATATGAAACAGAATAAGTCCGCCCAGCGGCACGAGGGCTTTGATCGCCCGAGAGGATTGCCGGGTCACAGCAGGGTAACTCGAATCGGCGGCGTCTCTGAGGTGACCGGCCCGGCTGTTTTGGCCTGGATCGCTTTTGGCGGCAAGCTCTTCGGAGGTCCTCATCGGACCGAAGTCCCGGCCCAGAATGATATGCAAAAAGACAAACGCTATCATCAACAGACAGTAGAAGCGAAAACTCAGGGCGTCAAAGAACATCGAATATCCGCTTCTTTCAATGCTTAGCTCCTCGGCAATTTGGGTGAGAAGGCCTACTTCGTAGGCGATCCAGGTGCTGATAACCGCCAGCCCCGCGACAGGTGCGCTTGTGGCGTCGACAATGAAGGCGAGCTTTTCACGACTGATGCGGAACCGGTCGGTGATGGGCTGCATCATCGAGCCGACAATTATCGCGTTGGTGTAATCGTCGATGAAGCAGAGGACGCCCATCAGGGCAGTGGCAATCTGAGCGGACTTTCTGCCCTTTACCCGTTTTAAGAGCCAGAGGATGATTCCCCTGAAACCTCCCGATGCGATGACGATTTCTATCGTCACGAAGATAGGCGGTAGGAACGCAAGAATCTGGAGATTAGCTTTGCTCGTGAGGGTATTGCCCACAAGAATTCCAGTTGCCTTTAGCCCCTCGAACCATGCGACGGGGCTGAGCGGAGCCTGCGGAACGTTGGCCAGGAAACCGCCGGTCACAATGGCAATTCCTAAACTCAGGAGGACATTTCGCGTCAAAAAGGCCAGCGAAATCGCCAGCACTGGCGGGACGATGCCGTACCAGGGGGGTGGTTGGGAACCTTGTTCGCCATTCGGCGCAAAGACAGCAGCCAGGGCGCATAGAACGCCAAATATGATAACCGCCACGGCATTTCTCGTGAGAGTTCTTTTTTTCAATGAACTGTTGTTCTCCGTCGCCGTGGTGGATATTCGGAATCCACCTCGTTTTTTGCATATCTTACTTCGAGAACTGTTCAAGCGATTCGACCCGCTGCTGCGTCTCGAACACATCACAAGGGAATACAAAGATAACCGGCACAAATCAAGGACAAAAGCACACAAGAACGAGAGGTTGGGCGACAATTCCGCAAAAGCAGGAGCGAGACGAAGGGAAGACGGCCAATTTTCCGGTGAAATCATAAGGAAAGTGTTGACAGTGGGCGGCCTTTGCACTTTAATCTATTCGAGAAGCACGGGTAGAAGAAAGATATACGCGTGTAAGGGTCGGTGCCCGAGAGGCTAAAGGGGATGGGCTGTAAACCCATTGGCGCAAGCCTACGCTGGTTCGAATCCAACCCGGCCCAGTATTTTCTTTCCTAATCAACTAACAATCCAACCAATCTCTCAAATATCGCCCCAGGCCATTTGGCCAAAGAGGCAAAATAAATTCCTTGACTACAATCAGATATATCTTCAATAATCCAGTCAGTATATAATTATCCGACATAAAAGCCGGGGAAAATATGGATAAAAAAAGGAGCAAGTCAGCAATGTTGATTCCAACAATAATAATGGGGACACTCGCAATCATATTTCTTTTCATAGGATACTACAAAGGACAAGGCCAACACATCAGCGGTATTAAATCAGCCCTGAATATGACGGTTGTAATCCTGCCGTTACTAATCTTTGCCTTTATCATTGCCGGCATGGTTCAGGTCCTTCTGCCACAGGAAGTAATATCGAAATGGGTCGGGGCCGAATCCGGCATACGAGGGATATTCATCGGTACGGCAGCCGGCGCTCTCGTCCCCGGAGGGCCATATCTTAGTCTACCTATCGCCGCCGGACTTTTACGTTCCGGGGCCGGTATAGGAACTATGGTCGCGTTCTTAGCAGCGTGGTCGTTATGGTCGGTTGCCCGCCTGCCGATGGAGGTGGGAATTTTGGGCTGGAAATTCACGCTTATTCGTGTGGCTTGCACATTTTTCTTTCCACCTATCGCCGGCCTGATAGCTCATACATTCTTTGCAGGCGCCAAATGAATATCTGCAATAATTCGGCTATTAAACGCATCAGTAATACGAAGAAAAAAGTATTTGTTCCGGCCAAATACCGGAGGAGCCATCAATGAAGAACGAAGTTGAGCTGAGCAAGGCGAAATGGCTGGTTGAGCCGGGCTGTGTTGTCCTGGTGACAACCGGGACACTGGAAAATCCGAATGTGATGACATTTAGCTGGCAAACTCCCGTAAACAGCTCCGACCCCTGCCTTATACTGTTGGCTATAAGCCATGTCAGGTATTCGTACGATTTGATAAAGCAAAATCACGAATTAGTCATCAACGTTCCAGGCGAAGAGCTGCTCGAACAAACCCATTTTGTAGGCACCGTCACAGGCAGGCAAATCGACAAGTTCAAAGAAAGCGGCCTGACACCAGTTCCTGCAAAGATGGTGTCGCCGCCATTGATAGAGCAATGTGCTGCACATTTAGAATGTCGTATTGCAGAAATATTCAAAATGCAAACGCACGATTTGTTGATTTGCGAAGTCCTGCGAGCAACAGCCGATACAGACTTATTTGACGGCAAATGGATACCGGAAAAATTCCACACGCTACACTACCTCAGCGGCAACAACTATGGTGTAATGGAGCGTACAATTGTCGCTCGCGTCAAAGCTAAATCTCAGAAGTAACCAACAGCACGCCACATTCCATCTAAGTTTTGTCGTACTTTTACACACTCGACAAAGACAAAAAAATTATGTATAATGATTACACTTAGGCTAACTGGTTCAAACAAATAAAAGATGAGGCATATCATGATAGAAAATTTCAACCGCCGCAGCTTCTTAAAGAAATCTATTATCACATCCACAACTGCTGCATTAGGTTTAAGTCTTGAAGAGAAAGCCCTATTGGCAAGAGCGACAAAAAAACCAACTGTGCCGGCCCAAAAAGGCCCTACGAAAAACCTGCCGATGGGCAGGATTGGTAATGTGAAGATTACCAGATTGATTTGCGGCGGTAATCTAATCAGCGGCTTCGCTCACAGCAGAGACCTGGTTTACGTATCTTCCTTGCTGAGAAACTATTTCACCGACGAGAAAGTTATGGAAACTTTCGAGATATGTGAAGAAACCGGGATAAATACCGCTATATTACGGCTTGATAACCACTGCATTGGCCTTCTCAAAAAATATTGGAACGAAAGAGGCGGCGAGATGCAGTGGATTGCACAGGTCAAACCCCCAAAAACTGACTTCAAACACTTTCAGACCGATATAAAAATGGCCATTGACAATGGAGCTACTGGAGCTTACATACAGGGTGGTGTGGGAGACAGTCTCGCCAAAGATGGTCGTGTTGACATTATCGCAAAGACTATCGATTTCATTAAGAAAAACGGAGCAATCGCAGGTGTCGGGGGACATAATGTAGAAGTGCCTATCGCATGTGAAAAAGCAGGATTGCAGCCCGATTTTTATATGAAAACTTTACATAGCGGCAATTATTGGTCCGCCAAAAGACAGCCGGAGAACGACAATATCTGGTCCACTGCTCCGGAAAAAACTATTGAGTTTATGAAAAAAGTAAACAAGCCGTGGATTGCCTTTAAGGTTATGGCCGCAGGGGCCATCCATCCCGGAGACGGCTTCAAATTTGCATACGAAAACGGCGCCGATTTTATTTGTGCAGGAATGTTTGATTTCCAGGTTAGAGAGGACGTAATTATTGCAAAAAATATATTATCGGGAAAAATGGGCAGAAATCGCCCCTGGAGGGGATGAGAAAAATTTACAGCGTCTAACAAAACTACCGCCACTCCAGTGACTCGTTTAGTATGCGAATGTGTCGCATCTCTTCTCTGATAATATCACCAATCCTGTCCCTGCCGTTCCTGGCAGGAATAAAAGCCTCCAAGCCGGTGTAGAAGATGATGGAATCCTTCTCCTTCTCGATAGCGCTTTTAAGAACATCTTTTATGCTCTCTTTGCCGGTCAGCTCCTTAGATGGGTCCATCATATTACCAAACACGGCAAGTCCGGCCATCGACTGCGCATCAAAGACGACACTATTCTCAGGTTCGAAAGTCCTCAGCTCCGGCCCCTGTGCGGAAAGCTCCTTTCGCATGTCCGCAAAGACCTGTTCGTGTGTTGTTTCCCAATCGGCCAATTGAAGAAACATATTGCGAGTGCGGGAATCATCAAATAATTCTGCCGCCCGACGGTAAAATTTGGTACCGTTGCGTTCGATTTTTTCGGCTATTTCAAAAATCTCAAAAGCATTGAACATAACGCTCATTTTTCACCTTTCCACAAACTCACAAGATAATAATCGTCCTTCTGCCAATGTTGTACAAAGACCAATAAGACGTCCGTGATTGTACATCCTTATGGTACAGAATCAAGAATTCTTACGTTATTGGCTTGATTTTGGTTCAGCCAAATTGTAAATTGCGGGTATGGTGGAGGCTTACGAAGCCGAATACCTGTAATGTCAAGTGGATAAAATGAGTTAGGTCACGTGCTTGTGGCCGGGAGGTGTCGATATGATTTTACCGAGATTCATCCGTAAAATTCTTGCAGTATTCCGCGGCAGCGTTTCACCCGTTTTTATAGTGTTATCAGTGGCGTTGGGATTCTGGTTTGGACTTGTTCCCGGCTGGTCCGGTTTTCATACCGCCATTGTCATACTTGTGTTAGTCCTAAATATCCATACCGGCCTTTTTTTGCTGTCAGCAGCGGTGGGAAAAAGTCTGTGCCTGGCAGCGGCGCCGGTTCTGTTTCACACAGGAGCTGCAGTACAGAATTATCTGGCACCGCTACTTAGTCTACTGGCATCGATACCGCTTATAGGAATCACGGATTTCAGCAGGTACTCCGTAGCGGGGGCCATTGTGGTCGGACCAGTTATCGGCCTTGCCGCCGGATTGCTCCTGGTTCGTGCTGTAATTAGCTTTCGCCGGATGCTGTTGAAATTTGAAGAGGGTTCCGAGCAATTTAAGAAATGGTATTCCAATCGCTGGGTACGGATTTTGGACCGTCTGCTTATCGGCAAGCGCACCAAAGATGCCAAAGCACTTTTTACAGCCAAAACCAAGATTGTGCGTAAAGCCGGGGCGGTGATAGCTGCATTGGTGCTGGTCGTATCGGCAATTGCAACAACATTGGTAAAAGACAGTACGATTAAGGACTATGCCACGAAGACTATGACAAAAGCTAACGGCGCTGAAGTGAATGTGGAGAGCCTTGATTTATCCGTGTTGACGGGAGCCGTGTCCGCATCAGGAATACAGGTCACCAACTCAGAAAAGCCTCAGAACAATCAGGTGTCTATTGAAAAAATCATAGCAGACGCAAGCGTGTACAACCTGCTTACCGGCAAGTTGGTTATGGATAATGTTGAAGTCTCAAACGTCAAGTTTAACCAGAAGCGGGATACACCCGGAAAAGTAGTCGAAGCTAAGTCCGAAGGGAAGCCTTCTGTTTTTGACCCGTGCGATTTTAAGATCGAAGTTGCGGACATACATAAACTTGAAGGCTATTTCAAAGATGCCAAGGCGGTAAAAGAATGGCTACAAAAGCTCAGTAAATGGCTGCCAAAAGGAAAGGAGAAAGCCGTAACCGGGCCCGAGGAAATACCGCAGAAGTACCTTGATTACCTCGATGCCCGAGCTGTTGTCCCACCATCGCCTCGTGTGCTGGCGAAAAGAATCAAGCTTGATAATGTTGAAATACCTTCACAGCTCTTCGGCAACAGTAGCGTTTTGCTGAAGAACATAAGCGATTCTCCTCAAACAGCCAAGCTGCCGGTTACACTCGAAATAAAATCGCACGATACTGGCGCTTTTGTGAACATCACGTTCGACTACGCATCAGATGAGCAAAGGCCGCGGGTTTCCGGGACTTTTGACGGGCTCGACCTCAGTAAGATACAATCTAATCTTAGCGGTGACAGCGCGCTGGTATTCGAGAAAGGCACAGCTTCAGGGCGGTTCGAAGGCACAGTCACAAATGAAGCAGTTGACCTCATGATTAACGTAGGCATCAGCGATATGAAGGCCAAAGCACAGGGGAAGGAAGTCTTCGGCCTAAGCTCCAAAACAACCTCCGAAGCTCTTGGAGTTTTAGAAAACCTTAATACTACCATCCGTATTGTTGGGCCTGCCACCGAACCACGTTTAGTGTTTGACGTTAAAGACCTGCAGGAGAACCTTAAACAGGCACTGGTAAAAGCCGGAAAGGAAAGACTTGCACAGGAGATAGACAAACAAATCGGAGACCGCCTGGATGATAAGCTCGGCGATAAAGTCCCGAGCGAAATCAAAGAAGCACTAAAGAAACCTAAAAAGCTAATAGAAGGTCTTGGCGGATTATTTCGTAAGAAAGATGACAACAAAGAAGAATAAAGGGTAAGCAGAGAACACTTTGAATTAGTCAAACAAATCTGGACTGAAAATATGTAGCTTCGTTTTCGCTTTAGAACTTCTTCATGTATTCGAGGAATTTCTTTGCCGTTATATCCAGATTTTCGATGTCTCCTCCGCCCTCCAGCACCTCACACATCTCGTAAGCAATATATCCCTGATATCCGATTTCCCTAAGCGTCTTGAAAAAAGTCTCGTAATCAACAAAGCCTTCTCCCATCGGGACCGCCCGAATCAAAGTGTCACGCTGTAGAAAATTGGTCAGATTATGTTCATAGCTATACCGAGGCAAACGCACATAATCGGCCGCAGTGGTGTGAACGATAAATGGCTTCATCTTCAAGACGGCAGCTCTCATTTCATCTGCCTTCAAACCCTGTAAGGCCGGGGCCCACGCATCAAAAGCCGCCTTAACATTCGGCAAATTAACCTCCTTGAGAAGCCAGTACATCGTATCGTGGCCGACTCCAATGTCGTGATGATTCTGCACGGCAAGGGTAACACCATACTTTGCCGCTTTTTGCCCGGCGAGCTTTAATCCTTCGACTACCATTGCAAATTGTTTGTCAAAAGCCATTCCAGGGCGCTCATAGCCCGTGAATATACGCACCATATCGGTCCCTAAATCACGCGCTAATTCGGCCAATTCGCCAACGTAACAGGCCTGAATTTCCACATTAGGAACTCCGGGTTTATCAACGCCGGCTGTAAAATCCGTATAACCAGCCAAGCACACCAATTTGAGATCGAGGTTTTCAATCCTGCGTCGCAGCGCCTTTCGCGCAGCGGCATCATAATCCAAAAGCGAGACGTGAGGCCGTTTAGCCATCAACATCACACCGTCAAAGCCAAGCTTCTTTGCTTTGGCCAGAAACTCATCGACACTCAATTTTGCCTGTCCGCGCCACACACCTGCATAGCTGACAGAATGCAAACATGTCTTTACCTTAAAATCCTTTGAATTGCCCGTGGGAATCTTTTGGCAGAAAACTTTTCCAGATAACAGTAATAATATAATCACTAAAACAACACAGTATTTACGCATCGCCACACTCCTTTACCAATTTACAGAATAATAAAATGAGCCAGAGGAAATATCTTTATTTCTTCATTCCTTCTATTTCTTGGGCTTTATCAGACCCTTCAAGCCGTCAGTAATCCCTTTGCGGGCATCCCCCGCACCTTTTATGATGTCCTTGCCGGCTTCTACAGCGTCCTTGCCAACGTCTTTTCCGGTTTCCAATATCTTACCGCCTTTGTCTAAGAAAGCCGCCGGCAGAGCTTCAAGTTTATTGAGCTGCGCTGCCAGAGAACCAAGCATTTCTTTTGGCAGAATACCCACTCCCTGCTCGGCAATCCCTCCAGCGATGGCCAACAGGACCTTGCGGGCCAAGGCAGCCGTATCGACGTCATTTTCACCACCCACATCAGTCATTTTGATAGGGGCCAGTTTCAACGTGAGAGTATCGGCTTTACCTGGTATAGGCAACAATTTTACATTGGCCCTGGCATTAGTGATTTCGAGGTTATCTATATGCAGCTTTTTCCCGGATGGCTTAGAAGGCTTGGCTTCCTTAGCGGGAAGCGCCTTCATTACATCCTGAATGTTGTTACCGGTGATGCCTTTCTGTTCCAAGACCACATTTACACCGTCCAACCTTAGGTCCTTTATATTAACAACATCCGTCAACAAGGACCCGGTCTCTACCGTGATTGTGGCTTCACTTAGCTCAAGAAGTCGTTTGTGGTTGTAACCGGGCGGATTGTCAATCACAAGATCCTTAAAGCCAATCCTGCCGCCCAGAATTGAGAGGTCCACATTGCCCACGCTTACTCCCACATTCAGGGCCTTTGTCCCTGCCGATTCAATAGCCATCTTCACGGCGTTATCAGCAAATAAATTAACCGCTATCGCGACGACAATGAGCAGAACCACAATTACCGACATTACTACATAAAGGATTTTAAGTGACTTTTTCATTCGACCAACCTTTCGAAAGTTCTATTTGGATTCTCAGCTCCAAGAACCACCAAGGAAGCTCGCTATATTACACATATCCAGATAAAAGGAACTGCATTTTTCACTCACCTTCCGCTTTTTTTTGCACCCATTAAAAAGTCTACGATCATTACAATTATGTACACTTGAGGCCAACAAGCAAGGAAAAATGGAGCAGGATAGTGATTTTCCAAGATGCCGCAAAAGCACTTATTTTGAAGTTATCAGTACTTTCTGTTCTTATCGCTACCGGGCCATAACAAGCCGCTGCTGCTGTATCGAGCTTTCCAGGACCTCAAGCCTTTGCTTCAATGATTGCGTTTCTACCTTCAGTTGCCTTTTCAATTCATGGTTTTCGGCCTTCAGTTCCTTTATCGCATTAACCATCCCCCAAATGATGGGGTCGGCGTTAAGACACAGATAACCATTGTCGGCTTCGGCCACAGCTTCTGGAACAACCTTCTGCACTTCCTGGGCAACAAGACCTACTAACTCTTTCCCGCATTCCAGTCCCAGTTGGTTATCGTCTTTATATTTGAAGCGCACAGGATTGAGTTTGCAAATCTGCGACAAGCCATATTCATAATCGCCGTGAATGTCTTTTAGCCTGACATCTGACGGCGTTGCCCACGTTGTGCCTCCTAATGTTTTGTACGCATTTCCATTCACATACAATTTGTAAGAGCTCGGACTAATCGTCCCAATAACGACATTGCCCTCAAAATAGTTGCGTCCTCCCACAAAATAACCAGCGTAGCCCGTGCTGCTGTTGGTCCTGCCATATACGCCGTAGTTTGTCCCCGCCGAAGCGGATGCATAGCCATAAACGCCCCTGCCCGACACGCCCGCGGCCGTAAAGTAGCCACCGTAGTTTGTGACATCGTTAGGATTAGTGGCAACGCCGTAGACGCCCCTGCCGGAGCTGCCTGAAGCACCCGCCACTACACCCCTGCCATTCCCACCTTCGGACATAAAGTAGCCACCATAATTGATGACATTTCCGGTATTGGACGCAATCCCGGAGACACCACTGCCAACATTGGCTGATGTTTCACCACGCACGCCGGTGCCGCTGGATGTGATTACCTCCAACTTTGCCGCGGAGTGGGTACCGTCCCAATACCGACGTTGCCGGAAGGCGTAGCGTACATATCTTCCCCATTGATGGTCCAATCACCATCTGCTCCGGCGCTCCTGGCATACAGCGCATAAGGCGTCGGCGTAATTTCCTGCTGTGGACTTAGGATAGTCATGCGCCCCATGCTGTCACCCGGCATAACAGCAATTTGCAGCCAGCGGGCATCGCCGTTGAACACATCGCTGCCGAAGTCCAATTCCACCGTAAAGTAGCCGTCGATTACATCAAGGTCGTTTATATCAATCGTGCTTCCCTGCTGGGTGCCTGTACACGGGTCATTGTAGAGTCTGAATTGGAAGTCATACAGCCCATCCGCCGGGCTGTTGGCGTCAATGAGTCTGCCTTGATACGTAAAGCCCGTACCAACAGGCTCCGCTTCAACAAAAACCCTTCCAAATAATACTACTACCAAAATCACCAAAATCTTGACCGTTCTCATTTTTTTCACCTCCAAAAATCTTACGCTCGTTACCTGCCTCAATCCTTAATGTAAACCAAAAGCCCAATCCGAGGGCTGAATTCCTCGTTCGTAGCTATCGCCGTTATCCCGCCGGTATCTCCGCCTATCACATATACTCGTCCATAAACCACAGCAACAGCCAAATTCGACCGCGTCATCGGCATAACTGTACTCGAAAACCACGTATCGCTCTCAGGGTCATATACCTCGTTGGTACCCATCCGATAGGAAGACATCCCCCCGATAGCATAAATCCTGTTAATCACTGAAACCACACCCAGACATTCCCGACCTGTCGGCATATTCGACTTAACTGACCAACTATCCATCGCAGGGTCATATTCCTCATTTTCCAGCCGGCCGTTATAGCCCCCAATAGCATAAATTTTACCACCTAACGCTGCCACCCCCAATTGCTGCCTCGCCGTCGGCATATCTGCTCTTGTCGCCCAAGTATTTTTCGCAGGGCCATACTCCTCATTTGTCCTCACAGCCTGTCCCATTGAATCCTGGCCGCCTATCACATATATCTTACCATCGACAACCGCCGCTCCCGCATACCTCCTTCCGGTAGGCATACTCGCCTTCGTTGTCCACGAATCAGCTACCGGGTCATATTCATAAGTCGTGCTCACCGTCCCAAAAGACGAGTTCTGTCCCCCAAAAACATATATCTTGCCTCCGACCGCTGCCGCCGTATGAAATCTCCTGCCCGCAGGCAAAGACGCCTTCGTCATCCACGTATCCGACACAGGGTTGTATTCCTCCACAACCGTAAGCCAGCGGTCCCCTATATCATACTCCCCACCTATCACGTATATCCTGCCCCCCACGACTGCTGCCGCCGCGTTTTTACGCGCTGTCGGCATATTCGCCTTTAAATCCCACATGTCCTCGCCACCACTTACCACCGAAATCCCCGAAGACGAGTAACCAAATGGCGCCTCCTTCGTACTCCCAAGAATCATAAAACCTTTCGGCACCCCATTATATGCCTCCTGCGCATAAGG
The DNA here is from genome assembly GCA_035527155.1 of Sedimentisphaerales bacterium. Lineage (GTDB taxonomy): Bacteria > Planctomycetota > Phycisphaerae > Sedimentisphaerales > Anaerobacaceae > CS2-K091. Next base: position 13,565 of record DATLBB010000135.1, read on the forward strand.
CGTCGCCGTCACCTTCTGTCGAGGACTCAAAACATTATACGCATCGTTACTGTCTCCGGCCCTCACACCAATCTCAAGCCACCTTGCTTCTGCCGTAAATACATTTCCAAAATCCAGTTCAACGGTAAAATATCCGTCTATCACATTCACGTCATCTATATTTACATTGCTGCCAACCTGACTGCCGACGGTATCACCATCGAACAGCCTGAATTTAAAATCGTATTCGCCATCAGCAGCAACATTGGCATCAATCAGCCTGCCCTGATATGTAAACTCCGTTCCCACAGGCACCGCCTTGCTCGTCCTGCCCTGCCCCGCAACAAAGGCCAATACAAAAACCAATACTGATACTAATATTGTCCTTTTCATTTTTTTACCCTTTTAATAATTACTGCACTCAATACCAATCTGTCTTTTTCGCTACTTGGCGGTTTTCAGGCAATCGGGCGTTATGCACGGCCTCTATGCCTTTTTCCTCCGGCAGACCGTAAGCTGTCGGATGCAGATAATAGCCGCGCTCTTCCGCAGGTTTGTTCTCCTCGACCACTATCCGGTTGGCCTTGGCATAAGCGTCCTGCCTGATGCCTGTAACCTGCCAGGACACTTTCGCCCCTTTTTTACCGCCTGCAATCTTGAAACGGTTGTCGGAAATCTCTTCGGCGATATAAAGGTTTGGCGCTGGTGTGCCAATGGCTGTAAGCTGATACCGGAAATCGCGGTTCAATGCTTTGAAGTATTCCGGAAGCTGGACGCAAGCTTCGCCTTTTTCATCCAGCAGCACATTTCCGTTGTAAACATTCATCATATCCGGCGATTCGACGAAGGAATGCTGCAGGTATTTGTTTTCCGGGTCGAGCGGATGGTCAATCTTGAACGATCCGCCACCTTTGGACAGGGTCCCGGTAATGTGGACTTTGCCCTGAAAGTATCCCGCGTAACCGCTGTTGCTGCCACCATGTACGCCGTTGCCACCGGCACTCCAGCCATACACACCTCTGGTGGCGCTGCCGAGGCGGCCGTAGTTGCCGCTGGCGGTGTGTTCGCCGTAGACTCCGAAGCCACCCTCGCCCGTGGCCACGCCATAGACTCCCATGCCCATGATGCCCGCGGCTTCAAAGTACCCGCCGAAGTTTGATACAAGAGTGTATTCATCGTCCGTATTCGTGGCCTTGCCATAGACTGCCCGGCCTTCCAGGCCCGCTGCCGCAAAGTAACCGCCGTAGTTGATTGTATCTCCACTATTAGAGGCATTACCATAAACGCCAAAGCTATACTCACCTGAGGCCATACCTTGAACACCTACACTAAATCTACCGGAGGTTTCGCCCCAAACGCCCCGGCCTGATTCGCCTGTCCCGTTGCCGTAAACAGCTCGTCCATATTTGCTGCGTGCCACGAAGTAGCCGCCATAATTGGTTCCGTTGCCGATGTCTGTGGCCTCGCCATAGACACCCCGGCCGGTGTCGCCTTTGGCCTCAAAGTATCCGCCGTAGTTCGTGTAATTGCCGGTATTAGTGGCATAACCGTAGACGCCCCGTGCAGTGGTGCCTGCGGCCTCAAAGAAGCCGCCGAAGTTCGTGTAATTTCCGGTATTACCGGCCATGCCCCAGACGCCTGTGCCGGAGCTGCCCAGGGCCTCGCCATAGACGCCCTTGCCAATGCTGCCCTGGGCCAGGAAGTAGCCGCCGTAGTTTATGTAAGAGCCGCTATTAGAGGCCCAGCCGTAAACGCCTCGGCCGGTGCCGAATGTGCTCTTAAAGTTGCCGCCGTGGCCACTGCCGGTGTTGGTGCCTGAGATGACCGCGCCCGGAGAAGCAACTGACCCAATCAGCTCGAGCGGCACCGTCACCGTTCCGGATGATTTGGCATAAAGCGCGTATGGCGTCGGCGTGAGTTCCTGGCGTGGGACGAGGATAGTGTACTGGATCGTGTCGTCACTATCACCCGGAAGCACACCAACCTGCAGCCAGAGGGCATCGCCATTGAAGATACTAATCTGGAAGAAATCCAACTCCACAACAACGTGGCCGTCGATTACATCAAGGTTGTCCTTGTAGATGGCCCAGCCTACCTGGTTGCCGACCATGATGTTGGGATCGTCATAGAGCTTGAATTCAAAGTCATATACCCCATCTGCCGGACTGCCAGCGTCAACGAGATGCCCTTGGTAGGTAAAGGCCATACCCATTGGCGCTGCTTCGCTGACCTTAGCCGTGCAGACCATCAGGCCCAAGGCCAAAACCAATGCTACTCTGCGAAGCAGGTCGCTACGTAGCACAAGAATTGTGAACATTTTTGCCGTTTTCATTTTTTTTTGCCCTTTCAAAAATGGTTAATATTTCATGGCGCATAATGTGCGCACCGATACCTGCTGGCAAAATCTTGCATAATCGAACTAACAGGACTGCATTTTCCCATCACCTTCTGCCTCCATCAAAGTACTTAAAGTAACTCGTTTATACACTTCTTGTGGCTGAAAATCAATAAAATTCTCCCCATTTTGTATTCGAAATTCGGTGTTCACGCCACTTCGGTCTTACACTTCAAGCAGTACGAATATTATGGTGATTGCGTTAAAAAACGCGTGAATAAAGATGGGTCGAAACAAAGAGCCGCTCTTTTCATAAGCATAGCCCAGGCATACACCTAAGACAAATAGTGCCGGCCAATGTGTTACGTTTCCATGCACCACTGCGAAGAACCCGGAGCTTATTAAGATAGAAAGCCAGGCCCGATTTAGTCCTGCACTAAAACGAGGTGAGTCGAGGCTATTTTGGTTCGGGATCGAATTTCGAGTTTCGAGAAATGAGCGTATCACCGTTTGAAAAAGGCCTCGAAATATCATCTCTTCAAGCACAGGCGCTATTACGACGGCAACGACAAAAGTCAATATTCGAAGCTGTAACTGCGGATAGGCCTTTATCACTTCGAGCTGCTGATGTTGTGGTATTTGGTATTCCGGGCCGTAGATGAGTTTGCCGGAGAATATCGTTAGTGTCATAGCCGCCATCATAAGCGGCCAAACAGAAAGCAGATTCACAAAAGCGGCGAAAAAATCCTTGTGGATTGACCTTGCATTCAAGCCGAACCCCTTCAACCTCCGCGCGAAACCGGCCCTTACCAAAAAAATAATTACGGCTATCACCACTATCGCACCAATGCTGTAGATAAGATTGTCAAGGAAAGCTCTTTGCCAGTCCTGTAAATCCGCCGCCAGTCTCTCTGTAATTTGTATCGCCAGCGGAACAGGCCCAAACCAGATAAACAGCGGGACAAGGCACAGAAAAGGACGCATATTATTCCGGCGAGGCATCGAATCGGCCAAAGCGTCCCTGCCTAAAGATGTTTTAAGCAGCCATAGGCCGAATAATAATGCCCCGGCCAAAAAAACAAGGCCCATGATAATCTCAGAAGTATTCATTGATATAATCCGGCAATCTTGAAAACAAAGCTGTTTTGTAATATATTAGTTCCATCTGGGATTCTATTGTGCGAAGTATTGCAAAATGGGGACTTCTTTTCAAGGAAAATAGACTATGGACGTATTTCGCATCGAAGGACCGGTCCGGCTTTCCGGCAGCGTCAATATAAACGGCTCAAAGAATGCATCTCTGCCGATAATGGCTGCGACCATTTTAGCCGCCGGAAAATCAGTTCTTTCCTCGGTGCCGCATCTTTCTGATATTTCCGTATGCGGGCAACTGCTTGGCCGGCTGGGCTGCAAGGTCAGTAGAAACTCAAACGGCAATTTATTCATAGATTCGACGGTGATTGATAATCCGGTCGGCGAGTATGAAATTGTCCGCAGGATGCGGGCCAGCATTTGCATACTCGGCCCGCTGCTCGCCCGCTGCGGCAGAGTAGAGGTGTCGATGCCCGGCGGATGCGCAATCGGTGACAGACCAATTAACATTCACCTGAGAGGCCTGCGCGAGCTTGGCGCAAAAATCCATCTCAAGAACGGCTACATCATCGCCGAGGCACCGAAGGGTCTGAAGGGCAAAGAGATTTTTATGGGCGGCCCATTCGGTTCGACCGTACTCGGCACAGCCAATGTGCTAATGGCTGCAACACTGGCAAAGGGAAAAACC
>DATLBB010000136.1:0-6864 GCA_035527155.1 Sedimentisphaerales bacterium
AGACTCGGGGCTGTACCCTTGTGGAACGTAGCTATTGACAATTGTAATACCGTTAATTTCAGTTTTTATAAGCCTCGCCTCGTCTTTTGGCTCATCTTCAAAGCCGAACTTCACATTTGAGATTTGGCCTTTACTGAAAGTCGCTACCCCGTTATAGCTTTTTTGGCCTTTGAAGACGTATTTGTACCCCGCCTCATCAAACGCATCGGTTGGAAAGTCGACGTCCTGGACCTTGGTTTCCTGGGTGCACAAGACGTCCGGCTCGAACTCGGCCAGCCACCCAAGCACGACCGCCAGGCGGGCACGTAAGGAATTGACGTTAAAGCTAACAACCTTCATTTAGCCGACCTTCTAAGGAACTTCTTATATTTAGCCCCACGTTTCACGTGGGATTTTGTTTAGCTCACTGCCGGGTTTTGCGTTTTTGGATGTTACCTGCCAGCCACCGTGTCGCGTTGGCGACGATCTTCAAAGGCTCAGGCTGATGGAAGACTGTAAAGTTCTCGTGCCCCGGGCGAAAGTAGAACACCTTGCCTTTGCCGAGCTTCCATATCGCACCGCTGCGAAATCTCTGTCCCGCTTCCCACGTCTCCTCGAAGACCACCACATCAGGTTTCGGGACATGAAACGGCTCGCCGTACATCTCCGTTTGGTTGATAGTAAACTTGCGGGCAATCCCTTTAGCGATAGGGTGCCTCGGAAGTAATGTCTTCATTTTACTTGGTTTGCCATGTGCCGCGTACTCCGGGAAGCAGCAGTTAGGCCGGACGATCTTTACAATAGTGCTGCCGTCTTCTCCTTTTTTGTATGATACCGAGGGTGTCAACTCGGCGTCACGCTTCGGTGCCTTGCGCTGGGATTTACCGAGCCATTGGACTTTTGCTTTGGCGCGTTCGGCTGCCGTGAGCTTGCCCAGCGCATCCTGCTTTGTCCGTTCTTCCATCGCAACCATAAACGGTGTCGACCAATGCGCCGAATGCAGCACAATAAGAGAGAGTTTGCCTGCCTTGACCCGCTCGACGATACGCCTCGCCGTCTCCACCGAAATCTCGCCCTGTCGAACATGTCCCCACCAAACCAGAACATCACAATCCTCGAGCAGCTTATCGGCCAGACCCTGCTGGGGATCGTCTAAGCCGACCGAACGTACAAAGAATCCCTTTTGCTTGCGCAGATACTCGGCGATGTGATTACCGAGAAAGTTTTTATACATCTGCTTCTGTTTCGGCTGCCGTTCATCCCAGACGACGATACGTGTGGGTTTTTGCTGGGCACGCACGACGGTCGCCGCGGCAAATATTAGGACGAACAGCCCTAATACCAATACCGGTAACCCAAGATGTTTGAATATTGTCATAATGCCTCCTTAGAATAAAATTCCAAATCATAAGGCCTATATTGTACAGCATATTTCCCATTTAAACGCTTAAAAAACATATTTTTCTCCGCACGAGGTCCCACAGCAAAAAGGTGGAGAGCAGCATTTTTTTGCCTTTGAAATTGGCTTTGTTTGGGTTTGTATTGGCTTTGAATTGGGTTTGTTTTCAAAAAGTGCCCAATTTGATTTATTTTCATAATCCTTTGTTAATGCTTTATTTACGTTCATTTGGGCATTTGGCAAATTGGCTTTGATTGGCTTTGAATTGGCTTTGTTTTCACACAGTTTGAAATTGGCAATATTTTCATAATCCCTTGTTAATACTTTGTTTACGTTCATTTGCGCATCCGGGAAATTGGGTTCGTTTTGCATAATAAAGAGCTGATTTGTAGAGAACTCTCTACAGTTGTAGAGGATTCAAGACACAAGATGCAAGAGGCAAGATGTAAGGCATAAAATTGGGCTTCGGCAGCCATTGCCAAATGATTATTGATTATTGATAAATGATTATTGACCATTTTAGCCTATATCAGTTTATTTTAACATATTAGTTTGATATATATTATACAATATGAAATGTTTTGTGTAAAGTAAAATTTTAAAATATTGGATTTTTATTAGACGCCCCAGTGAGATAACGCTTCGCTATCTCACGGGGCAGGCGGGGAGTATTTTCTGGGTCCCTGCCTAATACATGCAGGGATTCGGGCAAGCAGATTTACGCGGTGAGATGCTGGATCCGCCAGAGACGGACAAATGCTTATGGAACAGGGGAAAAATGTACAGGACGCCTTAATTACCCTCGGGGATTATTTCTTAAAGAACCGCCATTCGTGTATGTTCCTAATTTCCAGCTGTCAGATTATAGACGAGGTTGATATGGTGTATCTGTAATTTTTACTTCTTCAATGAAAGGCGAAACTCTTGAATTTTTTAAATAGGATGTTATGGAATTTTTCAAGTTTTCCTTGTTGCGAGATGGGCCTATCATTATTTTACTTATTATACTTTCTTTATTGTGATCAATAGTCAAAAAAGGAAAGTAAGGTATTAGAATAGAATCCTTAACTCTGTATTTAAGTTTATTTTCATCTGGCCAATAAACTAATCTCCATTCATTTTCTTCTTTAAATGATATATGTTTAAAGGAATATGAAAAAGTCTGAATCATCTTCGAAAAAAAACCGTACAATTGGAAATCCGTATGTTTAAGAAGAAAATCAAATAACTCATTTATTTTTTGTCTTTGTTCTTTGGGCTCATATATACATTTATAGATGTACGCCTCACGTATATAATCGTTATAGTTTTCAACATAAGTACCATCCTGAATGCAAGCATCTCCAATATTCCTCTTAATCTTATCTCCAGAAAATCCTATCGAAACGCCTCCTTTGGGGCAGTACTCTCTCCATTGACTTAATAGATCTTCTTCCTCTGTGAAGGAAAAAACACATACGTATTGCTTAAGAGCGTTATCGCCTTTAATTACATTTTCGAAACGCTCATAAAGCCCCTCTTCTTTGAAACGCTCTTTCCGTTCTTTTAATGTTTCAAGAACGATTTTTTCAGCATGAGTCATTTCGGTGGGGTCATTAAGAAGATAATTTGCAGCAGTAGCCCAAATCTCTCCATTATCTATTATACTTTTAAAAGCTTCGATAGACGTATAGTGGTATAAAAAAACAGGTAGATCTTCTTTTATGAATTGCTTTCTAAATTCAGGTACAAGATTAGCGATCTTTTTTTTCATCATACAATTATCTAAACAAAACTCTCTATCTTTTCTTTACAAATTCTTTCCGTCACCTAATGTAATTTTTAAACATAAGGCTATTCTAGCAAATTTTATTACCTTTGTACTACTTCCGTACAACACTAAAATCCGAGAGTCTCAGGCGTTTTCGCTCTGAAGTATTTTAGCCAGCTTACGGTGAGCACACCGGCCAGGTCAGTATCCCCGGCAGTGTACTCATCGATGGTCTTGCCCCAGTAGAAGCCAATCCACCCATCGGCGATCTTGTTTGATGCGTCAATAAAAACGCCTAATTCCTCCATACTGCAATGCAATGGGAACATCTCCTCCACGATAAGCGGCTTACCGATATCGTAGGCCGATAGCGCCGCCAGGGCCTTGTCGACCTCGCCTCTTTTAGGATAGAAGTGAACGCTGACGAAATCAAGGTTCTGGGCTACATCCTCTGAGTAAAAGAGCGGCCTGGCTTTCGGGAAAGTATGTACCCATGGTATCACTCCTACCGTTATCATGTGACGCTCATCGTGTTTTCGTATAGCCGCGGCGAGCTTGTCGATCCACGCTTTGGCGACCTGCTTTCTCGTGCGTCCCGCAAGGTCGAGCGTAATGCGCTGCACAAAATGCTTGCCCGCGAACTCGCCCGCCAGCCAGTTGGTCTCCTTTTTATTGGCGCCGGGCAGGATAGGCTCGTTCATAAGGTCGTAACAAAAAACTGCATCGCTTTTAGCGCACCTCTTCGCGACCGCCTCCCAGAAAAGGGCCTGAACGTCCCATCGATCGCCCTCATCCATCGCATCGTACCATTTCGGCACGTCCTTCTTGTGATAGCATCCCAGACCCGTAATATCGAGGTAAAGCCCGGTTTCCTCGGCCAATCTCACGAGGCGCGCAAGCTGCTTAAGTGCCGCTCCGTTAGGCTGCTCCGGCCCCTTCATGAATTTCGCAACCTGCAGGTGGATTCGAACAACGTTGGCCCCCAGCGCTTTCATCTCCCTGAAGTCTTCGGCAACGGTCGGCCACTCTTGGTGCCAGTAGTCTTCGAGGAGGCGGCCGGAATTGTCGTGGTCGTAGTTGAAACCCCAGGCGACAAACTTGGCGCCCGATTTAGCACAAACGAAGCCCGTTCCGCCCTCGCTGGATTGGACCAACTCAAGCTTGCCCTCAGCCGCTGCCGGACGTTTCATCGTCCTTGAGCTGTCCCCCGGAAAGTCGAACAGCTTGCTGTCCACTTTATCATCCGGCGTATCTTCTTCGAGAACAAAATCGGTAAGCGTAATAATGTCCTCGTGGGTTTCAAAATCATTCCACACACGGATCTTTTGGGGCGCATAGCCTTCGGCATTAGCCACGATATCGTATTCCTGCACCCACATCCCTTCTTTAACGCCACCGCTCGCGACAAGTCTCTTAAACAGGTACCGGCCGTTCTCGTCTGTAACCGCTATGTGCTCTTTGTCTTTGGCTTCCATTGAGTGATCCAAGTGGGGGGTATAGACAGGTAAGGGAACAGCACGCACCTCGACTCTTCTGATGGGTTTCCCTTTGATATCCGTTACTCGGCCCGTTACGCTCATCCGCCTGGGGAAAGCAAGGGCCAGAAAGAAGTAGCCAACAACTCCAATGACCGCCACCGCAACAATGCCGATGACCACGAACGCGAGTACAACGATGCCCTTTAATATCAAACGTCTTACCATACTTTCGACTCCCTTCGTTAGCGATGACGCGCAATTCACCGCCTTGCCTCTGCAATTCTCTGGCGGGGGTCATTTGGTGCGCCGCTATTTCTTTTGAGAGCGTTCACCTTTGGCCTCGTGTTTCAAGTCAGCATATTTTCCGGCTAATTCAACTACAGCGTCATCGCTCTTGTCCACATATAGTTCAAGCCAATAGCCCTTCACACCTTCCTTCGCAATGCGGATACCCGCCGCCAATCGACCGCGATGGTCACCGCCGGCACGGTCGCCTGCTATCAAAGCAGCCATTATCCGGTCGGCAAGACTTCCTTTACTTTCTTCGTAGGCCCTGGCCATAGAGAAGATTACCTCTCGGCCGACCAGCGTGTTACCCTGACAAGCGTAGTACCTGCCCGATACGGCTCCCCACCAGAGGCCCGATGTATCGGCCCTGGCGGGATTCCGGTTCGCAGCCCGACCGGACATATCAATAATAGCCAACTGGCGTTTATCGCGCAGGGCATCACTATCCAATAGTTCGGCCAGAACCTGCTCCGGCAAATGGCCCTTGGCAAGAAGGTCCAGTGCACGCTCTCCCCATTTCGGATTATGCCAATGCTGCGTGCAGAATGCTCCGACCCCTGCCCTCGCATAGGGTACAATTTTTCCGACAGCCGGGTACTTGCTTGCCACAGCCGCCCCGCAAACGCCCGCTGCGGGGTCCACCGCTACGATAGAAAATGTCCCGCTTACCTCGGCTTCATACAAGCTATTGTGTCTTGAATATTGCCCGCAGGAAGAACATAGTCCTGCAAACACAATCAACAGAATTGAATTCCTGAGCATCGCTTCCTCCAACTATTGCTTATATCGTTTCCGCATAAAGAAAAGCTCATCGGCCATTTATTCGTGTTGTAATCTTTCCCTAATAATCCGAGCCGGCCCCGGTTTTTGTATGCCTGCAAAATCAGGGCCCGTGGCATCAGGTAAGTTTTTCGACCTGCTTTTTGGCCGATTTTGCTTTTGCGGGAATACTTTTTATGGGTATCGGTTTTGTGATTGTTTGCCCTGTCGGCCTGTCCTGTCGGGAAGAAACGCTTTTACCGCCTTCGACCTTGTCGATTAAGGCGTAACTTTCCACTATCGCCAATAAGCTCAGTAGAAAGCTCAGCATGCTCTCTGCACCCTGGTTGGCATTAACACCGTCCTGTGTAAGCCCATCGTGGCAACCTTTCGTTCGAAAGTTGTAAACCGGAATGTACAAATCGTTTGCCCCCAGAAACCAGTCAAAGGCCTTCCTTTGGAGTGTTAAGAATCTGTCGTTTTGAGTAGCATCATAAGCGGCCCTAAGCATCATGACCGTACTTGCCGCTTCTATTGGCTGCTGGTCAAATGTGGCCTTTGTCAGACCGCGTTCATACCACCCTTTGCACCCGATAAAGCTGAAGTGCTCCCCGTAAAAAGTGTTGTCCAGCAGGAACTCACACGTTTTTTCCGCAGCTTCCAGGTATTTTTTGTTATCGAAGGCCAGGCTGGCAACAAACAACGCGTGTGGCAAAACTGCGTTGTCATAAGTCAGGACGTCCTCGAACCACTGCCAGTCGGGAAAGCTGTTTTCTTTGTATTGAATTACCAGGGCGTCTGCCGCTATTTCCAATTGGCGTTTGATGTCACTGGCGCCGGGGAACTGCTTTAGGTAATCGGACATACCTAATATCGAATACGCCATCCCTCGTGGGTACTGCTTATCCACGTGTTTTACCGACCTGTCGAAGCAGTCTTTGATAATTGACAAATATGATGGATTCGGTGGTTTTGCCATGACCGTTCCGAACGCCCACAGCATTCTGCCCAAAGCATCGTTCGCAGGTTCGTCTTTTCGCCATGTTCTGTCGAAATTCATAAAGTTTTTAACCGTCCCGTCACTGTTTTGCGAATGCAGGGCAAACGACAGGTATGTATCGAAGAGCTCAAGTGCGTCAGACACCGGATACTGCGAATAATAGTTGGTCATCGCAATTACAGCCCGTGCATTATCGTCTGTGGTGTACCCG